>JACCTC010000156.1 GCA_013812655.1 Deltaproteobacteria bacterium | reverse complement strand
ACCGGCGACCGCGGCGGCGACCCGGTTCCACAGCGCGAGCCCCGCGACCTGCGAGATCGCGGCGAGCGCGACGACGAGGACCGCGGGTGACGCGCCTGCGGCGAGCAACGAGGGCGCGGTCGCCGCTGCGATGCCGAGCACGCCGAGCAGCGCGAGATCGACGATGCGGGTGTGCGCGCGCCGGGTCAGCAGGTCGTAGCCGAGCGTCGCGACCGCGAAGCCGCCCGCGTTCGCGATGAGCAGCCATGGCAGCTGCTTCGCGCCATACGTCGCGAGAAACGCGGACTCCGCGAACGATCGCAGCGCGACCGCGACGAAGTTGCCGAACAGGACCATCACCGCGCCGAGCGCGAACGCGCGCCGGTTCACGTGGGATCCAAAAGCTGGCGGGCGAGCGCATCGGCGAGGGCCGCGAGCGCGACCGGATCTTCCTCGAGGACGTCACGCATGTCATCGAGCCCGATCGCGAGCACCGTGGTCGCGCGATCCGCGATCGCCTCGACGACGGGCGTGGCCGGCGCGACCACGCGGATGAGCCCTACGATGTGACCTGCGGTCGCCACCGTGCCGTGACGCTTCATCGAGCTGACCGAGGCGTCGAACGCTGCCTCGCCACGCGCGACGATCGCCAGCCCACCGTCGGCGACGATCCATACGTGGTCGTCGGTCGTGCGCCGTTCGCCGGCCTCGAGCGAGCTCGGGCGCGCGCGCTCCGCCAGCCGGATCACGACCGCGGGCGCGAGCTCCGCGAACAGCGGACATCTAGCCAGCGCGCGAGCCCGCTCGAGCAGGTCCATTACCGCTTGTTGAGGATGCGCTTCTGGTTCGCGAGGACCTGGTCGAGCTTGCGCTGGTTGGCGATGCTGACCTTCTGGTTCGACAGCACCTGGTCGAGCTTCTTCTGATTGCCGGCGATCTTTGCCTGGTTCGCGAGGACCTGGTCGAGCTTCTTCTGGTTCGCGCTGCTGACCTTCTGGTTCGACAGCACGGACTTCTGGTTCGCGAGGACCTGGTCGAGCTTCTTCTGGTTGCCCTGGATGCGCTCCTGGTTCGCCAGGATCTTCCCGAGCACCTTCTGGTTGCCAGCGATCTTCGCCTGGTTCGCGAGGATCACCTTCTGGTTCCCCAGGATCTGCTGCAGCACCTTCTGGTTACCGGCGATCTTGGTCTGGTTCGCGAGGATCTTCTGCTGGTTCGCGAGGATCTGGCGCTGGTTCGCCAGGATGCCGTCCTGGTTCGAGCGCAGCGTGCCCTGGTTGGAGATCAACTCCGCGTGGTGTTCGCCGTTGCCGTTCATCGTCTCGAGCATGTCCATACCCCTTGTGGATCGACGCCAAGTGCGTCGAGCAGGGTGCATCGTCCGGACACACCCCGGCGCGTGCAAGCCCGCGCATCCGGTTTCGTCGAGGCGCGCATGCCCAGCTTCGGGGAGCCAAGACCTCAGCGATCACAGCCTTGTCATCGGAACCACGGGAGTTACGACCGGCACGCCAGTGGCATGAGCCTCGCGGGAGATGTCCTCGCGGCCCGCGGCCATGCATCCCGTCGCACTTCCCCTCGACGATTCGCCGATCCCGGCGCGCGACGATCCGAGCGGCGTCGTCTACGACGCGAGCGCGAACGTCCTGTTCGTCGCCGATGGCTACAGCGGCGCGATCGTCCGCATCGCCGGCGAGCGCCAGCAGCGGATTGCGACGATCCCGGCCGCCGGTATCGTCACCGGAAACCGCGTCGGCGGCCTGGTCGTTACCCGGCACGGCACGCTGTACGCCGTTCGCGTCGGGCACGGTCGGGCCGGTGCGATCGTCCGCGTCCGTCCCGATGGGGAGATGGCGGCTCTCGAAAAGCTGCCATCGCGGTTCTGGCGGTACGGCATCGCGTACGACGCAGACGAGCACGCAATCTACACGACGCAGTTCATGTCGGGCAAGCGCGGCGCGTTCGACGGCTCGATCGTCGTGGTCGATCTCGCGAGCGGCGTTCCCTCCACCGTGCTCGACGGCTTCCTGAAGCCGATGGGCATCGCCAAGGTCGGCGCGTCACTCGTGATCGCGGATGCTCGCCAGCGCGCGGTGTTTCGCGTCGATCTGGTGTCCGGCCGCGCGGTGTTTCGCATCCAGCTCGCGGGCGACATCGATGCGCCGGACTCGGTCTGCGCGTGCGGCGATGACTCCGTCCTCGTCACCACCTATGACGAGGAGACCCGGCTCGGCGCGGTCCGCCGGCTGTGGCTCGACGGCCGTCGTTCCGCGCTCATCGCCCGCGGCCCGTGGGAGCCGCGCGGCATCACGACCGACGGCGAACGCGCGTTCGTCGCTGCCCATCGCGCCGGCCGCGTCCTCGTCTTCGTGCTGTGAGCACGCGGCGATGGGGCACAGCGTCAACGCCGCGTACGCGTAGCCAAACGGCCGCACATCGTGGGCGAAGAATCGCGTCGCTCCGGCGTTGAGTCCGAGCTCGACCGCCCCGAAGCGCAACACGACGGGCGCCACGTAGAACAGGATCTGGAGCGACGAGTCATCCCATCCGCTGCTGGTCTTCTGCTCGAAGCTCGCGTAGCCGATGCCGCTACCGAACCCGAAGCCGTAGGCGCCTCCGAACCACCAAGTGTCCTGGATGACCAGCGAGCTGCCGACCGTGATCGTGTGGTCGTCCTCGACGCGATACGCGAGTGCAAACAGGCGTGGCTCGAAGCCGCGCCGCACCTTTCGAAAGGTCACCAGCGCGCCGCCTGCATATGCGGTCACGTTCTCGCCGGGCACCGAAAGCCCGCCGACGAACACGCCGAACCTGGGCCCGGCGCTCGGCGTCGGCTGTTGAGCCTGCGGATCACCGACGCCCGGCGGCGGCGGCGGCGGCGACGACGACTCCGGCTGTGCGCCGGCATGCGCGACGTGCGCGAGCGCGAGCATGCACCCGAGAACCACCACGACAAACGACCTCATACACCCCCCCCGTCGTTGAATTTGGCCGCCATCATCATCCCGTCGCGGCCGAAACGCAACGTGGCCAGGCCCCAACGAGCTTGATTCGCGATCGGAGATCGCAGCTTCAGGCCGACTTCGCTAGGCGCGCGCGGTGACGCAATTCACGGGCAACGGAAATGTCCCGCGCATGCTGCTGCCGCGCGAGGCAGCGTTGAAGTGGAACAAGAAGCAATGGGACGCCGCGCGCGAGGCGGCGCAAATGCCGTTCGCGCCGATGGGCGGGGCGAACGAGGATCAGCCCGACTTCACGACCTTCACGTTCAAGGGTGCCAACGGTCTCGCCGCCCACTACCGGTTCGGTACGGCCGGCTGGGTGCCGACCGCGACAGGCGGCGTCGTCGTGTGCTGGCTCGATGCCAGTCGGTATGGCACTGGCGAGCGGCCGACGCCCAAGCTCGCGAAGTTGATCGGCGCGGTGCCGGCGAAGAAGTGGAAGCCAGCTGCGATGCGCCTGCGCGCCATCGGCAAGCACGTGCTCGCATTTCACCCGTTCGAGAAGCGCGATCTCGGTAGCTGGTGGATCGAGCTCGAGCTCGCTCCGGGAGACTACGAGGTGCACATCGCCGCGGCGCAGAAGACCGCGATCGGCGTGTTCGCCTTCGTGCGGCTGACACGCATCGGCATGCAGGCAGCGGCGCCCGAGGTGAAACGCCAGACCACCGCCGAGCGCACGGCGTTCCGCGCACTCGCGAAGCAAGCGAAGACCCTCAAGTGGGCCGATACGGAAGGCGGCCCGCTGGTGTGCTTGCAGGATGCGGCGCGCAAGCTGTGGACGGGTGACGGGCCCGACTACGACCGCGCCTGCAAGGGCGCGCTCTTCAAGCTGCTCGACGTTGGCAAGACCCAGGCTCTCGTCCTCGGCTACCCGAACGCGACGACGTGGCTCGCGCTCGGCAAGGGCAGTGGAATGATCGTGCAAGGGATCGCGCAGGCAGTAGCGAACCCGCGGCGACGCAAGGCGTCGTCGAGCCGAAACGCCCGGCCGAAACGAAGGACGCGCGCCCCGGTCAGGAGAGCGCGCGTTCATCGTAACCTGGTGACCCCAAAGGGACTTGAACCCTTGTTTTCGCCGTGAGAGGGCGACGTCCTAACCGCTAGACTATGGGGCCGGGAAGGAAGGCGTTCTTACCTGGGCAGGTTCGAACGGTCAAGCCTTCGTTGGTTCGGGGACTAGGATTCGAACCTAGATAGCAAGAGTCAGAGTCTTGCGTCCTGCCATTAGACGATCCCCGAGTGAGGGCCTAGTTCCTAACGGGCGGGGCGGGTTTCGTCAAGAGCCGGTCGCGAGACAAAGAAGATCAGTGTCTTGCCACCGCTCCGCATCACGTGAATCGCGAGCCAAAGCGTCGATGGCGTGTCGCTGAGGAACCGGGTCAGCTCGACGCCACGCACGCGGTAGGGGCCGAGCTGGCGGGCGATGATGCCGCGGCGGGCGAGATCTTTCGCGATCGCGTCGGTCGTGTCGCGCAGGCCGCGCGCCGAGACGAGCTGGCCGGACGCATCGGTGCGCGTGCCGGGCGGCAACCGGACCGGCAGCTCCGCGCGTGCGATCGGTGACCACGCGGTGAGCGCCGCGGTCATCCACAACGCCGCCGCGAGGCCCGAGACGCGCACCGAAAAGTTGTAGCATGCCGCTTCGGAGGAACTCTGATGCGCACCGCGATGACTCTACTGGCGCTGTCCCTGACGTTGAGCGTGACGGCCTGCAAGAAGAAGGAGAAGGCTCCCGACACTGCCGCGGGCTCCGGATCGGCGATGATGGGCTCGGACATGGCGGGCTCCGGCTCGGACATGGCGGGCTCTGCCGGCTCCGCGGGCTCGGCGATGATGGGCTCCGACAGCGGCTCGGCGGGCTCTGCCGCGATGGCAGGCAGCACCGAGCCGATGTCGAAGAAGGCAGGCAACTGCCCGAGCACGGTGTTCGGCTCGACGACGAAGTCCGCGCTCAAGGGCAAGGACGTCGTGCTGACGATCACATCCGCCGACAAGGACGCGATCGCATCGATCCAGCGCCGCACCGAGGAGCTTCTCAAGGAGAAGGCGGACGGCGCGGCGGGCGGCGTGACCCACGACCAGAAGGGCTCGCACGGCGGCGGTATGGGCATCTGTCCGGTGTTCCTCGGCGAGGGCGGCACGGCGACCGCGAAGAACGATGCCAAGGGCGTCACGATCACGATCACGCCGAAGGACAAGGCCGACGATCTCAAGAAGCAGATCGACGAGCGCATCACCAAGGCAGCCGAGTTCGTGAAGACGAACATCAAACAGGGTGACGCGGGCACCACCGGCGGCGTCGGTGGCGGCAAGGGCGAGCACGGCGGTAACCACTCGGGCGCGGGCGACTCCAAGGGCAAGGAGCGCACGGGCGGTACCGGCGGTGGGGCCGGCACGGGCGGTGGTTCGAGCACGGGCACGGGCGGCGGCGCGGGCTCGGGCAGCGCCACGAAGTATTAGCCCCAGTCGCGAAGCGGCTGGCGGGCGCGAAGACTGACGCAACGTCGATCGCACGTCGGCGCGCCCGGGCGACCTGGCCGTGTAGAATCACGCGATGCGATTCGCGCCGACCTGGCTCGTGGTTCTTGGGCTGGTCGCGCCGACGATGGCCTGCAAGGGCCAGCCGTTCCGTCCCGACGCGAAGCAGGACGCGTTGCAGGACGCCTACGATCCACCGTGGTGGAACCCAACCCCGGGCGAGGCTCGCAACTTCGACATCCAGCTGACCGCGCCGTTCGACGTCACGCCGGCCCGCGCGATGTACATCCTCGAGCTGTGGGACGTCGTGCCGACCGCGACGATGATCGACTACGGCGATGGTGACCCGGTCGCGGTGCCCGCCGGCGTGCTCGCCGGCACGATCGCCGAGCTTCACGCGCGCACGCCATCGACGATCGTCATCTGTCGCGTCAACACCGGCGCGATCCGGCTGACCGACCCCGATGCGCGGAAGTTTCCCGGCTTCGAGGCGAGCCCGCCGAACCGGCCGACCGCGCCGACGGCCGACAGCGTGATCGGCTGGAGCACGACCGAGGCCGAGGCCAACGAGCGGTTTCTCGATATCCGCGCCGGCAGCCGCGCGCGGTTCACGGCGATCCTGTTCAAGCGCTTCGACCTCGCGAAGACGATCGGCTGCGATGGCATCGCCGCGGACAAGAACGACGCGATCGCCTACGAGACGACGATCAACCACGGCTTCGGTGCGATCCCGATCCGCGAGCACACGTCGTGGAACGAGGAGGTCGCGGCACAGGCGCACACCCGCGAGCTCTCCGTCGGCATGCGTAACGGCTACACGATCACGGCGCAGTCCGACGAGCTATCGGACGACTTCGACTGGCTATGGGCCGACCGCTGCGCCGAGTACGCCGACTGCGATCAGGCGCGGCCGTTCCTCGACGACTCGCGTGCGGTGTTCGCGGTCGACTACGATCTCGACGACGCCGGCGAGCCGAACACCAAGACGACGACGTGCAACCGGTGGCGCGACGCCAACATCATCGACGGCATCATCAAGACTGCCGCGCTCGACAAGACGCGCGACGCCTGTAACTGACGATTCGCTGGCGCAGCTCCGCGGTCGCTTGCGACCATGAAGTTGTGCAAGTTGTGTCTGTCCCCATTCGCGGGCGCGATTCCGCGCGCTTGCCGTCCGGAATGTGGAAGTTGTGTCTGTCTAATTGGAGATGCCGTCGGGGATGCGCTCGGGCATCGGGCCGGTCGGTGGCGGCAGCGGCAGCGCGCTGACGCGCTTCAGCATCTCGGCGCGGAGGTCGTCCTGGAGGGCCTTGGCGATCTCGGGATCGATCTGCGCGCGGTCGCTCTGCTCGATCGCCCACTCGCTCTTCGCCTTGTCGTTCTGCCAGACGAAGACGCGTGCGCAGGCGACCTTGCCGGCGCGGTCGTAGCGGATCGCGCGCGCCCCGACGGTGCCGCGCTTGAGCTCCTTGACCGCGAGCGCCATCGGCGCGTTGACGAGGTCAACGCGATAGACCAGGTAGAACGGCGCCGCGAGTAGCTCGGCGGCGGCGCGGCGTTTGTCGGCGGGCTTGGCGGACGGATCGATCAGTGTGCGGGCGGCGGGGCTATCGAGCTCGGCCGGGTTGACCCACTCGCGAAACTCCGGGTCGGTCGGAATCTTCTGCTGCGCGAGCGCGAGGAGCGTCGGCGTGGTGAGCGTCGCGCCGCCGATGACCTCGTCGGGTTCGCAGACCCGGATGCCCGGTGGTGGCATCTGGTCGACCATGGTCACCGCGAGCGCCTGGGCCTTCGCCGGATCGGCCTCGGGCGCCGCAGGCTTGCTCGAGCAGGCCGCGGTGGCCAGCAGCAGCAGCAGCGGCGCGCTACACCGAGATGATCGTCCCGACATCGTCTCCCTTGAGCGCGGCGAGCACCTGACCGGGCTTGAGGCCGTTGACGATCTGGAGCTCCTTGCACCACTGCGCGCGGGGCAGGTACTCGATGACCATCCGCTCGATCACGACGTCGGGCAGGCCGCGGGCGGTCAGCTCCTTCGCGGTGATCCGCGGGATGTGCGTCGCCTTCGGATCCTTCTTCGGATCGTCGGTGTAGAGGCCGTCCTCGTCCTTGATGAAGATCGCGCGCTTGCTGCCGAGGAACTCCGCGGACAGGAACACGCCGGCGTCGGTGCGGTGCGGCGGGATGCGGCTGCCTTCCTCGCGCTTCTCCCAGTAGCCGAACGGCGGCATCCCCGACATCACCGGGATGCAGCCCATCTGGAGGTAGAGCGGCAGCTTCTCGAAGTCATCGGGCAGCATGTAGATGCCGCCGTGCTTGGCGAGCAGCATCTGCAGCATCCGCGCGTTCTGCATCGGGATGTACTTGCCGAGCGTGGCCACCACGCCGGTCGGAACCTCGAGCTCGGACGCGATCGAGTAGATGTGACGCGCGCGGGTGCCGCCGCCGGCGAGCAGGACGACCTGGATGCCGAGCTTCCGGGCCGCCACGATCTCGTCGAGGATCGGGAACACCGCGGAGCGCCCGCGGTCGAGGATGCTCTGGCCGCCGATCTTGACGACCTTGACGTCGGGCATCACGGCGGTCGGCCGGTAGTCGAGCTTCTCGCCGCCACCACCGGTCATCGTCGAGCCCGAGAGCAGGGATGCGATCGTGCGACGCTCAGCCACGGCGGGTCTCCTTGGTGATCACGGTGCCGACGTCCTCGCCACGCAGCGCGCGCGTGAGCTGGCCGTGCTTGAGGCCATTGACGATGACGACCCGCTTGAGGCTCTTCGCGGTCAGGAACGCCTCGTAGAGCTCGTGGTCGAGGATGTTCTCGGCAGGCATGTTCTTCATCAGCTCGGCGAGCGTGATCTTGTTGTAGAGCTTCGCGCTCTTGTGGTGCTTCGGGTCCTTGTCGTAGAGGCCGTCCTCGTCCTTGACGAAGATCGCCTGCTTCATGCCGAGGACCTCGGCGAGCTGGAACAAACCGAAGTCCGAGCCGTGCATCGGCAGGTGGCCCTCGGTCGGCGGCGGCTCCCAGAAGTGAAACGGCGGCACCGAGATCGCGATCGGCGTGATGCCGGCGTCGAAGTACAGCGGGAGATCCCAGAAGTGGTCGCGCTGCATCGGCATCGAGCCGTGCGGAGCGAGCAGGGTGTTCAGGAGGATCGCGTTGAGCTCCTCCATCGCGCCGACGAGCTGCGCCATGCCGCCGACCGGAAGGCCGAGATCGACGGCGATCGAGATCGTGTGACGCACGCGCGTGCCACCACCGACGCCGACGACGAACTTGATCGTCTTGTCGGCCTTGATCTCGACGAGCTCGGCGACGAGCGGCAGGATCGCTTCCTTGCCGCGATCGAAGATGCTCTGCCCGCCGATCGAGACCAGCGAGACGTCCGGGAAGATCTGCAGATCGCGGTCGCTGTCCGTCGTCGCCAGCACGCCCTTGTTCTGCAGCGACTCGCGCATCAGCGGCGAGTTGATGTGAGTGCGGCCGTCGCCGCCAGGATTGCTCATGTGGTCTCCAAGATTACCGCCGAAAACGAACAAAGGCGCCACCCGAGGGCAGCGCCTTTGAATCGTTACATCGTGTCCGTTACTGGTTCGCGAGCGGCCGCGGCGCGCAGAGGCCGGGCGTGTTCACGCGGGCCATCGTGTCCGTGTAGAACTTGTTCAGCGCGGTCATGCCGGGGTTCGTGTTCGCGTTGAACCGCGGGTGCTCGCGGTGCGGGTCCTGCGCGTTCGACACGCCGAGGAACGAGGCCTTGTTGACGACGACCTTCGCGGCCGCCGGGCCCTGCGTCAGGTCGACCGTGAGGTACTGGAGGAAGTAGTACTTCTTGGTCGAGATGACGTCGTACATGAAGTTGGCCTGGCGCGATGCCATGAAGCCTTCGGCGCCCGAGTTGTGGCAGTTGTCGCACTCGGTGTTGCCCTCGGCCTCGAGCCCGCCCCACGCCTGCGCCATGTTCGCGGCCTTGAAGTTGTCGATGGTCATGCAACCGGCGAAGGCGGAGAGCACGCGCTCGGTCGCCTGCGAGAGGGTCTCGCTCTGCGCCGGGGGTGGCGTGGTGGGCTGACCGTTGCGAGCCGCGACCTCGGCGTCGAGCCACGCGACGATCTTCTGCTCGTCGGCAGGCGCGTACGTCACGCCCTTGTGGTTACCCGGCTTGATGATCGTGAGGACGGGCGCCGCACCCGAGGTGAACGTGCCGACCAGCGCCTGGTAGCCCGTCGCAACTTCCCAGCCGCGCACCGCATCCGTCGCCACGAAGCGGGTCAGCGTCGACCCGGTCGCAGTCTCGGAGTGGCAGGCGCCACCGGTGCACTTCGCCGTGAGAATCGCGAAGACGTTGTCGTTGAAGAGCTTCTTGGCTGCCGTGAGGTCGCCACCGGCAGGGTTCGTCGTGTCCTGGCTCGGAGGTTCTTCCTGCTCGGGTTCCGGCGTGGGCATGTCGGTGACATCGCCGACGCAGCCGACCAGTCCGACAGTCGCGATCAGAGCGAAGAGGTTACGCATTTGGGATGCTCCTGAGTTCGAAGGGGGAGGGAAGGAGCTGCGACTAGCGGCGGCGGCGGATGAGGCCAGCGAGGCCGAGGAGGAGGAGCATGCCGAAGCCGGTCGAGGCGCCACCGGTCGAGCAACCACCGAGGGTCGTCTCGCTGCCAGTCTCGGTCTCGGTCTCGGTCTCGGGGGCGGGCTGGTCGTCCATCGGGGGCGGCTGGTCGTCCTGCGGCGTCGGCGTCGGCGTCGGGGTCGGGGGCGGGGTCGCCGGGTTCTGCGCGATGGGGAGAATCGAGATGTACGCCGAGAGCTTCTTGCGCGGGTCGTTCATGTCCGCCTGGTCCTTACCGGAGGTCGTGTAGATCATCAGGAAGGCGTCCTTGCTCGTCGCGGCGAACGGGTTGGCGATCATCGTGCCGTAGGCGTGGTTACGACCCTGGTTGCCCGGGTTGTTACCGGTGTAGTTCGGATAGAGGTGGCGATCGTGCGGCGCGATGCCGAACTGGCCCATGTCCGAGAACTTGCCGGTCGCTTCGTCCCAACCAACCGCGCGGACCTGCGCTGCGTAACCGCCACCGGTGTGGCTACCCGAGGTGAACAGGATGCCGGGCTTGAGCGCATCAGAGGTACCGAACACGCCGTACTGCATCTCGAGGTGCGTACCGTCGAGGCCGAGCAGCATCGGGCCGACATCGGTCATGCGGGTCACGTACGTCATGCCGGCGCGGGACAGCTTCATCACGGCCATCTGGTTCGCGCGGTAGGTACCGCCCTTGCCATTGGTGTTGTTGTTGCCCTGCAGGTCACCGGAGCGCCAGACGATCATGTCGCTCGGCTCGAGGACATTGGTCGTCGGGTTCATCGTCATGATGCGGCTGTGCATCGCGCGCATCGAGTAGGTGGTGCGGCCCTCGATCTGGGTGCGACCGCCGATCTGCATCTTCCAGAGGAGCGCGCGCTGCTGGTTGGCGCCGCTGAACTTGCCGGGGGTGATGTCGATGGCGCCGAGCCACGTGCCGTTGCGCTGCGGCTGGTTGTTACCGGCCGTCCACGTGCAGTACGCGGTGTTGGTGTCGGCTGCGGACACCGAGCACTTGCCGCGCGAGCGCTCTTCCTGGGGCTCGACCGAGAGGTCGAAGTTCTTGACGAGCTTGTAGCTGCCGTCGGCCTGCTTGTTGATGTTGATGTCGAAGTACCAGCCGTCGTCGGCGCCGTTGCCGTTGCAGCCGGCGTAGACGGCGAAGTGGTTCTTGCCGCCAACCTGCGTCACCGGCACGAAGCCCTGCGCGTCCTGGCGCATCGAGCAGTCGTCGTTGTTCTTCGCGATGGCGAGCGCCTGCGGCATCACGACCGCACCGGTCGCGTCGAAGCACTTGACGTAGCGCTTGGTGTCGTTCGTGCCGTTCGCCTGGTAGTTGTAGGCGGCGCAGATGGCATCACCACCGTCGATCGCGAACGCCTCGGGGTAGTTGGCGTTGCGGTACTCGTTGCCGATGTTGTTCGTGACGTACTTCGCGCCGGCCATGTTCGGCTGCGCGATGACCGCACCAGCCGTGTCCTGCGCCAGGGTGAACGGCACCATGGCGAGCTGCATGCGGTGGGTGGCGCGGGTGCCGTTGAGCTCGGTGTTCATCGAGAACAGGAGGCCCGACTTGCCGTCCTTGAAGAAGGCGATGGCGGTGTCCTCGTTGCCGGGCTGACGCTCGTTCTGGCGGCGCAGGCGAGCCGGAGTACCAGAGACCTCGGCGAGGTCGGTGGTGGCAGCGCCGAGCACCTTGGTGATCGTCGCCGTCTTCACTTCGGCATTGGCAACGGCCGGGGTCAAAAGTCCGGCTGCCGCAAACATCATCAGCTTCAGGTTGTTCATGTGTTTCTTCGCCCCGAGTGGTGGTTGGTGATGACTGACCAACGAGCAAGGGGTGTGCCGTGAGTTGCACACGTCAACCATCATGAATTGCTACGTGTGACACCCGTGAAACATGGGACCCCAGGCACCCATCGAGGGGTCCCATCCCGCCCAACCCCATGCGATCCCGGGGAACGTAGGCGGAAGATAGCTGGAACCGCATTCCGGCCACCACGCCGCCTGGGAGTGAATGACCCGAACTGGGGGTCGTCGCTCCAACCTCAGCGACGACGAGCGCCTTCGACGAGTGCCTTCGACGAGTGCCTTCGACGAGCGCCTTCGACGAGCGCCTTCGACGAGCGCCTTCTATGTGGTGACGGCGAGTCCGAGCGACTCGAGCGCGGAGTCAGTCGTCGTCGGCGGTCGTGATCGGCATGTCCGCAGGCTCGAGGGCGCGCGTGTGGAGCGCGATCGCGTTGGCGCGGATCAGCTTGTCGGTCAGCAGCACGCCGCCCTTGGCCTGCGAGCTCGCCTGGAACGTCATCGCGGAGATATCCGACGCCGGGAACTTGTCGGCGCGCTTGTCGTCGCGGATGGCCCACAGCTCGACCACCTTGCTGGTGTCGACGCCCTGCGCGGCGAGGAAAGCGCCGAGGCTCCACTCGAGCTCACCATTCGCGGCCGTCTTCGCCGCTGTCGGGTCGAGCTCCTGGCGCTTGATGATCGCGGCGAGGCGATTGTCGAGGTAGACGCGGACGCCGCCGCGGATCGGCTCGCCGTAATACGGCACGCCCTCCTGCGGGACGCCATCGAGCATGAACCCCTCGGAGTCGAGCGTCGGCGGCTTCTTCTCCATGTAGATCATGACGGCGGAGATCTTGTCGGGCGGACGACCGCCACCGAAGCCCTGCGGCACGCGTGGGATGGCCTTGCCGTTGACGTTGCCGCCGAACCGGAACATGAAGTCGTTCGCGCGTGGGCTCTGGAGATCCGCACGCGACGCGATCACCGACTCGGAGAACCGCGGCCCGTAGACGTGCATCTCCTTCACCTTGTTGATGTCGATGCCGAGCGCCTTCAGGTAGTCAATGAAGCGGTAGAACCGCTGCTGGCCCCAGCGCCACCCCAGATCGGTCGAGCCCGGGCGCTTGTTCGCCGAGACCTTGTCCTTGAGCCACGTCGGCTTGAGCGTGATCGGTAGCTCGCCCCAGGTCAGGAACGCCACCGGCTTGCCGTCGAGGTAGACACCGGTGTCCTTCCAGCGCGCAGCACCGGTCTTGAACTCCGCGGGCACCCACTCGTTGTCGATCTTGTCGCCCTTCTGCGGATCCTTCACCTTGGCGGCCGATCCGGACCCCGCAGCGGGCGTCGGTGCGGAGCCGGCGGCCGGGATACTTGTCGTCGGGTTCGTCGTCGGGGCGACGGGCGCCGCGCGGACCGCGACCTCCTCTTGCTTGCCGGTCGCGTCGCGGCAGGCGACCAGTCCGAGGAGCGAGACGAGCAGGAGGTGGCGCGAGGTCATGGTCTCCATTCTTGGCGTGGGTAGATGCGCGTGCAACCGACGTGACCATCGATCCATGCCGCACGACAGCGCTGGACAGTTCGTGCAAGCGAGAGAGGTCTTGACTCTCCATGGCGGGACCCCGAGACCCGAGATGTTTCCGTAGCCGTCCACGGAATCCAGGTGCTTGTCCCGCTATCGACCGATGGCACCGCTGTTGCGTTACCCCTGACCATGGCGCAGAAAGCTGGGGCTCGCGTTCTCTTCTCGGTGACGTTCCTGACCGCCGCCGTCGGCTGTGGGGAGGGTGACGAGACCTCGAACGAGCCGATCGATCCGAACCCGCTCGAGATCGCGTGCACGGACGCCTTCAAGGTCACCGGCTCGTACACGGCGGGCACGCCGGCGCGGCCTGTCGATGTCGAGGGCTGTTGGCCGGTCGGCACCTGGACCTTCCAGCTCGCGCTCGATCCCACGGACGATGCGATCCTCGATGTCACCGGCGATTCGCTGCCCGACCGCTGCGGCAAGGTCCCCGGCACGACCGCGGCGACGTTCGAGTCCAACTACAGCTTCTCGGTGACGCGCACCGATGATGGCACCGGCTTCCAGGACAGCATCACGATGAACGGCGGCGCATTCCAGTCGAAGTGCGCGAACGACGACGGCAGCCAGACGACAGGAGCATGCCTGTTCCGCCTCAAGGTCAGCGAAGGCGGCGGTGCCGAGTGCGAGGGCGTCCTCGAGCTCTACAGCGCCGATCGCAAGGAGTACTGGAACCTCCATCCCGAGCAGACGACCGGCGTTGCCTCGATCTCCGGCTTCGGCGAGTTCACCCGTTATAACGTCGCGCAGAAGCCCTGAACGGATCGCATGGGGAAGTGGCTCGCCATAGGAGGACTCGCGCTGATCGCGCTCCTCGTGCTGATGTGGCAGCAGCTCGCGTCCTCGAGCGCGACCCCGACGCCCACGCCGATCGCGAAGGCACCGGTCGCGCCGGTCGCGACAATCGCCCCGACGCCTGCACCGGTGTCGGTGGCCGCCGCTCCCGAGCCGGTCGCTGCGCCGAGCGACAAGCCGGCGAAGCTCGATCCGCAGAGCGACGAGTTCTTCCGCAAGCACGACGAGGTCGTCGTCCCGAACCTCATGCGCTCCGCGGTGAAGTGCTGGGAGAACACCGCGAACAAGGCGAAGTTCAACCGCACGCAGAGCATCGTCCTCAAGTTCAAGCAGAAGATCACGAACGGCACCGTGACGATCCACGACGTCACCATCGATGGCTCGTCGATCGGTGACGCCGCGCTCGAGGCGTGCTTCATCCAGCAGATCCGCAGCACGACGTGGCACGACGATGCGCTGCCGGACTGGGAGCAGGAGGACGAGATCAAGCTCGGGCCGCGCACGCTCAAGAAGTACACGCGCGAGAACATCGACTACGTCGGTCCCGAAGCGCCGCGCACGCCCGTCTACATCCGCGGCGGCGAGTAGCCAAGCAGCGGCTTGCGTTGCGAGCAGCGCGTCAGCGCTGCGTCTCGATCACCGCGCGGAACAGCTCGATGGCCCACGCGAGGTCGGCGAGCTCGACGAACTCGTCCGCGGCATGGGCCTGCGCGATGTCGCCGGGTCCGATCACGATCGCGTCCTTGCCGGCCGCCGCCCACAGCGCGGCCTCGGTCCAGAAGTCGAGCGCACCGACGCGCTTGGCGAACGGCCGGGCGAGCTCGGCGAGTGCGTCGCACGCGAACGGCTCGTGATCGAGCGTGGTCTCGAGCGTGATCTGCGGATCGATCGCGCGTGCGAGCTCGGCGACCTCGCGATCCCAGCTGGCGCGATCGAAGCCGGGGTAGGGCCGCAGTGACCACTCGAGCTGGCCGCGCGCTGGAATCACGTTGAACGCGACGCCACCGGTGAGCCCCGCGAGGTTAAGACATGTCCCGGTCATGCCGGCGGGACCCTCGTGCAGGCGGCGCAGCGCGGCGTCGTCGAGCACGGCCGCGAGGCGCGCGAGCTTGGCGATCGGCTTGGGCAGGTGATCGGCCTTCGACGAGTGGCCACCCGGTCCGAGCGAGGTCGCGTGCTGCGCGAGGACACCGCGATGCGCGATGCCGGCCGCGCGTGCCGTCGGCTCGCACACGATCACCTCGCGGATCGGCGCGGCATGCGGCGACGCGAGGAACGCCTGCATCACGCCGCTGCCGGCCTCCTCGTCGCCCGAGAACAGCACCCCGAAATCGCGCGGCTTCGCGGTGTCGAGCGCGACGAGCGTCGCGGCGATCGCGCCCTTGGTGTCGGAGGCGCCGAGCCCGTACAGCCGGCCGTCTGCGATGTGCGGCTGCCACGGATCGCGCGACCATCCGGCGTTCGCGGGGACGGTGTCGATGTGTGCGTTGATGATCCGGCGCGGCGTGCCCCACCGTGCGAGGACGTAGGCGCCGGTGCGGCCGTCGGTGCAGGTACCGCTGCCGATCGCGACCTCGTCGGCGCCACGCGCGCGAAGGAGCGGCGCGAGGTGCTCGCAGATCGGACGCTCGTCGCCGGCAATGCCATCGGCACCCGCCTGCTGGGTCTTGAACGCGACCAGCTCGGCGAGGAGCTGCGCGGCGACATCGGCGTCGCGTGTCACGTTTGCATCGCGGGCTGGAATGTGGACGCGAGCTCGTCGCGCACCTTGTCGGCGAGCAACGACTTCCACGCCGGGTGCCGTCCGATCTGCGCGAGCGCGCGGACGAGCAGCGTCTTGCCGGGCTCGGTGCGGTGCCACGTCGATGCGCCCGACGGGTGCGGGAGCGCGATCGCGTCCATCTCGACGCCGCCGAGCGTGGCGCGCTGCACGGTGCCGACCACCTCGATGAGCTTCTCGGTCTCGGGGAACAGCTGCTCGATCGCGAGCTTGCCGACCGGGATGACGAGCTGCGGACGCAGGATGCGGGCCTCGGTCGCGAGGTGACGGCTGCAGCGCTCGACCTCGTCGTCGTCGGGCACCCGGTCACCGCCGGCCTTCGCCTTGCCCGGAAAACAACGACAGACCGCGGCCATGTAAACGCGCTGACGAAAATCTTCCTCGGAGAGCCCGAGCTGCGCGAACCACTGAAACATCGTCTTGCCGGCGGTCCAGGCGAACGGCTTGCCGGCCGGGCCTTCGCGCACACCCGGCGCCTGGCCGATCAGCATCACCGACGACAGCACGGGATTCCCCGTCACCACCGGGCCGATCATGTCCGGACAGGCCGCGCAGCCACGCAACCGCGTGACATGGCGTTTCAGCTGGACGAGCGCAGACACGGCCGCACTATGCCGCACTCATATGACACTGCAACTAGCGGGAGCGTGTGAACCGCGCGCTAGCGGAATGAACGGGGAGGAGATCACGCCGGCGCGGACGGAGATCACGCAGCATCTGTCGTCGGGCGCGCTATTCTTCGAGCGTGACGTCGACCCCCCATGAGCCGCTGATCCGCCGTGTGCTCGGCACGAACTTCTTCGAGCTGAAGCTATCTCGCCTCGCCTTCGAGGAAGGCGATCATACTTCGACGTGCAAGGTCATCGTCCTCGAGGGTGACAACGCTGTCGAGGTCGACGGCAAGGGCGTCGGCGTCGTCGACGCGATCTACAGCGGCCTCCTCGATCGCTACGCGCGCGAGTACCAGTCGCTCAAGACGATCCAGCTCACGGGGTTCGACGTCGGCGCCGAGTTCGAGACCAAGAAGGCGCAGGCCGGTGTCGACGCGATCGGCCGCGTCACCCTCGACGTCACCAACAGCGAGGGCAAGCACTTCTCGTTCAGCGACAAGTCGCGGTCGGTCACGATCTCGATCGCGCGCGCCGTGATCGCGATGGTCCAGTACTTCGTGAATGCCGAGCGCGCGTTCCTCACGCTCCACAACGCCCGCCGCGACGCACTCGCCCGCGGCCGCGAAGATCTGGTGTCGCGCTACACCGCCGAGATGGCCGAGGTCGTCGAGAGCACGAGCTACGCCGAGGTGATCGCGAACATCCGCAAGGAGCTCGGCTGATCATCTAGTCGGCGCCGAGTCGGCGCCGAGCTCGGGGAGCGCAGCCGTCATCGCGGTCGCCGCGGCAGCGACGGTCGGATCGATGGCCGCGAGCGCGCGGAGGGCACGCAGCCTGGTCCGTGACGGCTCGTCGGCGAGCGCGGCGAGCGCGGCGCGATAGACGGTGGCTGCGGCCGGCAGATCGTCGACCGTGCGCAGCGCGTCGCCGACCGCGAGCGAGAGCGCGGCATCGACCGGGCCGGCGGCCTGCCAGCGGGCGTGGAGTGCCGCGACC
>JACCTC010000152.1 GCA_013812655.1 Deltaproteobacteria bacterium | reverse complement strand
TGCCGTCGGTGATCCCGAAGCACGCGCGGTTCCACCGGTAGATCGTGCCGTTGTGCAGGCGCAGCGCCTTGAGCTGCGGGATCTCGCCGCGATCGAGCAGCGCCATCGGGTTCTCGTCGAGATCGGTACCGACGAGCGCCCGGAAGCGCGCGATGTCCTCGCGGAAGATCTCGAGGACGGACTGCTTGACCCAGCGCGTGCCGAAGCTGACGCGCGCCTCGGTCTCGCGGATGTGGTGCGTCGTGTTGCGGCTGTCGACCGCCTGGCGGAACAGCGCGATCCGGGTCTCGGCCCACAGCCGGCGGCCGAACACGATCGGCGAGTTCGCGGCGACCGACATGATCGGGCCGGCGAGCACCTGGGCGATGTTGTAGAAGCGCGGGAACTCGGCGGGCGTGACCTGGAGGTGGACCTGGAAGCTCGAGTTGCAGGCCTCGAGCATCACCGAGTCGTGATCGACGATCAGCTCGTCGAGACCCTTGATCGAGAACTGGAACTTCCCGCCGCGCATGTTCGTGATGATCTTGTTGAGCTGCGTGTAGCGCGCGCTCGGGACCATGTTGTCGAGGCCGAGGTCGCCCTTGCGCATCGTCGGCAGGATGCCCATCAGCACCATGCCCATGCCGAGCTCGCCCGCGGAGACGCGCGCGCGATCGCAGAGGTCATCGAGCTGCGCGTGCATCCGGGCGATGCCGCTGCCCGAGAGCTCCTGTGGATCGCAGTTCGCCTCGATCTGGAACTGGCCGAGCTCGGTCGTGAAGTGCGAGTCCTGGAGCCGGTCGAGGAGCTTCAGCACGCCGCGCGTCGGCCGCCACTGCTCGTCGATCAGGAACATCTCCTGCTCGGCACCGATCCGCCGGACGCCCTTGTCGAACTTATCCTCGACGATCATCCGCTCGAGCGCGCGCAGGTCCGCGAGCAGCGCGCTCATGAACTCGCGCTGGCGCTCGCCTTCCAGCTTGCCATCGACGTCCTTGTGCGACCGCGTCGTCATCGAGTCACCTTCTCGTCCACTCGTCGAGAATCTGCGGCAACATGCGGCGCCACGTCACCCAATCGTGGTGCCAATCTGGCCCCCACGAGTCGACCTTGTTCGGGATGCCCTGGCGGCCCAGGACGTTCGCGAGGTTCCACGACTCGCCGATGTCCTCGGCCTTGCCCTCGCCCGACACGATGTGGATGTACCGGGTCCGGAGCACGTCGAGGTGGCGGCCGGCGAGCGACGGCACGAAGTGGATCGGGGACGAAACCCAGAAGTCGTCCGAAAAGTCGTGGGGTTGGGCGTCGTAGAACCGCCGGAGATCGTAGGTCCCGCTCATCGCGAGGGCGCGGACGAACACGTCGGGCCACCGGCAGACCGCGGCGACTGCGTGAAACGCGCCGATCGACGCGCCGGCCGTCCAGATCTCGATCTTGTCGGACTTGCAGTCGGCCCGGATCGCCGGGACGACCTCGTGGCGAACGTACTGCTGGAACTGGTTCTGCAGCCACATCTGGTGACGAGCCGAACCCTCGCGGGCGAGCAGGGCGCGGCCGGCCGCGCTGTCGCACGAGTAGATCTTGATGCGGCCGGCATCGAGCAGCGGGGCGAGCGCATCCATCATCTGGAACCGCTCGACCTCCTCGGCATCGCCGCCGGCGGTCGGGAACAGCAGCACCGGCTGGCCGACGACGCCCCAGCGGACCATCGTGACCTCGCGCTCGAGGCGCTCGCTGCGCCAGCGCGCGGTGATCTTGTCTCCTCGATCGCGCATCAGGCTCCCGGCTGCGCGTCAGCGCGCCATGCTTGCACCCGCCGCCAGAACAGCTCGGTGAACTGCTCGACCTCGTGCCTTGGATAGAGCGCGGTGACCTTCGCGCGGAACGCGGACTTCGCGGCCTCGGTGCCGAAGAACTCCCAGGCGACCTCGTCGAGGTGACCGAGGTGCTTGGCGCAGAACTCGTCGAACTTCGCGGTCTCGAAGCGCGCGGCGGCGATCTTTGCGTACGCGGTGAGCCGCTCGCGGTACGGCATGTCCTTGACCGCGGCGATCTTGTAGAACGGCTCCCAGTCGAGCGTGCGCCGGAACGGCCGCTTGGTGACCGCGCAGAAGATCGACCACCGGAGGTTCGCCTTCACGAGCCACGGGAAGTGGCGGTGCAGCGAGGTGATCTGCGAGTCCGGGCACGGGTTCGCGAAGTCGATCGGATGCCAGACGCCGTCCTTGCGCAGCGACTCGCAGGAGTTGAAGTCCCAGCCGAAGAACGCGTTGATCGTCAGCGTGGTGTCGCGCAGGAGCTGCGCCTCGTCGTCGGAGACGAAGTTCTCGTCCTGCGCGTAGCGATCGTGCAGCGGCTCGTCGGGCAGGTACTTCACCAGGTGGGTCTGCGGCCCGAGACCGATGCAGCGCACGAAGCTATCGAACGGATGCACCGCGGCCTGCAGGTGCATCACGCCCTTGCCGCTCTCCTCGTAGCGCTTGCGCAGCGTCGCCTCGTCGGGGACCCGGCTGACCGCGCGCCACCCGCCGCCGTCGTACGGCTTCATGAACATCGGGTAACCGATCTGGTTACCGATCACGCCGAGGTCGAACAGCTTCGCGTAGCTCTTGAGCGTCGGCGCGAGATCCGCGGTCGGCTCGTACGACTTCGGCGGCAGCATCCAGGTGTCGGGAATCGGCATCCCGAGCTGCATCATCGCGCAGTACGACGTGTGCTTCTCCATCGACTGCACGGACCACGGGTTGTTGAGGACGTAGAGGCCGTCCATCAGGATCGCCTTTTTGATCCACTCGCGGCTCGTGTGATACCAGTGCGTCAGCCGGTCGAGCACGACGTCGTAGTGACAGGGCTGGCGCAGATCGAACGGCTCGATGGTGACGCGATCGACCGCGATCTCGACGGTGTCGCCCTGCCACGGGATCTCGAGCTTCAGCTTGTCGAGGATCTGCTCGAAGCAGAGGGGCCAGCAGATGTCCGCACCGAGGGACAGGCCGATCTTGCGCGTGACGCGTGCCATGAGGACTCCGAGATTACTCGTAGACGTGAAGAAACGGACCAGGCATCAGCCACGACAATCCTTCGCGCAGGCGGTCGCGCCAGTTCTCCCAGTTATGGCCGTCGCGGGCCTCGACGTAGCGAACGTCCATGCCGGTCGACAGCAGCAGCGGGACGAGCGAGCGGTTTTCGTAGATCAAGGATTCATACATGCCGCAGCTCACGAACACCCGCTCCGACACCGGCGCCGGCTCCGCCCGGAACCGGTTCATGAACGCGACGACGGGATCGAAGAGCGGCCCGCGGTGGTTGCGGTCGCCGATGTCGGTGAACGCGAACGAGCCGGACTGCAGCAGCAGGCGGCCGTAGAACCCGGGATAGCGGCTCGCCGTCGACAGCGCGGCGACCGCGCCGAAGCTCGCCCCCATCAGGCAGCGGCTCTGCGGCTGGGCATCGAGCGGGAACAGCCGCTCGACGTAGGGCACCAGCTCCTCGGTCAAAAACCGCGCGTGGCGCTCGTCGTCGGCGTACTCGTGGAGGCGGTCCGGCGAGCTCGTGAACACGACGATCGCGTCCGCGAACTCGAGGCGATCGATCATGTTGTCGAGCACGTTGCCCATCGACGCGTAGCGCAGGTAGTCGTGGCCGTCGTGAACGATCAGCAGCGGGTAGTACCGGCTGCGCTGAAACCGCGACGGGATGTAGAGCCCGAAGCCGCGACGGCCGAACGTCTTCGAGTCGATCCAGATCTCGTCGCGGTGGCCCTTCGCGGCGGACTTGTCCTCGTGGATCCACGTCGGGATCTCGTAGCCGGTGCCGTGCGCGACCGAGTTGCCGCCGAACGGATCGCGCGCGGTGTTCTGGTTGAGCGGATCCTGCATCCACTCGCCGTGGCCATTGCGGACCACCTCGAGCTTGTATTCGACGCGCGAGCTCGGCGGCAGCTGCAGCGTGAGGTACCAGACCTCGGTCTTGTCGACGCGCGCGAGCTGCTGCGACGACGGCAGGCCGAACACCCAGTGCTTGAGGTGCACCGCCTCGGCATCGCCGCGCCACACGAACGTGATCGAGTGGCCCTCGACGATCGGGAAGCTGTGGTTCGCGAAGAACGCGTCGACTGCCTCGCGCGTGCGCGGGCCGGCCTCGAGCGCCTTGATCGACGGTGCCTTCACAGCGGCACTCCGCGCAGGAACGGGCTCGAGAACCGGCTCGGCGAGCCGTCCCAGTCCTGGTCGACCTGCCCGCTGGTGGTCAGCCGCGCGCCGACCGCTCGGACGATCGAGCCGTTCTCGAACACGACGCGCGCACCCGGATCCATCGCGACGCAGGTCGCCGGCGCCATCCGCCGCGCGAACCGCTGGATGCCGAGCGTGGCCTTGTAGTTCACACGGCGCCGCGGATCGGGCAGCACGACGATCCCGGGCGCGAGCCCGAGGCCGGAGTCGAGCACCTGCGCGATGTCCGAGCCATACGGCGGGAAGTCGTGGAACAGCACGATCCGATCGGTCAGCACCATCGCGCCGGCCGACCAGCCGAACACCGGCTTGTCCGCCGCGAGGCCGAGCACGTCGAACAGCTGCAGGCGATTGAGCAGCGACGCGACGTGACCGCCGGCGATCACGAGGGCGTCGCAGGTCTCGAGGATCGCGCGGATCTCGTCGTGGTGCTTCGCGATCAGCGGGCGCTGGGCCGGCCGCCACCGGGTATCGAACATCGCGCGCAGGGCATTGCAGCGATCGACGTGGTCGGCGTCGATGTGACGGAACTGATCGACGGAGACCTTCTCCTCCTGCTCGAGGAGCTCGGGCTCGACGTAGCGAACCGAGACGGTGCGTGCGGCGTCGTCGATCTTGTCGAGCCGGACCCGATAGAAGGTCTGGATGTGGCGCAGCCGGTGCTGGCGCGCCTGGTACGCCGCGGTGAACTCGCCGTCCTCGCGAAACACCGAGACGCTGCGCGCGTGGAGCGTGAGGTTGACGGCCGGCACGCCGAGCGTCGCGACCATCGCGGCGTCCTCGGCCTCGCGCTCCTGGTAGCCCGCGCGCACGAGCGCGACCGGCCCGCGGATCCCGTGCTCGGCGAGCGCATCGCCGATGTCAGGCGCGGTCCCCTGCGGACCCAGCAACACGACCGTCGAAGTCATCCGTGTGCTCGGACCTTCACGGTTCGGCCGACCATGTCGAGCATGTGGCGCAGATGATCGTAGTTCTCGTGCTTCATCCGCACCCACGCGTTGGCCATGTAGCCGGCCTCGACGCCCTGGGTCGGGCTGCCCTCGGGCGGCAGGTACCAGTCGATCAGGTGATCGCCGAACGCCTCGCGAACCGCGCCGAGTCCCTCGTAGCCGGCGATCCGGCCGTCACGATCCGGGCGCAGCGCGATGATGCCGGTCGCGAGCCGGCGTGATGGCCGCTGGCTGACACGGCCTGCGGCGACGAACATGCCCCACTCGCGATAGAGGTCCATGTCGTTCGCGACGTTGTAGAGATCCCACGCGCGCACGCCGGGCGGCCGGCACCCGATCTCGGAGAACTTGAGCCCCTTGGGACCCGAGAACCACTCCATGTGGGTCGCCGACGTCTCGATACCGAGGAGCGTGACGACCTTCTGGCCCATCGCCTTGACCTCGTCGTACCCCGGCTGATCGATGCGGTTCGTCGTCACGAACTGCGGCGAGATCCAGCGCGTGCGCATCGCCTCGAGGACGTTCGGGTAGTAGTGGGTCGCGAAGTCGTGAACGATGCGGCCCTTCAGCGTCATCGTGTCGTAGAAGCCCTCGTGGCCCTCGATGTACTCCTCGACGGCGATCGAGCGGCCCGGCCGTCCGAGATCGAGTGCGCGCATCGCCGCTTCGAGCTCGCGATCGGTGTCGGCGCGCGCGGCGCCCGACGCGCCTGCACCATCGCGCGGCTTGAGCATCACCGGGTAGCCGACGCGCGCGACGAACTCGCGAACCTCGTCGGCGGTCGACGCCGCGGTCGATTCGGCGCACGACACGCCGCCGGCGCGCAGGATCTCCTTCATCGCCGGCTTGTCGCGGCAGAGGTATGCGGTCCGTGCCGTGGTGCCCGGGATCCCGGCGGCCTCGCGGACGTGCGCGCACGGCATGATGTGCGCCTCGACGGTCGCCTCGAGCCGATCGACGTGCTTGTGGCGCTGGATGAACTTGACCGCGTTCAACACCTGCTTCTCGTCGCAGACGTTCGTGACTTCCTCGTAGTGCGTGAGCCAGTGCCGGAGCTCGTCGTCCAACGTCTCCTTCGAGCGCTCGCCGATCGCGCTGATCGTCACGCCGATCTCGGCGAGGCCACGGATGAACTGCTTCTGGTTCGCGGGGAACCGCGGCTCGATGAAGACGATGTGGATCATGGTCGGCGTGCGTCTGTGGAAGGGTCAGTGTCGCTGCGATGCGGTGAGGCGCTGGTAGACGAGCTCGTAGAGCTTGCACTGCGTTCCCCACGAGAAGTCCTCGGCCATGCCGTTCTGGATGATCCGCTGCCACTGCTTCGGATCGCGGTACGTGGTCAGCGCGGCCTCGATCGCCCAGCGCAGCCCGGCCTCGTCGTGATGCTCGAAGGCGAAGCCATTGCCGGTGCCGGTGCGTGGACTCCACTGCTTGACGGTGTCGGCGAGACCGCCGGTAGCGTGGACGACCGGCACCGTGCCGTAGCGCAGGCTGTAGAGCTGGTTCAGACCGCACGGCTCGTAGACCGACGGCATCAGGAACATGTCGGAGCCGGCCTCGATCAGGTGTGCGAGGTCGTTCTTGAAGCCCTGGTAGAAGCAGACCTGGCGCGGGAACGCGCGCTGCAGCCGGGAGAACAGATCCTCGAGCTGTGGCTCGCCGCTGCCGAGCACGACGAGCTGGAAGCCGTGGCGGCGGAGCAGATCGAACATCGCCGGATCGAGGAGCTTGAAGCCCTTCTGGCCGACGAGCCGCGACACGATCCCGAACACCGGAACGCCCGGTACGTAGGGCAGCCCGAGCACCGTCAGCAGGTGCTCCTTGTCGCGCTCCTTGCCGGCGAGCTGCGACGCGCTGTAGCGGTGCGGGATGTGGCGGTCGCTCTCGGGTGACCACTCGTCGTAGTCGACGCCGTTGAGGATGCCGACCACGGTCGCCGAGCGCGCGCGCAAGAAGCCGTCGAGGCCGCCGCCGTAGGTCTCGCCCTGGATCTCGCGGGCGTACGTCGGGCTGACCGTGCTGACGCCGTCGGCGTAGAGGATGCCCTGGAGGAGGAAGTTCAGCCGCCCGGCCTTCATCAGATCCTGGTGGAACAGGTGCGAGACCGCGCCGAGGTTCGTATCGGGGCCGACCTCGACGGGAAAGCTCCCCTGGTACATCAGGTTGTGGATCGTGAGCAGCGTGCGCGTGCGCGCGAACCGCGGGTCCTTCGCGAACAGCGTCTTGACCAGCATCGGCAAGAGCGACGCCTGCCAGTCATGCGCGTGGATCACGTCGGGCGCGAAGTCGAGGCGCTGGCAGAGCTGGAGCGCCGCGAACGACAGCGCGAGGAACCGGCGGTGCTCGTCGGCGTCGCTCGTGTAGAGCCGGCCGCGTGCGTAGAGGGCAGGGCAGTGGACGAAGTAGACCGGCGGCGCCTTGCCGACGCGGAAGATCTTCGTCTGGTAGCGATGCGCGCCGAGCCGGACGTCGAGGTCCATGACGGCCTCGAAGGTCGCCTTCTTGGTATCGACCGTGTCGTAGAGCGGCATCACGACCCGGGCGTCGTGGCCGGCACGCACGAGGTGCGCGGGGAGCGCTGCCATCACATCCGCGAGGCCGCCGGTCTTGGCGAACGGGGCCATCTCCGAGGCAACGAACAGCACGTTCACGGGGACGCGTACGTTACCACCAACGACGGAGCGCCGCGGCGATCGGGAGCGCGAGCTGCTCGACCTTCGACGGCGCGATCCTCAGCTCTGCGAACGGCTCGTATGGATCGGCGAGCAGGTCGCGGCGGACCTCGAGGCACAGCGTGCGGCCGGGGCGCGCCATCACGTGCTCGTAGGCCATGGTGCTCGGGTGCATCGGGTAGGTCGCGCTGTCGCCGATCGAGAGGCCTTGCCCCCTCAGCGCGTGGCGCAGTGCCGTGACGACGGCTTCGGGCGCATGGCTCGTGCCGTCGAGCGCCTTGCCGATCACGTCGAGCTCGGGCCGCATCGGCCACGTCGGCTCGACCTCCGGCCGGTACGCCGCGCGCAGGTTCTCGACGATCTGGAGGTCGACCTCGACGTCGACGGTGCGTGGCGCGTAGGTATGGAGCAGCAGCATCGCGCCGTCAGGGCCGAGCCGGCCGGTGGCATCGCGGACCACCGCGGTGTAGCGGTCGTAGCGGTCGCGGAGCAGCGCGCGATCCTCCGGTGAGGTGATCCACGGCATCAGGCCAGGACTGACCTTGCCGGCCTTGAAGTCCTCGGCGGAAGCGTCGAGCTGGCGGTTGCAGTCGATGAACGTCCGCGGGATCCGGCAGCGCAGCACCGCGACGTTCAGGGTCGGCTTGGTGGCGACGAACACCTCCGCGATCTTCAGCGCCAGCTCGGGCGCGCCGGCGTCGGTATTGGCGTGGAAGAAATCGACGAGGCCCTCGGGAAGCGGGCTGGTCAGCCGCGCGGCGAGCGCGTCGTAGTCGGCGGTACGGGTCGCGCCGTGCGGCATCTCGATCACGAGATCGACCGTGGCGCCGTCGGCCTTCGCGCGCCGACCGGAGATCAGCTCAACGTCCACGATGCCCGGGATCGATGCAAGGGTCGACATCCCGCGGACCATGTCACGGAATCGCGGCCGCGTGATCGCGTAGGCTCGACGCGTGGGCACCAAGCGCGAAGCGAAGGCGGCTGCGCCGAGCATCCAGCCGATCGATCGCCATGCGCTCGACGCCGCGCTGCGCCTGTTCGTCGCGAGCTTCGTGGTCGTCGACAAGCGCAAGCAGATGCACGACCGGCTGCTGACCGCAGAGCGCCGCGGCGAGACGCTCGGCACGGTGCTGCGCTGGATCACCGGCATCAAGGCACCGCTCGAGGGCGCAGATCGATCTCCGGCGGGTCTTCACGCACGGTTCGGTGAGCTCTCCGGCATTCACCTCGACGAGGTAGGTGCGCGACGCACGACGATCGCGAGCGCGCTCGAGCTCGGACGCGGGAAGCGATCGCTGTTCATTGGCGACACCGGCCGGGTCGCCCTCGTCACCGACGACGTTGGCACGCAAACCTTGTGCTCCCGCGTTGGCTGACCGGTCCGGCGTTCACACTCCGCGTAGCTACTTGCGATGACACGCTTCTCGCATCCGAGACGTGCCGCACGAGACAGAATTCGCGCGCGCTGTCGAGGCGGTCCGGATAGCGCCTGCTAGCCGATCCCCCCGCTTGCGAGGCCTTCGTCGTTGAGCCGTGCGAGGTGGGCTTGTACCGTGGGCATCAGGGTGAGGCGCGATCGCGCCTGGAACAGCTACGTGGCGGTGTCGACCCGTCGCCGAGGAGCACGCATGTATCGTCTCATCTTAGGGATCGTCATCGCAGCGGGGGTCGCGGGTGCTGGATGCGGGCGCGACACCGCGTTCGAGCCGGCGAGCGCCGTCGATCGCTTCCCGCGGCTGTCGCACGCGCAGTGGGAAGCGACCGTTCAGGATCTGTTCGGGCTGCCCGAGCCTTCGGGGCTGTCGTCGACGTTCCAGCCCGATCCGCAGCTCGGCCGGTTCGACAACAACATCGCGCGGCTCGGCGTGACCTCGGGCTTGTGGCAGGACTACCAGCGTGCCGCCGAGCTGATCGCGGCACGGGTGGCCACCGATTCGACGCTGCTCGCGAAGATCGTCCCCGAGCCCGCGACCGCGCAGATCCGCGACATCGTCACGACGTTCGGCCTGCGCGCGTTCCGCCGGCCGCTCAAGGAGGCCGAGATCGAGCGCTACGTCGGGCTGTTCGACGGTGCGGCCGCGGTGTTTCCGGAACATGCTCCGCTGACCGCCGGCGTGCGGCTGATGGTGCAGGGGATGCTGCAGTCGCCGTTCTTCCTCTATCGCACCGAGCTGAGCACCGCCGTGGTCGAGGGCGCGATGCCGCTCGATGGCTACGAGGTCGCGTCGCGGCTGTCATACCTCTTCTGGAGCTCGATGCCCGATCGCGAGCTGTTTGCCGCCGCGCAGGCCGGCGAGCTCGCCGATGCCGAGGGCGTGCGCCGTCACGCGAGCCGGCTGTTCGATGATCCGCGCACGCGCGAGCAGTTTCGCCGCTTTCACTACCAGGCGTTCTCGATCGCCGAGTACGCCGACCTCGACAAGGACCCGATCCTCTTCCCGGCGTGGCGCCGCGAGATCGGCGGGATGATGCAGGAGGAGATCCTGCGATTCCTCGACGGCGTGATCACGGCCGACGGTGGCGTCGCGGATCTGCTGACGTCGACGAAGGCGTACGTCAACGCGGACCTCGCGAAGATCTACGACCTCGATGGCACGTTCGGCGCCGACTACCAGGAAGTCGAGCTCGACCCGGCGACGCGCGCGGGCCTGCTGACGCGCGCGGGCTTCCTCGCACGCAACGCGACGCTCGAGGATCCGGATCCGATCCATCGTGGCGTGTTCATCAACCTCGACGTGCTGTGCCGGACGATCTCGGCGCCGCCGGATATCCCGGATGTCCTCGAGCGCACCGGCAACACGAACCGCGAGCGCGTCGACAGCATCACCGGCCAGGGCACCTGCGGCGAGGGTTGCCACCACACCGTGATCAACCCGATCGGCTTCGCGTTCGAGAGCTTCGATGCCGTCGGCGCGTACCGCACGAGCGATCGCGGCTTTCCCGTCGATACCGCCGCGACCTACAAGTTCGCGGACGGCCGCACGATCACGTACGGCAATGCCGTCGAGCTCTCGCAGCAGCTCGCGAAGACCCCCGAGGTGCACGGCTGCTACACGACGCACCTGCTCGAGTTCATGCTCGGCCGCGATGTCCTGCGCGCCGATCGCGAGGTGCTCGACCGGCTCGCCGAGCAGTCGCTGGCCGAGCGGCTCTCGATCAAGGAGCTCGTGTTGACCGTGGTGTCGACCAACACGTTCCGCGCCCGCAGCCTCGATGTCAGGAGCCCGCGATGATCAACCGCAGACGATTCCTCCAGGGCCTTGGCGGTGTCGCCGTCGCGTTGCCGTTCCTCGAGAGCGTGCGGTGGGGCAGCCGCGCGACCGCGGCCGTACCGACCCGGCGCATCTACTCGATGTTCATCCGCCAGGGCAACGGCGTGCAGCAGGCCGGCTACGGGGGCGAGCTCGAGCGGTTCTGGCCGAAGGCGACCGGGCTCCTCACGAAGGGCAGCCTCGCCGTCACCGATCCCGATCGCACGCTCGCGATCCTGTCGGACTACGGCGACAAGCTGACGCTCGTGCGTGGCACGCGGTTCGGGTTTCCCGGCAACGGCTGCGGGCACTCGGGCGGGCTCAACCAGTGCCTGACCGCGGCGAACCTGACCGGCGAGGGCAAGGACACCCTCGCGAGCGGCATGTCGGTCGACTACTTCATCGCGTCGCGGGTCAACGCGCCAGGGATCGAGCCGCTGACGCTGATGTCGGGGCCGCAGTCGGCGTACCTCGCGCACGGCCTCTCGTACAGCGGACCGGGCCAGCTGCGCGGCGCGCGCAACAATCCGTTTGCCGTGTACTCGAACCTGATGGGGCTCGCCGGCTCGCCCGAGCTCCGGCAGCAGATCGCGACCCGTCGCAAGAGCGTCAACGATCTCGTGCGGACCGAGATGGGCGACCTCCTCGGTAACCCCGACCTGTCGACGACCGACCGCGATCGGCTCGACATGCACTTCCAGTCGATCCGCGATCTCGAGGTCGGGATGGCGTGCGTGCTCGCCGACGACAAGGTCCAGGCGATGCAGGACATCGCGACCGTGTTCGAGGCCAACGAGCATCGCATCAAGGTCGCCGACTTCATGCTCGAGCTCACGGCGCTGGCATTCGCCTGCGATGCGACCCGCACCGGCTCGCTGCAGATCGGCACCGGCAACGACGGCACCCGGTACTACGTCAACGGCGTCCTCCAGAACACGTTCCACCGGATCTCGCACCGCATCGACAGCGACGGTGCCGAGGGTGCCGCGATCCCGAACGCCGATCTCCTGCACCACGGCATCGACAAGATCTTCGCCGGCATCTTCAAGCGGTTCCTCGACCGGCTCTCGGCCTATCCCGGTCCGAACGGCGGCACGCTGCTCGATGACTCGGTCGTGCTGTGGACCAACGATCTGGCGAACGGTCCGCCGCACTCGTACGGCAACATCCCGCAGGTGCTCGCGGGCGGTGCCGGTGGGTTCCTGAAGACCGGGCAGTACCTCGACGCGAGCACGCCGACGGGCATGACGACCCACAACAAGCTGCTCAACACGATCATCAATGCGGTCGGCATCCGCAACGAGGACGGCAGCTACTACGACCGCTTCGGCGATCCAGCACTCGCGCGCGGCGTGCTCGGCGCGATGATCAAGTAGCGGCGCATAGCGGCGTATACTCTGCCCCGGGATATGCCGATGCCGTCGTGGAAGGCCGTCGCTCGCGAGCCGCTCGTGCACTTCGTCGTGCTCGGCGTCGTGCTGTTCGCGATCGACGCGTGGCGATCGCCGGCCCAGCCCGTGACGCCCGCGCCGCAGACCGCACCGGCGCCGGCGCCGTCATCGGCGCCACCCGTGACAGCGCCGAACGACGCGGCCGGCGATCGCTCGACCCGGCGCTCGATCGTGATCGATGCCGAGGCCACGAAGCGGATCGCCGAGCAAGCCACGCGACGCCTCGGGCGCGCGCCGACGGCGGCCGAGCTCGCCGAGGAGACCGACCGCTGGATCGACGAGGAGGTGCTGTTTCGCGAGGCCGTCGCGCGCGGTCTCGACCGCGATGATCCGGTGATCCATGCGCGGGTCGCCGAGCGGATGAGCTACGTCCTCGAGCAGGCCGCGATCGTCCCCGAGCCGACCGAGGCCGAGCTCCGCGCGTGGTTCGACGCGAACCGCGAGCTGTGGGGTGCGCCGGATCGCATCGACTTCACGCACGTCTATGTCGCCGGCACCGACGCGTCCGCCACGGCCCGCATCGACGAGCTCGCGACGGCGCTCGCAGCCGGTGCCTCGCCGGACGCGATGGGCGACCGGTTCTCGGGCGGCCGGAGGTATCGCGGGCGCAAGCTCGCCGATCTCGCGCAGGCCTTCGGCGACGAGTTCGTGGCCGGCCTCGCGACCCAGCCTCCCGCAACCTGGGCTCGCCGGCGGTCGCGCCACGGTCTGCACCTCGTGCGTGTCGACCGCGCCGAGGCCGGCCGCGCCGCCGACTTCGCATCCGCCCGGCTCGACGTCCGGCGCGCGTGG
>JACCTC010000133.1 GCA_013812655.1 Deltaproteobacteria bacterium | reverse complement strand
GCACACGACCGTCGCAGCGCCCGCGCCGGTTCCCGCGCCGCGCAGCGATGACACGCTGAGCGAGCCGTTGATCGCCATGGTCTGCGACGCGACGATGATCAGCGGGCGCGGACCGATCGCGCGAAACGTCGTTGCCGCGGCGAGCGTCACCGTGGTTCCGGCGAGCACGCACATCGCGGTCCCACCGAGCGTGACGACGTGGGTGCAGCCCCCGCCGCCCGTATCGAACGCTGCGGTTGCCGGCAGCGCGAGCGGCGTGGACGGTGCGGCAGGCAGACACACGGCGCCGAAGCCAGTGCCGAAGCAGACGAGGGCATCCGGCGGAATCGTCGCGTCGGAGACCTTGGCATCCACCATCGCGTCGATCGCGCTCTCGCCATCGGGCAACGCGCCGTCGCCAGTCGCGGGAGCCGGCGTGCCCGAGAAACCGCAGCCGACGAGCATCACCGGGTACAGCAGCCGCACGAGGGGCATCCTACATCGCGGGCCGATCGCCATCCGAAACGTTCGCTGACAACCCGGCACCTACATCAGCACCACGCAGCGATCTGGCGTAGTTTCGCCACGTGACACGCACCCTCGACAAGCTTCGCACCATCACCGTGATCGGCGCCGGCACGATGGGCCACGGGATCGCGCACGTGATCGCGATGACCGGTGCTCGCGTGCGGCTCTACGACGCGATGGCCGGCGCGTCCACGTCCGCGTTGACCAGGATCGCCAGGAACCTCGACAAGGGGGTCGAGCTCGGCAAGGTCACCGCCGCGGATCGCGATGCGACGCTCGCGCGCATCGAGCCCGCTGATGATCTCGCCATCGCCTGCCGCGACAGTGATGCCGTGATCGAGGCGGTCCCCGAGCGCATCGAGCTCAAGCGCGAGATCTTCGGCGTCGTGGATCGCGCCGCGCCCGCGGATGCGCTGCTCGCGACCAACACGTCGTCGCTGCCGATCGCCCAGATCGCGGAGAGCCTGCGCGAGCCGGGGCGCCTCGTCGGCATGCACTTCTTCAACCCCGTCCACGTGATGAAGCTCGTCGAGATCGTGCGCCACCCATCGGCCGATCCCGCCGTCGTCGCGCTCGCGGTCGCGCTCGCCGAGAAGCTCGGCAAGACGCCGATCACGGTGAGTGACAGTCCCGGCTTCGCGTCGAGCCGACTCGGGCTCGTGATCGGACTCGAGGCGATGCGGATGGTCGAGCAGGGCGTCGCCTCGGCGGCCGATATCGACACCGCGATGAAGCTCGGCTACGGCCATCCGATGGGGCCACTCGAGCTCACCGATCTCGTCGGGCTCGACGTTCGCCTGGGGATCGCCGAGTACCTCGCGACCGCGATCGGCCCGGCGTTCACGCCGCCCGACGTGCTGCGCGACAAGGTCGTCGCCGGCAAGCTCGGCAAGAAGTCCGGCGAGGGCTTCTACCGGTGGTCGGCCGACGGCAAGCGACTCTGATCTTCGCCTTGCGGTCGCCTGGTCGTCGCGATCAATCGTCGTCGATGATCGTGTGCGTGCGTTGGTTCGGGCTGCCCTGAGTCGCGTTGCTGAGGCCCGTCGATGACAGCGTGAGGATCACCGTCTCGGTATTGCCATCTTCGGGATTGCTGTCGGTGTCGCCGTTCACGGTGACCCGCACGATCTTCGAGGTCTGTCCCGGGTTGAAGGCGATCGGGCTCGCGGTGACCGTGAAGTCGGCGGAGTCGGCGCTGCCGGTGACCGTGAATGGCACGCTGATCTGCTTGCCAGATGCCTCCGAGAGCACGAGCCGATAGTCGTAGGTCGTGGTGCCGTTGTTGCCCTCGAGAGCGGAGCCGTCGTCTTCATTCTTGTCGAAGCTCACGCTCGGCGGATCGTCATTGTCGGTGATCGTCATCGCGTGCGAGCTCGTGCCGAGCGTCGCGTTCGTCGGCGTCCCGAGCGTGGTCGTGAAGGTCTCGTTCTCCTCGTCCATGTCGTCGTTGACGATCACCACGGTGATCGTGCGTGAGGTCGTGCCCGCGGGGAACACGAGCGCGGTGGTCGACTGGTAGGAGAAGTCGGCGGCGCTTGCGGTCGCGCCTTGCGCCGTCGAGAACGGCACCGTTACCTGGCGGCCACTGACCGGCGTCAACGTCACCGTCAGCGTCGTCATCGTCACGTTCTCGGCGACGGTCGACGCAGCCGCCGTGAAGGCGACGACGGGCAACGGATCGTTATCGTCGAGCGTGTGGGTGCGCGTCGCGGCCGAGGCCAGGATGACGGCGTTTGTCGAGTTGACGAGCGAGACGCGCACGGTCTCGGGATCCTCGTCGAGCGCGTCGTCGACCGGACTCAGCATGATCTGCTGCGATGCATTGCCCGGCGCGAACACGATCGAGCCTGCGGCGAGCCCGTAATCCGCACTCGACGCCGTGCCCCCGAGCGTGTAGTCGACGCGCACTTCTTTCGACGAGGTCATGTCGAGCGTGGCGGTGAACGCGGTCTGCACGTTCTCCTGTGCATTCGAGGTGGTGAGCGCGAAGCTGACGCGCGGCAGGATGTCCGAGCTGATCGTCACGGTATGCGCGCCGAGGCCAAGCCCCGCACCGCCGGTCACCGAGTGCAGCGCGATCTGGATCGTCTCGTCCTGCTCTTCGAGTGCGTCGACCTTGATCGTCAGCATGATCGTGGCCTCGACGTCACCTGGCGAGAACGTCAGCGTGCCGTTCGTCGCGGTGTAATCGAGATCGCGCGTCGCGGAGCCGTCGGTGATCGTGTAGCCAACCGAGATCGAGTCGCTCGAGGGCGCGGACAGCGTGACCGGAATGCTGATCGTCCCGGAGCTCTCGTCCTCGAGTGACGTCGCGGCCGCGAACCCGACGAACGAGGGCCCGACCGTCGGTCCGCCGTCGCTACTGGTCCCCGGTGCAGCCGAGAAGCCGCATGATGCGAGTGCGACGCTGACCGCACCCATCGCTAACGCCTTCCACATCACGGTCGATTCTACACGTGCCTGCGATTACACGATCCACAGTCACGCACGAGTCCGCGGGCCCGCTGGTACGCCGCACACGTACACGCTACGAGAGCGGACGGACGCGCTTCACGCGACCGGGGCGGTCGGGGCGCGACGGCTTCGACCGCGGCGGATCGAGCCTGGACGACGCCTGGGCCTGAAGCTCGGGCGACAGCGCGAACGCCGCGATCTGTCCGAGCGTCGGGGATTCTCGCTGCAGCTGCGCGACCGTCATCGCCATCACGGGATCGACCGGACGGCCGGCGAGGCGGATCTCGAAGTGGAGGTGGGAGCCGGTCGTGCGACCGGTCGAGCCCATCTCGCCGATCAGCTGCCCCGCGCTGACCGTGGCGTCGACCGGGGCAACGATGCGGCGCAGGTGCGCATACCGGGTGATGATGCCGCCACCGTGGTCGACGAAGATCACGTTGCCGTAGCCACCGCGGCGACCGGCGAACACGACGACGCCATCACCGGCGGCGATCACCGGGGTTCCGCGCTTGCCGCGAAAGTCAGTGCCGCTGTGGAACTTCGGGCGATGCCGGATCGGATCGTCGCGCCAGCCGAACCCAGAGGACTCGGTGCGGGCGACCGGTTCGATCGTCAGCGCCGTCAGATCGGGGACGCCGTGCTCGAGCGCGAGCTTCGCGAGGCCATCGCTGCCGCGCTGGACGAGGTCGCGGACGCCCTGCCGCCAGCGCACGAGGTGATCGACGAGGCCGCGGGGCACGAGCTGCAGGTCGATGGGTTGATCGACGCGCGCCGTCTCGACGGCAACGCGAGGGGTGACCAACAGGAGAGGCCCCGCGCCGGCGGAACCGGAGGCGAGCAGCACGGTGAGGGCGAGGGACTTCCTGATCACGTTGCACCCGTAACGGACGACGATATTGTTCGGCCATGCAGGGGGCCGGGCTCAATGTAGGTATGCGCGTTTGTTCAGACATGTGAGCGAATGACAGATCCACGTTGCGTGGATCTCGCACCCTCAGCACAATGCGCCGCCGTGAAATTTCGCTGGATGATCGTCGCACTCGCGCTGCTCGCCGCGGTCGGGTTCGCGTGCTCCGTGCAGCTCGGTCGGTGGTGGGCGGTCGGTGATGTCGAGGTCGGGCCGTTCGGGTCCCGCCACTGCTTCGCGGCCGGTCAGTGCCAGCCAGCAGGGCTCGGCTGGATCGGCGGCACGCCGCAGTGGACGCGATTCGGGATGGCGACCTGGGCCGGAGGCCTGATCGCGATGTTCGCGCTCGTCGTGATGGCCGCGGCGCTCGCGGCGCGTCGCGTGCCCCGGCTCGCGGCCAAGGCGGTGCTGGTCTCGATCGCGACCGCCGCGATCGCCGGCACCGTATTCATCGTCCAGTTCCCCGGGATCGACGGTGCGCATCTCGATCGCGGCGCGTGGTTATTCGGCGGCGCAGTGCTCGTCGGCATCGTCGCGGCGATCGGCGTGCTGCGCGCACCCAGGCCGGCCTAGGACACACGGGAATCACCGAGAGCGTGGCCAACCCACTCGATTGGGCTGCGGCCAGCGAGGCCCGAGGAGGTCGGCTTGACACTGTCGACCAGGCAACGGATTCTTCTTGCGTGGTTCCGCCGGAGCCCAGCGCTGGCGCCCCTGGTACCCCCACCAGAATCGGCCGTTACGAGGTGATCACTCATCTCGCGACCGGCGGGATGGCGCAGATCTATCTGGCGCGGCAGAGCGGGCTCGGGTCGTTCGAGCGTCACGTCGTGCTGAAGACGATCCTCCGCGAGCGCGCATCCGATCAGCGGTTCGTCACGATGTTCCTCGACGAGGCCAAGCTCGCGGCGACGTTGAACCACCACAACGTCGCGCAGGTCTACGAGGTCGATCAGGCCGACGGCGCCTACTTCATGGCGATGGAGTACGTGCATGGTGAGAACGCGCGCGCGATCCTCGAGACCTCGCTGCGCCGCGGCTGGACGGTGCCGCTCGAGCTCGCGGTGATGATCGTCAGCGGCGCCGCTGCCGGGCTCCATCACGCGCACGAGCGACGCGGCAAGAACGGGCTGCCGCTCAACATCGTCCATCGCGACGTCTCACCGGCGAACATCATGATCGGCTACGACGGCAGCGTGAAGGTCCTCGACTTCGGGATCGCGAAGGCGGAGGAGCGCGCGACCAAGACCGTCGGCGACACGATCAAGGGCAAGTACGGCTACATGTCGCCCGAGCAGTGCAAGGGCAAGCCGATCGATCGCCGTGCCGACATCTTCGCGCTCGGGATCTGTCTCTACGAGCTGACGACGCTCCGCCGTGCGTTCAAGGGTACCGACGACTTCGAGACCATGAAGCGGATCGTCGCCGGTGATGTCGTGCTGCCGTCCGTCGCGGTCAGCGGCTATCCGCGCGAGCTCGAGGCGATCATCCTCACCGCGATGGCGAACGATCCGAACGCACGGTTCCAGACGGCGGCGGAGCTGATCGAGGCGCTCGACGCGTTTGCCGTGCGCGCGAAGCTCACCGGCTCGAACACCGCGATGGGCCGGTTCATGGTGCAGCTGTTCGGCGCCAAGCGCGAGCCGTGGGTCGAGGGTGTCGGCGGCCACGAGAAGACCGTGGTCAGCGACGCCACCGAGGAGGACAAGACGAACGTCGTCGAGCCTCGTCATCAGGAGGCCTTGCAGCGCGTGGCAACCGCGCCGATGCATGTCGCGCGACCCGATGCAGCTGCCTGGCAGGCGCCTGACGGCGAGCGTGCGCGGTCAGCGCCCGGCAACGCCCCGCACGTCCGGCCAACCCCGCCCGGGAGTCAGCCGTCGGTGACGCCGCGGCTCCCGTCGCAGGACGGGAGCGAGGTCTCGTCGGATTCGGAGCGGGCTGTAACCCCCGCGGCGGTCCGGGCACCGAGCAAGCACCCGGAAGCCAGGACGCGCAGCACCTCGCTGATCCTCTCGGTCGCGCTGGTCGTCGTGATCGCCGTGGCGATCGCGTCGTACGCGCTCGGCTGGGTCACGTTCTGAAGCACGTCCACAAGGAGAGGCCGGCGGATCGCGCCGAGGTGGAGGGACCGGGATTTACTCCCGGTCCTGGGGCTTGAGGGCCCGGTGGCCGGGTGCCATCTTGCGCCCATGGCCACCGCTACGACCACGGCATCGACCGAACGACTCTCGAGCTACAACCCGGCAACCGGCGAGGTCGTCGGCACCGTGCCGATCCATACGCCGGCAGAGGTCGACGCCGCCGTCGCGCGAGCGCGGGTCGCGGCGCAGAGCTGGTCGACGCGCAGCTTCGAGGCACGCACCGAGGAGCTGGTCGCGTTTCGCAAGGCGCTCGCGGCACAGGCCGACGAGCTCGCGAGCATCATCCACCGCGAGAACGGCAAGCCGGAGCTCGAGGCGCTCGTCGAGGTCATGATGGCGCTCGGCCACATCCAGCACGCTGCGGCGCGCGCCGAGACCGCGATGGCACCGCGCAAGGTCTCGTCGGGGATGCTCGCGAACTTCCGCGCGACGGTCAGCTATCACCCGCTCGGCGTGATCGGCGTGATCGGTCCGTGGAACTACCCGCTGTTCACGCCGATGGGGTCGATCGCGTACGCGCTCGCCGCCGGCAACGCGGTCGTGTTCAAGCCGAGCGAGTTGACGCCGCTGATCGCCGTCAAGGTCGCCGAGATCGCCGCGAAGACGTTCGCGTTGAGCGATCTGCTGCAGGTGGTGACGGGTGCTGGTGCGACGGGTGCCGCGCTCGCGAAGGCCGGCGTCGACAAGGTCGCGTTCACCGGCTCGGCGGCGACTGGCAAGCGCGTGATGATGGCTGCAGCGGAGCGGTTGACGCCCGTGCTGCTCGAGCTCGGCGGCAAGGATCCGATGATCGTCGCCGACGATGCCGATCTCGAGAAGGCCGCCGAGGCGTGCGTCTACGGTGCACTCACGAACGCCGGCCAGGCGTGCATCTCGGTCGAGCGGGTTTACGTCGCTGACGCCGTGCACGATCGCTTCGTCGACGAGGTCGTCAAGCAGGTGCGCGCGCTCAAGACCGGCGGCGATGACGGGCATCTCGGTGCGATGACGAGCGCGGCGCAGGTCGCGATCGTCAGGGATCACCTCGACGACGCGGTCGCGAAGGGCGCGACGATCCTGACCGGCGGCTCCGATGCGATCTCCGGCAACTACATCCAGCCGACGGTGATCACCGGTGCCGAGCACTCGATGAAGGTGATGTCCGACGAGACGTTCGGACCGGTGATCCCGATCAAGCGCGTCGGCTCGCTCGACGAGGCGGTCAAGCTCGCGAATGACTCGACGTACGGCCTCGGCTCGACGGTGTTCGCCGGCAAGGGCGCTCGCGCGATCGCCGACAAGCTGCGCGCCGGCATGACCTCGATCAACTCGGTGATGGGCTTCGCCGGGATCCCGTCGCTGCCGTTCGGTGGCATCGGCGAGTCGGGGTTCGGTCGCATTCATGGCGACGAAGGCATCCGCGAGTTCACGCGCACCAAGTCGACCGCCGAGCAGGTGATGTCGATCCCGCTCAACATGATGTCGTTCCGTCAGCCCAAGGACATGCCGAAGCGGCTGCGCGGCATGATCAAGCAGCTCTACGGCGAGGGCGTCGTGGCCAAGGCCGGCGACCTCTGGCGACGCATCAGGTCCTGAGCTGCTCGCCGCGCGCTACAGTCCCGCCCACGGACCATGCCAAGAAAGTGGGTACGCTGGACGCTGGGAATCGTGCTCGGGATCGGGGCGATCGCGGGCGTCGCCATCCTGATCATCGCGCCGAACGCGGTCGAGCTCCTGTTCACGGGCGACGACCGAGACCTGCGCGACGAGCGCGAGACACCAGCGTCGCCGGAGGAGCCGACGGTGCTCGTGCTCGCGATCGACGGCGTGGATCGCAAGCTCCTGTACGACATGCTTCGCAATGGAGAGCTGCCGGAGCTCGGGGCCTTGCTGGGCGGCCAGGGTGGCAAGTTCCCGAACGCGTTCTTCGACGAGACCGCGCTGGCACCGATGCCAACGTCGACGCTGGCATCGTGGGCGACGATCTTCACGGGTGAGCCTCCGGGCAAGCACGGCGTCACCGGCAACGAATACTTCGTTCGCTCCGAGCGCCGGTTCGCGGCGCCCGCGCCGGTCAGTATCGACGCGCCGGATCTGGTTCTGAAGACGTACACCGACGACTACGCGAACAAGCTCCTGGGCGTGCCGACGCTCTACGAGAAGCTTCGCGCGCAAAACGGCAAGCTCAGTGCGTGGGTTGCCATGAGCCAGTTCTTCCGTGGCGCGGACCGTCTGATCATTGCGGATCGAACCGTGCTCGGCGACGCGTTTGCGGCTTTCCTCGATGACGATGACGACGCCGACGATCTCGAGGTGTACGCCGATCTCGATCGCAAGATCGTGGAGAACGTCGCGCAGGCGCTCGAGGAGTCACCAGCTCCGCACGTCCTCACGGTGTACCTCAGCGGCGCGGATCACTTCGCGCATAGCTCGGAGGAAGGGCCCGACCCCGCGCGTCGTCGCTACCTGCGCGAAGTCTTCGAGCCGCTGATGGCGAAGCTTCGCAAGGCGCTGGTGCGACGAGATGCGCTGGCGAGTCGCTACGTGGTCGTCGTATCGGATCACGGGCACACCGCCGTCCACCATGACGAGAAGCATGCGCTCGCGATCGACACGGAAGACGATCCTCCCGCGGTCGTTCGAGCGGCGGGTTTCCGACTTCGTCCGTTCAAGGTCGACGTGCCAGACGATGACGCGTTCGATGCCGTGCTGGCCTACGGAGGGGCGATCGCCTACGTCTACGTCGCGGATCGGTCGACCTGCAGTGCGAACGCTGCGTGTGATTGGACGAAACCACCTCGATTCGAGGCAGACGTCGTGCCGCTCGCGGAGAGCTTCCATGCCGCGAATACGCGCGGCGATCACGCACCATCGATGAAGGGGTCCCTCGACCTCATTCTCGTGCGTTCGGCGAGTGGCGAGCTTCACGAGTATGTCGGCGGTGGTCGTACGCGAGCCATCCAGCCGCGTACCGGCTATGTCGCGTTCCTCGAACGCATGCGTGACCTGGCGGGGGGAGACCGCGGTGATCACGCCGGCAACATCATCTTGATCGCCCGCAACGGCGCCGAGCCCGACATCGCGAACCGCTACTATTTCTCCAAACGCTACTACTCGTGGCACGGAAGCCCGGGACGCGCGGATTCGGAGATCCCATTTATCCTTGCGCACCCGAGACACTCTGCCGACGAGCTATCGCGGATCGTGCGGCGCATCGCCGGCGATCAGACGGACGCTACCGACATCACGCCAGTCATCATGCACCTGCTCGCGCCGTGACCGAGCAGGTAACTTACGGCCGATTGCGGCGCTCGCTCAGCGACAACCGCGATCGGCGGCGGCGCACTTGTAGCGGACGTGGAGGTGGTTCGCGTGGTTCGGCTCGTGACGGATCAGGCCGGCGCTCGCGCCGCGCCCGTGCGGGTACTGGAACAGCCGCTCGAGCCGCTCGACGCTGACGCCGTTCGCCTTCGCCCACTTGAAGATCACGCCCTGCAGATCGAAGTCGAGGAACATGATGTGGACGCCGCCGTCGCGGCCGTGCGTGGACGCGAGGTTCGAGATCAGCGCCCAGGTTGCCGCGATGTGGAGCGTGCTCGCGGTCGCGTCGACGAACGACGCGGGGTAGCTCGCCGGCTTCTTCTTGAAGAACAGCCCGATGTCGACGTCGCGGCCGGACTGGTGCGAGCTGTGCTCGCTGATGTGACCGCCGCGCGGTGCCGAGATGTCACCGATCGCGAGCACGTGGATCTTGGGAAACGATTCGAGGGTGTCGACGATCGCGCGCCGCGTGTGCTCGACCGTCGTGCGCGTGCCGAACGCGCGGTGCGGGCGGCGCAGGTGATAGCGCTTGGACTCGCGCAGCTTCGTCGCGTCGCGCAGCTTGCCGGACCACGGCACGCCGATCGACTGGCCGCGTGGTTCCTCGATCGGGCGCGCCGGCTTCGTCGAGATCGCCACGCGTTTCTTCACCTGCTTGGTGGTCCGGCGCTGCGGATGCGCCTCCGCAGCCGGCACGACAGCGAGGAGCCCCAGGGCAGCGACGACGGCAACAACGAGCGCGCGCATACCGTCATGGTGAGTGGCGCTCGGCGCGGGCGCCAATTTTCTGACCGGGCGCCGACTGTATTCGTGCGCAGTCAGCTCGCGGCGCGGCAGCGGTCGGCGAGGAGCTTGCCGATCGGGACGAGATCCTCCTGCAGCGTCTTCGCGAAGTCGCGCCGCTTCAGCGACTTGCCGGCGCGGACGAGGCGGCCGAGATCGCCGCACGCGCGGTGCGCATCGATCAACGCCTCGACGCCCCCGTTGTAGACCCGGGTCTCGGTCAGCGATGCGTTGTTGGGTCGCCGGCGTAGCCGCAGATCGACGACGAGCTCGTCGATGATTGCCGCCTTGCGTGCGAGCTTGGCGTCGCGGGCGAGGGTGCCCGCGTAGAGCGTCTTGAGCTGGTTATAGGCGTCGAGCATGCGCGACGTCCGCGCGAGGTGCGTGGCCTGGCCGAGTGACCACGCGAGCTCCTCGGGGGAGCCCCGCCCGAACCGCTCGATGATCCAGTGATCGGTCAGCGTGTCGGCGACGTAGGTCGCGAAGCTCTCGTTGAAGAAGGGCTGGTCGGGCACGAGCACGGTCGCGTGCACGGACTCGTGGAGGATCACGTTCGCCAGCTCGGGGAACGCGTCGTCACCGCCGCGGAGCATCGTCGAGAGCACCGGGTCGGGGAACCAGCCACCCGTCGAGTACGCCGACGCCGGGCGGACGATGGCGTCGTAGCCCTGGGCCTCGAGCGAGAGCTTGTGGCGGACCGCTTCGTCCTCGTCGAACCATCCGAGCCCGGCAAAGCAGCCGACGATCGGGAAGCACCACTTACGCGGCTTGAACTTCAGCGGATCGGCGGCGCCGACGAACCACACCGCCGCGGGCCGACCGAGTGCGGAGTAGTGCGTGTAGTTGCGGCGGATCGACAGCCCGTAGCTGCGCCCGTAGTCCTTGATCTCGGGGATCGCGCTCAGCAGCAGCGCGGTCCGCAGCGGCGTGTTCGGATCGGCGACGACCTTGTCGATCGGGCGCGCCCGCGCCATCAGCTCGAGCTGGCCGTGTGTCGCCTGCGCCATGTAGCGCGTCATCAGGCAGCCGCTCGAGCCTGAGGCGGCGAGGACCAGCGCGAACGCAAAGACCAGGCGGCTCATACCGCGTCGGCGATCGCCTTCGCGAGGTCGGCAACGTCACCGAGCTTCTCCACCTTCCAGCCGATCCCGAGGCCGCTGCCGTCGGCGTGCTTCGGGATCACGTGAAAGTGGACGTGCATGACGGCCTGGTGCGCCTCCGCGCCGTTGTTCTGCAGGATGTTGAACGCCTTCGCGCCGGTCGCGGCCATCACCGCGCGGGCGATCCGCGGCAGCACCGCGCCGATCGCGGCGGCGGATTCGGCGGACAGCTGGTCGAGCGTCACGGCCGGCTCGCGCGGGATCACGAGCGTATGTCCGCGCGCGATCGGGTTGATGTCGAGGAAGGCCAGCACGTGGTCGTCCTCGTACACCCGGTGACACGGGATCTCGTTGCGCAGGATCTTCGTGAAGATCGTCGTCTCGTCGTCTCGGGCCATACGCCGAGCGTAGCGCGCCCGGGCCGCCTACGGATCGAAGCGGTATCCGGAGCCGCGCACGGTGATGAAGTGACGCGGCTGCTCGGGATTGTCCTCGAACCGCTTGCGGAGCTGGCCGACGAAGTTGTCGACGGTGCGCACCGAGCCGGCGGATTGACCCCAGACCAGGGCGAACAGCTGCGACCGCGAGAACACCTGGTTCGGGTGGCGCGCGAAGAACACGAGCAGCTCGAACTCGAGGTGCGTGAGCTTGACGTCGAGCTTCTCGGCGTCCTGCTTGCCCTGCTCGGTGCGCGTGACGGTGCGCTGGACGAGATCGATCTCGATCGCACCGAACTGGATCGTGGCGCCGTGCGGCGTCTCGATCGGCGCCGTCGTGACCTGGCTGACCCGTCGCAGCACCGCCTCGATCCGCGCGAGGAGCTCGGCGAGCCCGAATGGCTTCGTCACGTAGTCGTCGGCCCCGAGCCGCAGCGCCGCGACCTTGTCGAACTCACCCTCGCGCGCCGAGACCACGATCACCGGGACGAGGTTGTCCTCGGAGCGCAGCGTCGAGAGGACCTCGAGGCCGTTCTTCTTCGGCAGGTTGATGTCGAGCAGGATCAACGCGAAGTCCTCGTCGCGCGCCAGGGCGATCGCCTCGTCGCCGTCTCGCGCGATCTGCGAGACATGCCCGGCGAGCTTGAGGTTGAGCGACAGGCCCGTCGCGATCGCCTCGTCGTCCTCGACGATCAGGATGCGGTGCGGGTTCATGACGATGTTTGGCCGAGCCGAATCGGCTGGGGCGCGGTCACCTGGCGGGTGCGCTTGAGCCGGATCCGGAATGCGGTCGTGCCGTTACTCGACTCGAGATCGAGCTTGCCGCGATGGCCGATAACGATCGCGCGCACGAACGACAGCCCGAGTCCGAGCCCCGGAGCCGCACCGTCGTGCGCGGCACGCCCGCGCTTGAACTGCTCGAAGATCAGCCGCTGCTCGCCGCGATCGATGCCGAGCCCGTTGTCACGGACGAACAGGTCGACCCAGCGCCCGGCCGCGTGGGCCTCGATCGAGATCTGCTTGTCATCGCCGGTGTACTTCCACGCGTTCGTCAACAGATTGACCAGCGCGCGCACGAGCATCGGCCGATCGCCGGTGATGATCAGGCCGGGATCGCAGTAGCGCTTGATCGGCGTCGGCCGGGTCAGCGTCAGCGCGTCGAACGCAGCGATCGATTCGTCGAGGAGCTCGACCGCGTCGATCGGGTCACGGCGATAGTCGTAGCTGAGCTGCAACCGCGACAGCTCGAGCACGCGCCCGACGAGGACCTCGAGCCGCTCGGTCTCGCGCCCGAGCAGCGACAGCACCTGGGTCCGATCCTCGCGCTCGAGCCGGTCGTGGTTGAGCGACTCGATCAGCAAGCGGATCGACGTGATCGGGGTCCGCAGCTCGTGGGTCACGCTCGATACGAAGTCGTTCTGGACGCGGACGAGCGAGGCGCCTTTACCGACGAAGATCGTGCCGAGGATGTAACCGGTGATGCCGCTCGTGCAGAACGTCAACACGAGGACGCCCGAGATCACCGTGGTCGCCGTGCTGCCGATCGCGAGTAGCACGATCCCGACGCCCGTCATCAGCACCGTCGGGACCAGCACGGCGAGCATCAGCACGAGCTGAGCGCGCCGTAGCTGCATGTTGGCGGGTGGGAAACGCACGGGCTGCTCGGGGTCTAACCCACGTCCGGAACGCCGTCAATTTGCGCCGAGCAGTACGGCGGTGCTGGTTCAGGGCTGTACGCGCTTGGCGACGGCTGGCTCGTCACCGGAATTGCGGACCGCCACGGCGGTCAACGCGCCGGCGAGCACGAAGGCGATCGTGGCAGCGATGATCGACGCGCGGCGCATGCCCGACCATCGCCGCGGTGTCTCTCGCGGTGGCGGGGCCGTGGCGATCGCGTCGCGCGGCGCGGTGTCCGCAAATCCCATGAGGCGGGCGGCGGACGGCATCAGGGCGTCGGCACCGGTCGGGACCTTGACCTTCTCGAGTGCGCGCTGCACCGCCGCCATCGTCTGCAGCCGGCTCGCGGGATCCTTCTGCAGCATCTGGCTGATCAGATCCTCGAGCGCCTGATCGATATCGGGCGCGAACTGCTTGGCGCGCGGGATCGGTGCCCGCTGGTGACGTTCGACGAGGTCGCGCAGGGTGCCGTCGTAGGGCGGCCGCCCGGTGACCATCTCGAACAGGATGCAGCCGAGCGCGTAGATGTCGCTGCGATGATCGATCTGAGTCGACGACCGGCACTGCTCGGGCGACATGTAGCGCGGCGTCCCGAACACGGTGTTCATCTGGGTCATGCCACTCGTCCCGAGCTTTGCGAGGCCGAAATCGAGCACCTTGACGCGCTCGCCGCTCGCCATCGCCGGATCGGCAACGAGGTAGATGTTGTCGGGCTTGAGATCGCGATGAAGGACGTGGACACGGTGCGCGGCATCGAGCGCCGACGCGACCTGACGTGCGACCTCGATCGCGACCTCGGGTGCCATCCGACCCACGCTCGCGATCCGCTGCATCAGGGCTTCGCCCTGCAAGAGCTCCATCGCGATGAACGCGCCGGTGTCGAAGGTTCCGCACTCGAACATCGTGACGATGCCGGGATGGGCGATCCGAGCCGCGGCCCGCGCTTCCTGGAGGAACCGGTGGAGGATGTCACTGTTGGCCATGTGGGCCGGATTGAGGATCTTGATGGCGACGTCGCGATCGAGGTTCGTGTCGCGCGCGGTGAACACCAGGCCGAACGTCCCCTGTGCGACCTTGGCGCGGAGCTCGTACTTGCCGGCGAGCGTCTTCCCGGGCGCCGGATAGAAGGCCTCCTTCGCGGGCTGCGGGTTGCTCGAGCCCGGCGTCGCGCCGAAGTCCCCGGAGGCGTCCGGCGGCAGCGTCGGCAGCGGTTTGCGCATCACCGTCGAGGAGTCGTCCTCGAAGCCCGTGTGCGCCATCATCGTGCGCGCGTCGTCGTCGACGGGCGGCACGCTCGGTGCGATGGCAGGCGATGGCCGTCGCGGTGCCCGCGGGAGCGTCGCATGCTCGGCGCTGGGCTGCGACCGCCTTGGCTTCACGAACCCCGAGCGTAGCATGGAGCGTGCCTCGATCGGATCGGTCGCTTCGGGCGCGCTGGCCGTGTGTCGTGAGGCCCGGGCTCCCCGGTTGACTGGCCCCGGCTCCCACGGTGTTAGGTTCCGCGGCAGCTGTCATGCCGATGAAATACAAGAATCTAGGGTCCTCGGGCGTCCGGGTCTCGAACCTGTGCCTCGGTGCCATGACCTTCGGCGAGGCCGACGAGAAGTCGTTCATGCACAAGGTCGGCTCCGACGAGCAGACCGCCCATGCCGTGCTCGACCGGGCGCTGGCCGCGGGCATCAACTTCGTCGACACCGCCGACGTCTACGGTCAGGACGGCCTCTCCGAACGGGTGCTCGGCAACTGGTTCGCGGCGCGTGGCAACCGCGACAGCATGGTGCTGGCGACCAAGTTTCGCTTCACCATGGGCGCCGGTCCGAACCGCAGCGGCGCGTCGCGCTACCGGATCGTCAAGTGTTGCGAGGACTCGCTGCGCCGGCTCAAGACCGACCGCATCGACCTCTACCAGATCCACATGCAGGACATGCGCACGCCGGAGGAGGAGCTCGCGCGCGCGCTCGACGACGCCGTGCACGCCGGCAAGGTCGTCTATTTCGGCTGTTCCAACTACGCCGCGTACCGGCTGATGGAGTCGCTGTGGATTGCCGACAAGCGCAACCTGTCGCGCTACGTGACCCTGCAGGCCCAGTACAGCCTGGCGGTGCGCGACATCGAACGCGAGCACCAGCCGCTGTGCGTGCGTCATGGCCTCGGCATCCTGCCGTGGTCGCCGCTCGGGGGCGGGCTCTTGACCGGCAAGTACCGCAGAAACCAGCAGCCTCCCGAGGG
>JACCTC010000130.1 GCA_013812655.1 Deltaproteobacteria bacterium | reverse complement strand
CTACGTTTTGCCTCCACGGCGGCCGGAACGCGTGTTTCCTCGCGCGGTGAAAATCAAAATGAGCAGCTACGCACGCAAGGTCCCGGTCAATTCCTCGTCGAGGAGCCGCCTAAAGTGAGCGGCATTGCAACTAGCCTTTGCTCGTCAGGGGGCTGCGAGCGTCACGGTCACGGTCGCGCCGCGCGCGAGGCCGAGCACGAGCTTGGTGCCGGGTGGCGCGCGCATCAGCACCGAGGCCTGGCCGGCGTTGGGGCCGGTGATGTCGACGCCGTCGATCGCGGTGATGACGTCGCCGACCTTCAGCTCGGTCTTCGCGGCGGGGCCGGCGGGTTCGATGAAGCTGACCTTCAGCTCGCGCTTGTCGGCGGGCGTGTCGCGCGGCTGCTGGACGAAGTTGATGCCGAGCTCGCCAACGGGCTCGTTCGCCTTCACGCGCTTCTTGAAGATCTGGATGTCACCGATGTCGATGGTGCCAGTCCCCTCGACGGTCCTGACGGTGTTGGTCATGCCGTAGTCGGCGTCGTTCCAGTCTTTCGGGAAGCCACGGAGCTGGAGCTTGCCGCGCGGTGCGTTCTTGATCGTGAAGCGGCCGGCGTCGTCGGAGATGTGCTCGCGCTCGTCGTTCGAGAACGACATGCCACCGCCGCCCTGCACGGGGAACGCCATCATCCGGATGCCGGCGACGGGCTTCGTCGTGCCGTGCTCGACGACGCGCCCGGTGAGCGTGACGAGGGCGTCGAGCGTGATCGTGACGCCCGTCTTTGTCTCGCCGTCGGCGAGATCGAGCTCGAGCTGCTTCTGGCCGCCCTCGGCCTGGGCGGTGACCCGGAAGTGGCCCGCCGGCACGTCGCGGATGAGGAACCGGCCGTCGGTCCGGTAGAACTGCTCGCCCCGCCAGAACCCGGTGACCGGATCATGGACGCTGATCGTGATCTCGTCGGTCGCGCCGTCGGCGCGGCGCGCGGTGCCCTCGATCGAACCGGTCGCCTTGATCTGCAGCTTCGCGGTGGCGCCGATCGCGACGTGCTCGGCAATCGCCTCGCCGCCACCCTTGCGGAACGCGCGCACGGTGTAGCGGCCCGGCGACAGCTTCGCGAGCGTGAACGTGCCATCGACGCTCGTGATCACCGGACGCTCGTCCCACGACCACCGCGTCTGCTGCACGCTCGACTGCTGCGCGCCGGCGGCGTCGGATTCGCGCGCCGCCGAGACAAACGCATCGGCGACCGGCTGGCCTGCGGTATCGGTGACGAGCCCGAGGATCTTGCCGCTCTGCGACTCGACGGTGATCCGTACGGTCGCGGTCTGGTTCGCGCGCACGGTCGCGCGCTCGCCTTGCTTCGCATCATCGGAGGTGCCCGGCTTGCGGAGCTGCTCGCTCCACGAGCGCTGCGCGGAGATCCGGTACTCGCCGGGGCGCAACGACTCGATCGAGAACGTGCCGTCGTCGGCGGTCTTGTTCTCGCCGCCGCCGAAGCTCCAGCTCCCGCCGCCGGCGAGTGCGCGCGCTGACACGCTGATGCCGCCGACGGGCTTGCCCTCGGCGTCGACGACCAGGCCCTTGACCGAGCCGGCGTCCTCGATCACGAGGTCCTGCTCGACGGTCGCGCCTGCAGCGACCTCGACCTTGTAGCCGTCCTTGGGGCCGACGCCCTTGTCGGTCGAGACCTCGAGCTTGTACGACCCAGGTCGCAGGCCGGTGAGCTCGTAGCTGCCATCGCGCGTCGAGCGGTCACCGCCCCAGCCGGTCTTGCCGCGGGCATTGCCACCGATCGAGCGGGCCCAGATGTCGGCATCCTCGACGGGCGTGCCGGACTTCGCGAGCACGCGGCCGCGAACCGTCGCGCCCGGATCGACCTCCCAGACCAGGCCGGTCACGTCCTTGTCGGTGACCACGATCGGATCGTACTTCTCGCGACCCTGGAAGCCGCGGCACCCGACGTCGACGGTGTACTTGCCCGGCAGCACGCCCTCCGCCCACACCCGGCCGTCCGGCTCGCTGCGCACCTCGATCCAGCGCGAGCTCGCACTGTCATTGAGCGAGACCTGCGGTGCCGTGCACGGCTGCTGCGTGGTCGAGATGATGACCTTGCCCTCGAGCCTCACCGCCGGGAACAGTTTCACGACGACGCCGTCGACGTGTTGCCCGAGCCCGACGAGCGTCGATCCCTCGGTGCGGCCGTAGCCGCGATCGGTGCGTGCGGTTGCGACGTAGCGGCCGGGTGTCAGCCGCGCGATCCGGAACGCGCCTTCTGCGTTCGTGAACGTCGAGTCGCCGCCGCCCGAGTCGCCGTCGATCTCGACGCGCGCGCCCGGCACCGGTGCACCCGAAGCGGCATCGATTACGGTCCCGGCGAGCGAGGACTCCGGGGTCAGCAGGATCTCGACGGTGCCAGGTGCCTTCGTCCATTCGCCGCCGTCGGCGTAGCCCTCGGCCGTTGCGCTGACGGAGAGGTCGCCGGGCGCGACCCACATCGAGAACTTCCCGTTGGCGTCGGTCTCGGTGAGCGCGCTGCCGCGCACGCCGGTCCACATGTTGCCGCGGGTCGTGACGCGGGCCTCCGCGATCGGGCCGCCGGTGATGTCGCTGACGACGCCGTTCAGCTCGACGCCGCCGGCGCGCAGCGTGATGTCGATGCCAGTCTTGCGTTCGCCGGCCGCGAGCGGCAGCGCGGTCTCGTGGCGATCGCCACCGGGATGGTGAACGTCGGGGCGGAACGGCTTGCCGCTCGCGCTCACCGTGTAGCGCGCGGGCCACAGGTTCTCGATCGTGTAGGCGCCTGCCACGTCCGTCGCCGTGCACGTCGGATCGCGCAGCAGCTCGCCGTCGAGCTCGTGCGAGGCACCATCGGCGCAGACCCTGGCGCCGGCGACCGGTGCCTTCGCCTCGTCGGTGATCGTGCCGGCGATCGTGCCGCGGGCGAGCGTCCTCGGATCGGGCCGGGTGCGCGCGGCGGTCGACGGCGCCACGGCCGCGCTGCCCGCGGAGGCGACCGGCTTCGTATTGCCGGCTGCGCGATCGCGGCGTTGCCACAGCACGATCGCGAGCACGGCGATCGCGAGCGCGGCCAGGATCCCGAGGTTGCGCTTCATGGATGCTGTGACGTACCGCGGATCGCCGCGGTTGCATTCCATTCGCGCCTGTTAGCCGATGACACGATTGTCGATCAGCCGGGTCTTCCGGGTCTCGTTGCCGACGACCACCGCCATCGCGAGCACGGATCGGTGCTCGACACGCTCGACCGGCGTCAGCTCCTCGGCGTCGCGCAGCTCGACATAGTCGATGCGGGCCAGCGGCTCGGCCTCGATCGGCGCGCGCGCGGCGGCAAGCAGGGTCGTGGCGGCCCGCTCCCCGGCAGCGTATGCGGCCTGCGCTGCCGCGAGCCCCGCGGACAGTGACAGCGCCGCGCGGCGGTCTTCGATCGAGAGGTATGCGTTGCGCGAGCTCATCGCCAGACCGTCCGGTTCGCGGACGATCGGGACGCTCAGGATCTCGATCGCGAAGTCGAGGTCACGCACCATGCGGCGGATGATCGCGAGCTGCTGGTAGTCCTTCTCGCCGAACACCGCGACGTGGGGCAGCGTGATGTGGAACAGCTTCGTCACGATCGTCGCGACACCCGCGAAGTGACCGGGCCGGCTCGCGCCGCACAGTGGCTTCGCGAGCTCGAGGACGTCGACGAACGTCTGCGCGCCCGCGTGGTACATCGCCGCGGCCTCGGGGCAGAACGCGAGATCGATCCCACAACTACGAGCCTTCGCGAGATCGCCGGTCTCGTCGCGCGGATATCGCGACAGGTCCTCGTTCGGGCCGAACTGGGTCGGGTTGACGAAGATCGTCAGGATCACGATGTCGGCCTGCGCGCGCGCGGCGCGGAGCAGCGCGAGGTGACCTTCGTGGAGCGCGCCCATCGTCGGCACGACCGCGATCCGCCGGCCATCGCGCCGCAGATCCTCGACGCGTGCACGCATCGTGCCCGGCGCGCGATGAATCTCGAACGGAATGTTCACGTGCGGATGCTACCGCGAGATGGCCTCGTATCGGCGCGCGCGACTAGCAGCGCATCGCTTCGGCGCAGTCCTGCATGCCGTTCATCAGGCCGAGCACGACGGTCGGATCCAGGTTGTCGTCGCAGGTCATCACGCGGTCGAGCGAGGCCATGCAGCGCTGCGCGGCGGCACAGGTCGGCGCGACACTCTGCGGCAAGGTCTGGCGCATCGTGGTGCATGCCATCTGGCTCACCGAGCTGGCGTTCGGGCAGCTCGCGAGCCGGTCGCACGCGCGCGATAGCACGGCCGAGAACAGGCCGAGCATGCTCGACCCGCCGAGCGAGCCGAGCGTGTTGCCACCGCCACGGAACGGATTCGCGAGCGAGTTCGGGTCGGGGTCGATGTCGTCGATGTCCGGCGGCGAGGAGGGAAGTTGCGGCCGCGTCGGCGCCGGATCCGGCGCGGCCCCCGGACGGTTGTTCCAGGGATCGAGGCTGCCCTGCGGTCCCATCGGATTGGTGTCCATGCGCTCGGGCGCCGGCGGCGGGGCCAGCGTACCGGCGTTCGCGCGGGTCGTCCCGCCTGGCGGCCAGACGATGAGGACGACCGCGGTGACGATCGCGACGACCGCGATCGCGATGACGATCACGGGCCAGCTCCGCCACGCCACGCCCTGCTGCTGCGCCACGGCCATCCGGCCAGTCGGTCTGGGCGGCAAGATCGGCTGCGATTCGTCCTCGGTGCGCATCGCGATCGGGACCGCGAGGTGCGCGTTCGCGGGATGAAAGTGTGATGGTGCGTATTGTGGCGACGGCGGCGCTGCAGCCTGCTGCTGTGCGTGGAGCTGGGCGGCGGGACCTGCGGGTGTGGCGCCACCGACGTAGGGATTCTGCGGCGCGCCGCTCGCGAGCAGCGAGGGCAACGTCGCGGCTGCCGCGGGCCGGGTCGACCGCAGCGCGCTGAGGTCGCCCTTGCAGTGCTTGCAGCGGCCGGCGATCGGATGGATCAGGCCGCCGCAAAGCGGGCAGGGGATCCGGGCATCAGCCGGACCAGGAGCTCGAGCCGCTGCAGCCATGTGCTCACCATGCTGCCAGGTAACCGCCAGGATGCAAAGGCAACTACGCACCCTGGGCCAGAGCCGCGTAACTCACGTGACATTGCCAAGCCCGTGCGCCCGCCTCACAGTTGGGCGCATGCCCGCTCCCGTGCCGCCTCGGGTCTCCGAGCTCGAGGTGACCGTCGAAGGCCTCGATCCACGTCATGACGGCGTCCGGATCGCCCAGCTCTCCGATATCCACGTCGGCCACCTGACCCCGCGGTCGCACGTGCGCGCCGCGATCGACGCTGCGAATGCGTCAAATCCTGATCTGATCGTGATGACCGGCGATTACGTCTGCTGGAAGCGTCACGAGGTCGCGCTCGCCGCCGAGCAGCTCGCCGGGCTGCACGCCCCGCGGGTGCTCGCGGTGCTCGGCAACCACGACTACTTCGTATGGGGATCGGGCATGCGAGCTGCGCTCGAGCGCAACGGCTACGAGGTGCTGCGCAACCAGACCACCGTCGCGCAGGTGCGCGGCGCGCCGCTCGCGATCGTCGGGATCGACGATCCGGTCACCCGCCACGACGATCTCGATGCGGCGTTCGCGGGCGCACCGGCAAAGGGCACCCGCGTCGTGCTCTGCCACTCGCCCGATCACGCGCCGAAGATCGCGGCGCGCGGTGCCGATCTCGTGCTGTCGGGCCACACCCACGGCGGCCAGATGTACGTGAAGGGGATCACCGATCGGATCATGAAGCGCATCGGCCTCAACTACCGGCGCGGCATGTACGAGGTCGGCCACGAGCAGAAGTCGATGCTCTACGTCACGCCCGGCGTCGGGTTCTCCGGTGTCACCCGGCGGTTCGGCGAAGGCACGCACGCCGAGGTCGCCGTGCTCACGCTGCGCGCGGCCTGATTCCTCGCGAATGCGTGATCCCGGACATGCCGCCGGAGGCGAGCCGTCTGGTAGCGTGCGCAGCATGCAGCTCCGTCTCGTGCTCGCGGTCGTGGTCGTGGCGGCGTGTGGCGATGATGGCGGGAGCGCGATCGACGCGACGCCGACCGTCGACATCGACAACGGCTCGTGCGGCGATCAGCTGCGGTTCACCGGCGAGCTTGTCGACTGGGACTCGACCGACGCCATGTTCTGCGGGATCAACGACGCCGACCTGCAGGGCGGCGGGGCGATGGACTCGACGAGCCCGAACGGCCGCTTCGATCTGTGCCTGCCGCGCTCGATGCAGGTGACCCAGCTCGACGTCACGCCGCCGGCCGGGATGTCCGCGTGCACGATGCAGAGCAGCACATACGCGCTGCCCGGCATCGCGGTCGCCAACCAGGCCGTGATCCTCGCCGGTGGGTTCTGGAGCGGGCGACTGTTCACGTCAGCGCGCCAGCAGTCGTTCTTCCAGTCCGCGGGCCTCGTGTTCGACCAGGCGAAGGCGCACGTCCTCGTCCACGTCGACGGCCCGCCGCGCGGCGTCGCGATCACCGCGACCCACGGCACGACGCAGGCGTTCAGCGGCACCGCGTGGGCTGCCGGCGAGATCGGTCGCGACGTGTTCTTCCCGAACGTCGACGTCGGCGTCGGCGGTGGCTCGACGACGCTGAACGTCGTCGGCGGCGCGATCGGGACCGGCTCGATCCCGCTGTCGCCCGGCAAGATCACGTACGTGACCGTGCGCGCGCAGTAGCCGCTCCGTTCAGCTCAGGCCGTCGCGCCACGACGCACGACCACGGTCATCCGCTCGTCGCGATGGTCGCGGTACATCCGCAACCCGTACTCGCCCGCGGGAGACGCACGCCACGCGGTGATCTGTGCGCGCGCCTCCTCGCTGAACTTCTCGAGCGCGGGCATCTCGGTCGGATGCGAAGGCGGCAACAGCACCGGCGCGGCGAGCGCGGCGAACGTCAGGTCCGCAACCGAGAACCTCTCGCCGACGAGGTACCGCCGGCCATCGCCGAGTTGCTGGGCGATCCGCGCGAACGTGTCGTCGATCCTGACGCGCGAGCGCTCGGCCCCGGCGGTATCGATCTTGAGGCCGCGCTTGATGAAGCCGACCGCGAGCGGGCGCGTCAATTTGAGCGCGAGCTTCTGCCAGCGCGGGACGTCGCGAGTCAACAGATCGTCCATGTCCCGGCGGGGCAGCAGCTGGAAGTACGCCCACCGCCGGGTCGCCGGTCCGAGATGCGTATCGAAGTCGTCCTCGAGCATCAGCGCGTCGGCGCGATCGCGCGGATCGGTTGGCAGCAGCGCGCCGGGTCGTCGATCGTCGGCCCATCCGAGGATCTCGGTCGAGTCCGCGATCACCGTCTTGCCGTCGTCCTGGCCGTCGACGAGCACCGGCACCGTGCGGCCGCCGCCCGCGCGCCGCACGGACAGGTAGGAGAACAACGGGAGGTGCGCGTCTTCCTCGAACGGCAGGTCGCAGCGCTCGAGTCCCCAGCGGGCTTTTTCGCAGAAGTGCGAGAACGGGATCGTGACAAGTCGCGTGGGCATGAGGCGGTGATACCAGCCGCAGCGGGTGATAGGTTGCCGAGGTCGCCATGAGCCTCCCTCTGGTTGCCGGCTCGGTCCTCGTCATCCTGTTCCTCGGGTACCGGTTCTACGGGCGCTTCATCTCGCGCCAGTTCGCGCTCGCCTCGACGTCCGACACGCCGGCGCATCGCCTCGAGGACGGCGTCGACTTCGTGCCGACGAAGCCGTTCTACCTGTTCGGCCAGCACTTCAGCGCGATCGCGGCGGCCGGGCCGATCGTCGGGCCGATCCTCGCGTGTCAGCAGTTCGGCTGGGGCCCCGCGCTCTTGTGGATCTTGTTCGGCGTGATCTTCATCGGCGCCGTCCACGACTTCACGACCCTCATCGCCTCGGTGCGCCACGACGCGCGGTCGATCGCCGAGGTCGTCAAGCAGACGCTGGGGCCGAAGGCCTGGCTCGCGATCCTCGCGTTCATCTGGCTCGCGCTGATCTACGTGATCGTCGCGTTCGTCGACGTCACCGCGGGAACCTTCGTCTCAGGCGATGCCGACGCCGCGGGGCTCACGTTCCGGTTCAACCAGGGTGGCGCGGTCGCGCTCGCCGCCACGCTCTACCTCGTGCTCGCGCTCGTGATGGGCGTCGTTCAGCGGTTCCTCAAGCCGCCGCTATGGCTCGCGACCGTGATCTTCGTGCCGGCGACCTTCGCAGTGGTCTGGCTCGGCACCCAGTACTCGACGCTGTTGATCCTCGACTGGCGCGGCTGGGTGCTGCTGATCCTCGCGTACTGCTACGTCGCGTCGCTCGCGCCGATGTGGCTCCTGCTGCAGCCGCGCGGCTACCTCGGTGGCTTCGTGCTGTACGCCGCGCTCGCGGTCGGCACGCTCGGCATCTTCTTCGGTGGCTTCGAGATCCAGCGGCCGGCGTTCACCTCGTTCGATACCGGCGGCGCCACCGGCCTGTTGTTCCCGTTCCTGTTCGTGACGATCGCGTGCGGCGCGTGCTCGGGCTTCCACGGCCTCGTGTGCTCGGGGACGACGTCGAAGCAGATCGATCGCGAGAGCCACTGCCACCCGATCGGCTACGGCGCGATGCTGCTCGAGGCGTTCGTCGCGGTGATCGCGCTCGCGACGATCATGATCGTCGCCCCGTCCGTGAAGGCGCAGGGCCCCATGGCGACCTACGCGAACGGCCTCGGCGCGTTCCTCCACGGGCTGCTCGGTATCGATCCGCTGGTCGCGACGACGTTCGGCGCGATGGCGCTCTCGACGTTCATCTTCGACACCCTCGACTCGGCGACCCGCCTCGGCCGCTACATCCTGCAGGAGCTCTCCGGTCGCGACGACAAGCTCGCGGCGCACGCGGCGACCGCGGCGACCGTCGGCACGCCGCTCGTGTTCCTGCTGATCGCCGAGCAGGGCAGCTACAAGCTGTTCTGGACGCTGTTCGGGACCTCGAACCAGCTGCTCGCCGCACTCTCGCTGCTCGCGGTCACCGTGTGGCTCAAGAAGCTCGGCAAGCCGATGTGGTTCACGCTGCTGCCGATGCTGTTCGTGTTCGCGGTGACGGTGGTCTCGCTCGTCATCCAGATCAAGTTCGTGGCGAGCGAGGCGATCGGCACGGCCCCGTGGATCAACGGCGTGGTCTCGGCGGTCCTGCTCGGGCTGGCGCTCGTGCTCGTCGGTTACGCGGCCCGGGCGTGGCGCGCGCTTCCGACTCCGCCGGTGTAGGACGTTCAGCGTTCGGTCGCGTGAATACGTGCGAAGTTCACGCGTCCGCAGCTGCCGGGGGTCACAGATGAAGCACTCGAGTTATCGATGGGTTGTGGGCGCGATCGTCGGCGTGGTTGTCGCGCTGACCGCAACGCCTCGCGCGGAGGCCGGCGTCTACGTCGTGCGTGGCGTCGAGCTCCAGCTGCCCGATGGCTGGGGCCAGCGCGTGAAGGGGCCGGTGACCTTGCTGGCGCCGACCAAGCACAAGGGGCGCGCCATCGAGGTGATCTCGCTCGCGACGATGCCGACCGCGACACCCGAGGCGTTGAAGACGCTGCTCGGTAGCGCGAAGCTCGAGATCACGGGCGCCAAGGAGATCACCCGCGAAGGCACGAAGCTGGTCGCCGCGTCGGGCAAGGTCGTCACACCGAAGGGCGAGGTCGCCGTCGACATCCTCGCGCTGCCGGTCAAGGACAAGGCCGTGCTGCTGCTGTCGTTCGTCGGCGCCGATCAGGATCCGCTGATCAAGAAGGCCAACATCGACATCATGCTGTCCGCCCGGATCCCGGGTCCGCGGATGACCACCATGTACGCCGCGCCCACGAAGGCCGGCCTCGTCGGACCGCCCCCCGCCGTCGTCGAGCGAATCTCGAAGCTGGTGACCAAGCTCGACGGCATGCTGCGGATGCCGCGTCCGCTACCGGTGAAGTTCGAGCAGTGCGGCATGATCAACGCATTCTACAAGCCCGCTGCGCACACGATCACGATGTGCCACGAGCTCTACGATGACTTCATCGTGCTGTTCACCGGAGCAGGATTCGAGCGCACGAAGGCCGAGAAGATGGCCGAGGGCGCGTTCATGTTCACGTTCTTTCACGAGTTCGGGCACGCGCTCGTCGGCGAGCTCGAGCTGCCGATCACGGGCCGTGGCGAGGACGCTGCCGACGAGATCGCGACGCTCGTGCTCGCGCAGAGCCCCACCGTGGGCCACGCGGCCGCGCTTTCGGGCGCGGCATGGTTCGAGATCTCGTCGAAGAAGGCCGGGCGCCAGAACGTCTTCTGGGACACCCACTCGTTCGACGCGCAACGCCTCGTCACCGTGCTCTGCCTGCTCTACGGCGCCGACAAGGCGAAGTACACGCCGCTCATGAAGTCGCAGAAGATCCCGGACTCGCGCCTCGCGAAGTGCTCGCGTGACTACCCGCTGCGGGTCAAGGCGTGGAAGGGCATGATGGAACCCTACAAGCGCCGCGTGAAGTAGCGATCAGCGTCGCGCCGCGCATCAGGTTGCCTCAGCGGCGCGCCATCGCGCCGCGCATCATGTCGGTAAATCCGCCCTGGCCCTCGGCGAGCATGACGTCGAGCTCGCGGCTGACGTGGAGGATCTTGCGGCGCGCGGGGAACGCGAGCACCGCCGCGATGAAGAGCGTGACCGTGATCGAGACGCGCACGCTCGCCATCCCGATCCAGCCGCCGAGCCCGAAGCCGAGCACGCCGAACCGCAGCAGCGTGCCCAGCGGCTCGCCGACATCGGAGAACAGCCGGCGTGCCGGCGGGCCACTCGAGGTTCGCGCGAGCGCGCGGCTGCGGCGGTCGTCGCGACTTCGCTGCTCGTCGGCGTCAGCGGGCGGGCGCGACTTCGCGAGCAGCGCGATCACGTCGCGGGCGCGCTGCGGCCGGCGATCGGGATCGGGATCGGTCATCTCGGTCAGCGCGTGGCGGAGTGCGGGATCGAGCGAGGGTAGGTGGCGGTCGAGGTTCATCCGCAGGCCGTTGCGCGGCACGTCCTCGGGCTCGATGCCGCCGGCGAGCGAGACGATCGTCGCACCGAGCGCGTAGATGTCGGTGGCCGGCGTGGCCTGGCCATGGAGCTGCTCGGGTGCCATGTAGCCGAACGTCCCGACGATCGTCGAGCCACCCTTGTCGCGGGCGGCCTCGAGCACGCCGCCGAAATCGACGAGCGCGATCCGGCCGTCCGGCGCGCGGACGATGTTCGACGGCTTGATGTCGCGATGCACGACCGCCGGCGATCGCGTGTGCAAGTAATCGAGGACCTCGAGGCTGCGGATCATGACGTCGCGCAGCTCGAGCTGCGAGAGCCGGCGGCGCGCGGACAGGTCGCGCAGGTTCTCGCCGGGCACCCGCTGCATCACCAGGTTGAACGTCCCCGGTGGCTCCTCGATCGTCGCGAGATGACGCGGCACGCCGGCGTGGCGGAGCTGCGAGAGCACCTTGGCCTCGCGCTCGAACAGCTCGAACGACTTCCACGACGTCCGCGGCGTCATTCGCTTGACGATGACCTCGCGCTCGTCCGCACCACGCGCCTTGTCGTCGCGCGCGAGAAAGATCTCGCCCTGCGAACCCTTGCCGAGCTTTGGTCCGAGACGGAAGCGACCGCCGATCAGCGGACCGTCGAAGGCCATGCGATTAGATAGCAGCTCTCACGACGTCGCGGGGAAGTCGACGAGGAGCAGGCGGTCCCAGGCGGGCTCGAGCTCGGAGATCGCGGCGTGCAGCACGAGGGCCGTGCCGGCCGCGCCGGTCAGGAGCGTCGCGTCGTCGTCGAACTGCAGCTCGCCTGCCTGCTCGTAGACCCGGGCGTAGCCGCCGAGGCCGGTATCCGAGCGCATGCGCAGGACCTCGTCGATCCAGGCGCGCGCGGCCTGCATCAACGTCGCGTCGCCGGTCGCCCGCGCCATCCGGTGGAACAGGTGGGCGACGCCGGCCGCGCCGTGACAGATCCCGGCGTCGTGGATCGCCGCCTGCTCGAGCGTCCGGGAGGCACACGCGCGGGCGAGCGCGAGGCCCTCGGTGCGCAACGTCAGTTCGTTCGCGTGGATCGACGCGCCGAGCAAAGCGGTCGCGACACCGAGATCGCCGTAGCACCACGCGAGCCGCGGCGACGCCGGCTTGTCGCTGGGCAGCCAGGTCGGATAGCGGCCGTGGAGGTTGTCGGCGGCGGGCGCGGCGGCGAGCAGGAAGCGGATCGCCCCGTCGAGGAGCGCGCGGCTGCGCGCGACGTCGATGCCGGCACCGACGAACCGCGCGAGCAGCGCGATCGCGCCGGGGACGCCGTGCGCGAGGCCGAGGTTCCAGTACCCGTCGGGGGCGACGTCGAGGTGCCTCTCGGGCAAGAGCTCGGGCGCGGTATGCCACGCGATGCCGCCGCCGTGGACGGTGGCCAGCCGGTCCAGGTGGTCGAGCACACGGAGCGCGAGCGGCCGGCCGGCCTCGCCGCGCTCGAGCGCGTAGACGCCGAAACCGACGAGCCCGCTGCACAGATCGTAGTCGCCGATCCAGCCGGAGAGCGCCTTGTCGAGCATGTGATCGAGACGATCGCAGGCGTCGCCGGCAACCTCGCGGCTCGCGAGGTGCGCGAGCGTCCAGCCGATCCGGCAACCGCCACCGAACAGCCCGAGCGCGGGATCGCCGGCGAACCGCTTGATCGCCTCGGCGAGCTTGCGGCCAGCGATGTCGGCGGCGTCCGGGAAGATGCCGGCGACCGGCGACGCTGCGAGGTAGCTACGAAGCAGCGCGTGATCGGCGGCCTCGAACGGCGTCGCCGAGGGTTTGGCCTCGAGCGCCTTGGTGATGTCGGTGACAGTCCGCTGGACGTGCGCGCGCTTCGCATCGTCCTCGATCAGCGGTTTCCACATCAGCTCGAAAGATAGCCGATGATCAGTCGTACGGCGCAAACGTCGCGCGCGACTGCTGGCGACGAGCGAGCGCCGTGATCTCACCAGGTGTGAAGGCGTGCTCGCTACCCGCCGGGAGTCGGGCGCGAATGAAACCGATCACCTGCTTGCGCGCCGCGGCGCTGGCCTCCGCGAGGACCGCATCACCACCGGCATCCTCGGTGATCTCGTCCCACAGCTCGAACAACGCCTGCTTGCGCGCGGTCGGTTCGCCGATCGAGTGCCACATCCGCTCGAGGTTCTTGCGCATCATGATCGCGGTCTGCTGCAGCTGCTGCTGGCGGTGCTGCCTGCCGATCTCGACACGCTCGTCACGGGTCGAGTCGAGGAATGCGAGCTTGCGGCTCGCGTATGGATCGTTCTTCTTGCGGCGCATCAGCCAGTCGGTGACATCGAAGCCGCCACCGAGCACGGGCACGACCGCCGCCTTGCTGCGATCGCCGGCGCACGCGTTGTCCCGCACCTCGCATTGCGCCTGGTCGATCGACCCTCCGACCTGGTCCTTCAGCGTCTGCGTCCCGCGCTTACCGTCGGGACCCTTGTTACTGCCGTACCACCCGGCGACGCCTTCACCAACGGACTTCGGCGTGGGCAGCGCGACGTTCATGCGGAAGTTCCGGCTGTCCTTGATCGAGACCGAGCCATCACGCGCGATCTTCGCGACGAACACGCCCTGCTCGGAGCGATGCGTGCCGCCGCCGCTCGGCTGCAGCTGGCCGGTCGCGGGGACGCCACGGTCGGGCGCGGTGCCGGCCGGCACGTGGTCGAGGTCATCGCGATAGCCGGCAGGCAGCGCGAGATCCGCGCGCCCCTTGCGCATGTCGAGGTATCGCGATCGCGTGGGGCCCGGCTCGACCAGCGTGGTCTCGCCGGCGTCGCCGGTGTCGCCGGTCTCGCCGGTCCGGGTGGCCGGCGTGGAGCCAGTCGAGATCGCGGCGGTGGCCGGAGTGCGGTCGCGCCGGCGTGCGGGTTCGCTTCGCGGCGGCTCGAGCCGGGGCGGCGGCGCCAGCTCCGGGATCGCGGCGGTGGTCATCGGATCGAGGAACACGACATCGACCGGCGCCACGTCGGGGGTGGCGCGCGCGACGATCTCGATCAGCGTGTGGACGACGACCGGCTCGGGCGGGTCTTCGCGCTCGTAGGCGCCGACCCACGCGACGAGCACGACGTGCACCGCCGCCGAGATCGTCACGCCGAGGTGGAGCTTCCGCACGTCCCTGGACCACTATCCATGCGAAACCGTTGCCAGGGGAGGAATCGCCAGGACGCGACACGATTCCGCGACGTTTCCCCGACACCTTCCGCCACCTCGCTGACACCCAGAGCTGCCATGCCACCCGCGAGGTCCTCGTGATCCTGAGTCTCTTCACCCGGTTGTTCCGCGCCGGGCCGGGCAGCGAGCTTGGCGCCGCGCGCGCCGGGGACCGCGAGGCGATCGCCCGCTTCTACGAGGCCCACGTCGACGGCCTGTATACTTTCATCTACTACCGTGTCGGCCGCGACACGGCCCTGGCCGAGGACGTCGTCCAGGAGACGTTCGCCGCCGCGCTGTCGCGGGAGGCCGAGTACGACCCCGCGCGCGGGTCTGTCGGCAGCTGGCTGACGGTGCTGTCGCGCAACGTGATCCGCGACCACCTCCGCGCGCACCGCCGGAGCGACGAGCTGGCGACGACCTGGGAACGCATCGACGCGACGCTCGCGCAGACCTTCGCGGCGATGGCCGAGCGGCCGTTGCCAGGCGAGGTGCTCGAGCGCGCCGAGACCCGCGACCTCGTGCACATGGCGGTCGCGAACCTGCCGGACCAGTACCGAACCGCGCTGATGCGCAAGTACGTCGATGGCGAGAGCCTCGAGACGCTCGCCGGCGAGCTCGGGATCTCGATCGACGCGACCAAGTCTCTGCTCGCGCGCGCGCGCCGCGCGTTCCGCGAGACCTTCACGACCGTCTCGGCGAGCTTCTCGGAGGTGGCGCCATGAAGTCCAAGTCCAATGAGTCAGATCGTACGGTGGAGAGCTCCGTCGAGGGCGAGAACGTCCTCGAGCGAAACGTGACCACGCTGCTCGAAGCCGGTGGTGACGCGCCGCGACTCTCCGACATCGCGCGCGCGCGGATCCGCGCCAGGCTCGTCGAGCAGCACGGTGTCGCGACCGGCGCACCCGCGCGCACGCGGTCGCCGTTGATCGCGATCGGCATCGGGCTCGCGGCGACCGCCGCGGCCGCGCTGATCGTCACCCGTGTCGTCGGCGATGATCCGCATGTCGTCACCCCGCCAGGTACGGGCACGCGGGACGGCTCGACGTGGCTCGTCGAACCCGGCGCGAAGGTCGACGTGCTCGGCCTTCGCCACGTGCGGGTGACCGGCGCCGCGTTGCTCGATGTCGCGCCTGGCAAGGGCACGTTCGTCGTCGAGACCGCCCGTGGCCGCATCGAGGTCCTCGGGACGCGCTTCCTCGTGCAGGCGACCGCAGACCGAACGACCGCCGCGGTCGTGCGCGGCCAGATCAAGCTGGCGAGCGCCGACGGCGAGGTCGTGCTGCATGCGGGTGAGCAG
>JACCTC010000113.1 GCA_013812655.1 Deltaproteobacteria bacterium | reverse complement strand
ACCTCGGGCTCGGAGGCCGGCTCGGCGATCGGCGGGACGGTCACGCGCGCGGCAGGCGCCGGTGTTGGCGCCGATGCCAAGGCCGGTGCCGGCTCATCCAGCTCGATCGGCTCGGCGACCTCCACCTGCGCATTCGACGCGCGCGCGGTCGGCGTGGGATCGCTCGACGACCGCAGCATCCCGATGACGCCGATCACGAGACCGCCGACGAGCATCGCGAGCAGCGCGATCACGACGTGCGGCCCGCGATGCAGCAGCGATGATCGCTGTGGCAGCGAGCCGAGCTGCGAGATCTCGGCGGCGTTCGCGCGTCGTGTCTCGGCATTCACGCGCCGGGTCGGCAGGAGCACGGGCTGGTTGCGGCGCCAGCTCGTCTCCTCCATCGCGATCACCTTCTCGAGCTTCTCGAGATGTTCGTGGCCGACGCTGCGCAGCCAGGCCGCAACCATCGTCGGGGATGCCGGCTGAACGATCGCGACGAGCGCTGCCTCCATCTCGAGCGCGGTCTTCCAGCGGTCATTGACGTCGACGGCGAGCCCCTTGCGGACCACGCGGTCGATCGCGCCGAGCTGGCTCCACTCGCTGTCGTCGATCGCGTCCCACTCGTGCTCGGCGCCGAGTGTCTCGGTGATCGTCGGCAGCGCACCATTCATGATCGTCGCGACGAGCTGGGCCTCCGACTGCGCGCCATGCATGCGATGGCCGACGAGCAGCTCCCACAGCAGCACGGCGAGCGAGTAGAGGTCGCTCTGTCGGGTCGCGCGGCCGTGCAGCTGCTCGGGCGCCGAGTACGCGAGCTTGCCCTTGTACGTGCCTTCGCGCGTGACGTGCGCCGCCATCGTCGCCTTGGCGATCCCGAAGTCGAGCAACCGCGCCGTACCGTCGGTCGAGATCATCACGTTCTGTGGCGACACGTCGCGATGCACGACCTCCAGCGGCACGCCGAGCTCGTCGACCAGCTCGTGCGCCGCGTGGAGACCCGCGAGCACGTGCGAGGCGATCGAGACCGCGATCGAGATCGGCACGCGCAGCGAGGCATGACGTGCCTTGTTGAGCAGGTAATGCAGCGGCGCACCGTGGACGTACTCCTGGACGAGCATAACCTCGTCGTCGGTCGTCACGACGTCGAGCACGGGCACCACGTTGCGATGGTGAACCTTCGAGGCGATGCGCGCCTCGTCGAGAAACATCGCGACGAACTCCGCGTCCTCGGCGAACTCCGGCAGCAGGCGCTTCGCGGCGACGATGCGACTGAAGCCTTCGTCGCCCATCAGGCGCGCGATGTGGATGGTCGCCATGCCGCCCCGCGCGATCTGGCGGTGCAGCACGTAACGACCGACGGTCATCTCGGCAGGAGCGGCGAGCTCCGACAGCGGTATGGTCATCGACGCCTCTCTCATTCGAAGAACTGGATGGGCTGGCCCTGGCTCCAGAAGTAAAGGTTCCGGAACGATCCGTCGGGTTCGATGATCGTTCCCCACACCGAGTTCGAGTACTGGTGGTTCGCCGGTGAGAACCCCGACGACGCGCCGAGGCCGAGGCTGAGATCGGGCAGCTGCTCGAGCGTCTTCACCAGCGCATCCGGCGTGAACGGCCCCTGGTGCGCGAGCAGCCCGGCGATGAACACCCGGGTCGAGATGTAGCCCTCGAGCGACGTGAAGCCCGGCTGCACGCCCTTCATCGCGATCAGCCGGTTGTACGAGGCGATCACCTCGCTCGAGTCGCTCTGGTAGTTCGGGACGACCTGCGAGACGAGCACGCTGTCCGTGAACGGTCGCTGCCCGCTCGGCGTGGCGACGCTGCCGAGCGCGACGAGCCGCTCCGAGAGCGCGTTCGGTCCGACGAACGAGACGTTGCTGAAGTGAAGCTTGAGCCGGTTCGCCTTGTCGAGCGTCCCTTGCTGCGAGTCGTTCGCGTACTGCCACGTGCGCAGCTCGTGGATGAACTGCGCGCCGGCGCCGTAGGTGTCGGTCATCATGATGCCGACGTTGTGGACCGACGTGTTGCCGGTCAGCAGCGACGCGAGGTAGCTCTCGGCGGCGTCGGCCTGCGCGGGCACGCTCGCGTCGTCGTTGCGCGTGTAGCGGAAGCGAACGATCGGCGTCGTCGGATCGGCGGAGCCGGGGAACGGGCCGATCACCTCCTTGTAGCCCTGGACGAGGCCGTCGTAGCCGGCCTGACCGAATGAGTCGTTCTGGTCGAAGCTGATCACGTGGCGGTGATCGACGACCCCGCGCTTCTTGAAGAACTCCATCGTCGCGCGCGCCTCCTGGGCGTAGCTCGCGCGAACGTTGAAGATGTACGACCGGCAGGTCGCCGCCTTGTCGTCACGCAGGATCGTCGACGCTCCGGTGAATGCGCCGAAGAAGATCGTGCCGGTCTCGATCACGACGGGCGCGGAGCGCACCATCGTCGGCGTCCCGACGCTGCCGAGCACGGCGAGCACCGCCTTCGGGCCGCGCTCGAGGCCGGTCGACGAGATCGGCTCCTGGCCGGCCACAGCGGGCGTCGTCGTCGTCGGACAGCGCGGCGCCGTCGTCATCGCCTTGGCGTCGACCAGCACGCGGGCCGCCTGCTCGGCGAGCTCCGGCGTGTACGCGTCGTCGCGGAAGTCGAGCTCGAGCTTGCGGCCGCGGATCCCGCCGAGCGCGTTCTGCTCCTCGAACGCCAGCTCGATACCGAGCTTCATACCGGTGCCGAGCGCCTGGTTCGTCCCGCTGATCGGCGCGCTCTGACCGATCACCAGCGGCGCATCCTCGGGATGCACGCAGACCGGATCGCCGCCGCGCAGCTCGCAGACGAGTCCGCCGCCGCAGTCCTTGTCGACCGCGCATTGCTGCGGCTCGAAGACCGTCGAGCATCCGGCGAACATCACCATCGCGACCGCGCAACCGAAAGAGTCTCGCCTCATGGAGAGCACTCTCATCGAAGCAGTCTGTGGGTCTCAAGGGCGTCGTATCCGTACAGCATCCTCCACGACTTCGAATCGCGTATGCAGCGGCACACGTTGACGATGCAGAGCCGCACGCACAGGTGCTTGTCGCCGAGGGTTTTGCCTCAGCAGGTCACATGCACGCGGTCATGTGTGGTCCGGGTGACCTTCGAGCCGCGTGCAGATCGATGCGACGAATCTCGAAAATAATTTGCAACCGACGGCGGCGAGCGACGCACGGTCGGTCATGTCATTCGTTACAAGCGCGGGCCTGCTTACGCTCCTGGACGCGACGTCGAAAGCGCTGCCGACGACGCATTGTCCGGTTCTCGTACACCGAATCGACCGTCTCGCTCCCTCGAAGATGCAGGCTGCGATACCGAATACGGAGGCACCGAGCCGAGATCAGGGTGGAACGTCGGCGCGAAATCAGCTGCGCCGACGCTTGGGTGCGCGAGCACGCTTCGTCACCGTGGGCATCTGAATGCCGAGCTCGATGGGGTCGAGTCTCCCTACTGCAACCTGATCGCCCCGGCGCGTCGCGCTCAGCGTCGGGTACTCCCCACGCGACGCCTCGACCAGCCCGGCTCCCTCGAGCGCGCGCAGGAGGTCCATCACCTGGTTCTTCGGCCAGCCGCGCAGGCAGCCGCGCTCGGCAACTTCGTCGAACTTGTGGTCGTCCTCGGTCCCGAGGGCGAGCGCCGCGATCCGCGATCGGCCGAGCCGGCCATCGAGCGCGCCGACGAGCAGCAGCATGCTACGGATCGCCTTCTGCTCGGATTCCGACAGCCCGGTCGGCTTGCCGTGGACGATCGCGTCACAGTTGTCGCATGCGCCGCACTTGCGATCGCGCTTCGCCCAGTCCTGATCCCCGAAGTACTCGAGGACCATCTGCCGCCGGCACCGCGGGTAGTACGCGTACTCGACCATCGTCCGCAGCTTGCTGCGCTCGACATCGGCGCGCCGCGCCAGGGACTCGACGTCGAGCGGCTGAAACAGCCCGGGAGGCGAATCGACGGACGGGCGGGTCGCCGCGATCCGCTCGTCATCGCGGCGCAGCATGCCGTGGCGCTCGAGGATGCGCAGCGCGGCGCCCATGATCGCGCCGTTGATCTTGTGGCCGGCCGCCTCGAGGTGCTTGCGCAGCCGGGCCTCGAGGGCGTCACTCTCGATCGTGAGCTCGCCGAGCTTCGGCTGATCGCGGAGCAGCTTCCACAGCGCGCGCAGCACGTCGGCCGTCGGATACGACGCCGCGATCAAGAACTCCTGCAGCCGGATGTCGCTGTGGTTGAACAGCAGCACGCAGCGCGTGGGGCGCCCATCGCGGCCGCCGCGCCCGGCCTCCTGGTAGTACGCCTCGGGGCTGCGCGGGATATCGGCGTGGACGACGAGCCGGATGTCACTCTTGTCGACGCCCATGCCGAACGCGTTCGTCGCGACGATCACGTCGAGCTTGCCCGCCATGAAGACGTCCTGCGCCTTCTCGCGGACGTTGTCGCCGAGCCCGGCGTGATAGACGCGCACGCGCATGCCGGCGCTCTTGAGATCGGCGGCGTACTGCTCGGCGTTCTTGCGGGTCGCGGCGTAGACGAGCGCGACGCCGCCCTCGCGCATTCGCACGAGCTCCGCGAGCTTCTCCGCCTTGTCCGCAGCGCCGCCGGCCTTCATCACGGTGTAGTGGAGGTTCGGGCGATCGAAGCCGCGGACGTGGAGCTTGGCGTCGGTCATCCCGAGCTGGTGCGCGATGTCGAGCCGGACCTCCGGGGTGGCCGTCGCGGTGAACGCCGCGATCCGAGGCGCGCCGAGCTCCTTCACGATCGCCCCGAGCCGGCGGTAGTCGGGACGGAAGTCGTGACCCCACTCCGAGATGCAGTGCGCCTCGTCGATCGCGATCAGGCCGAGCTTGCTCTGGCCTGTGACCGAGCGCAGCACGTCGACGAACCGCGGGCTGCGAAACCGCTCGGGCGCGACGTACACGAGCGTGTACATGCCGGCGCGGATCCCCTCGAGGATGTCACGCTGTTCCTCGGCGCCGGCGGCCGACGTCAACGCCACGGCCGGCACGCCGCGCGCGGTCAGCGCGTCGACCTGATCCTTCATCAGCGCGATCAGCGGCGACACCACGAGCGTGACGTAGCCGCGCTCGCCGAGCACGACTGCCGGGAGCTGGTAGCAGAGCGACTTCCCGGCACCGGTCGGCATGCACGCGATCACGGGCCGGCCGGCGAAGATGTCGCTGATCACGTCAGCCTGCCCCGGGCGCATCGACTCGTGCCCGAACCGGGCGAGCGCGCGCGACAGGACGTTGTCGGCGATGCCGCCGTCACGTGCATGGGTCGCTGGTTCGAACATCGCGACGGACCCTATCAGGTGGGTCCGACATCGAGCGTCACGGCAACCGCGCGAGATCGTTGTCCGAAATTCGGACGCGCCGGACCCAGGAGCCGGCCCGAGATCAGGGCAGGGCGCCGCAGTTACCGGCCTTGCAGTCGCATGCGCCGGTGCAGAAGTTCACGATCTCGCCGGTCTCGGCGAACCGCGCGATCTGCTGGATCGTGGCTGCCCGGGCCCGCAGATTCTCGTGCGCCTCGTTGTCGTAGTTAAAAACTTCGTTGGATACCGGGGGAAGCAACGCCGGTGACTCGTTCATGATCACGAAGCCGCTGGCGAGCGGGCCCTCGGTCGGCGTGAAGCCATACGGCGTCTTGACAGTCGGCCCGAGCAGCGGCAGGCCGAGCGACCGCGCCTGGTACTCGCTCGCGAGGTTTGGCACCGCACAGTCGCCCATCGACATCTGCTGGAGGATCTGTTTCGGTGGCGTGCCGGGCAGGCCGCCCGCGCGGAGGTGCGGGATCGCGGTGGCACCGTCGAGGAGCTCGAGGCCCATCTCGACGACCTGCTGCAGGATCACCGAGCCCATGACGCCGCCGTAGGCGCCCTTGAGCGGCAGGCTGTAGGCCGCCCAGTTGTTCGAGCGCTCGAAGATCAACGCCCAGTTCGCGCCGCCAACCCCGAGCACCGCGCGGCGCATCGTCGGGTCGTACGCGAACAGCGTGCTGCCGAGGATGTGACCCTGCGAGATGCCGTAGTAGAGGAGCCGCGCCGGGTCGACGATCGGCTCGGGCGTGGTCGGATCGTCGACGAGAACCTCGCGGGCCAGCTTGCCGGTCGCGAGCTTGGTCAGCGTCATGAAGTCGACCATGCCCTGCCAGATCCGCTCGCCGAAGCCCGGCATCTTGTTGAGGTCGTTGAGCGCGAGCAGCGCATCCGCGACGTCGTCCGCGGACATCCCGCGCCACACCCCGCCAACGACGACACTGCACGTGGTCTTCGCGAAGTGACGGGCGTAGGCGCCGGTCGGCTCGTCGAGCCCGCCGAAGAACCCGTGGCCGTAGATCACGACGCCGGCCTTGTTCGATGGCGTCGCGCACGACGGGATCACGATGCTCGCGGACGCCGTCGTCGAGCCCATCACGGTGACCTTGCCGGCGGCGTCGCGATGAAAGCCCGCCACGCCTGTGAGGTCGGCGATCTGCGGCGTCTGGTAGGTCAGCCGCACGACCCGCGCGATGCCCGCCTCGGGGTTCACCATGTCCGACGTGATCGCGTAGGTCACGCTATCGGCATTGCCGACGACGGCCATCGCAGCATCACGTGCGGCGAGCGGATCGGCGATCAGCGAAGCGTCGTCGGAGGTCATGAAGTTGAATGCGACGACGAGATCGTCCTGCGGGACGCCGGCGGTCGCGAGCGCGGCGAACACCTCGGGGAACCGACCACGGACGGCATCTATGCGCGCGTGCCCCGACGAGTCGCCGTCGCGGATCGCGCGGAACGCCGGCGTGCTCGGCAGCTCCGCGCCGGTCTTGCCGTGCAGGCTCTTGCGGATGCCGACCGCGTAGCGCGTGCCGCCCTCGAGCCGGACGGCCGGGCGCAGGTACAGCACCTGCTCCTCGGGCTTGTCGATCTCGTTGACGTCGACCTCGGCGAAGTGCGCGACCCGCTCGCCGGTCGTCATGTTGACGATCACCGTCGGGCTCGCGTCGGTGAGGCTCGCGCCGATGTCGTCGTAGAACGCCAGGTTCGAGTTGTCGACACCGTCGGGGAACGTCAGCAGGATCTGCGACATCGGCGAGAACCCGGTGCGCTTGTTCATCCAGGCGGGATCGATCTCGATGCCGTCGAAGTTCACCGGCAGCGCGCCGAGCGGCAGATCGAGCCGCACACCTGTCGGCGAGGTCGTGTCCTCGCGCTCATAGACGGATGACGGCCACGGCAACACGCAGCCACTGGTGCCGAACGGGTTGCACTCCGCGGCCGTTGCGGAGCCGCTGTCATCCCCGCCACACGCCGCGAGCACGACAAAACCGAGGATCACCCTGCGGGACATATCCCTCGTTATACCCCGGGGACGACTCCCGCCCCCGCCGAGATCTGCGCCGGGTCCCGCTACTGGCGCTGTAGCAGCAGCGAGCCGAGCGAATAACCCGCACCGAACGAGGCCATCATGCCGTAGCTGCCCGCAGGCAGGTCCTCGTTGTGCCGCGAGAACGCGATCAGCGAGCCGGCCGAGGCAGTGTTGCCGAACTCGTCGAGGATGATCGGCGCCTCCTCGCGGGTCGACTCGCGGCCGAGCAGGCGCTTCGCGATCAGCGCGTTCATCGGCCCGTTCGCCTGGTGGAGCCAGAAGCGGGCGGTTTGCTGCGGCGTCAGATCGTGCGCGGCGAGGTGATCCTTGATGAACTTCTCCGCCATCGGGACGACGTCCTTGAAGACGCGGCGGCCTTGCTGGTGGAACAGCTTGCTGGTCTCGTCGTTCTCGGTGTCCGGATCGCAGCGATCGAGGTACCCGCGGTTGTTGCGGATCGTGTTGGACCACTTCGACGCCATCTGCGTCGAGATGATCTCCCACGAGCCTGGCTTCGCGTTCGCGGTGGGCTCGATGACGAGGGCGACCGCCGCATCGCCGAAGATGAAGTGGCTGTCGCGCTCTTTCCAGTTCATGTGGCCGGTCGTCAGCTCGGGGACGACGACGAGCGCACACTTCGCCTGGCCGAGCCGCACCGCCTGAGACGCGAGCTGGGTCGCGCCGGTCGCGGCCGAGCAGCCGAGCGAGATGTCGAAGCCGTAGCCGTGCGCGCCGATCGCGTCCTGGACCTCGATCGCGATCGCGGGATAGAGCCGCTGCAGGTTCGAGCAGCCGAGCACGACGAGATCGACGTCCTCACCGGTCTTGCCCGCTCGCTCGAGCGCGCGCTTGCCGGCGTTGACCGCGTACTCGGCCTGGATGCTGAGCTGGTCCTCGGGGCGATCCTTGATGTTCGGACACATCCGATCGGGATCGAGCAGGCCCGTCTTGTCCTCGACGTAGCGGTGGATGATCCCCGAGGCCTTGATGATGAACTCGGGCGACGATTCCTTCAGCGGCTCGCGCTTGCCGGCGGCGATCTCGTCCGCGTGCTTCGCGTTCTGGCGCCGCACGAACTCGTTGAAGGCGACGCAGAGCTCCGGGTTATCGAGGATGGTCTCGGGGTGCCAGATCCCGTGTCCGGTGATCGAGGTTCCCGTCGTCGTTCGGGGCGACATGGCGCCAGGAGTTGGTCACAAGGACGCCCTCGTGGCAACTGGGTCCAGATCCCTAAGGGTTCTTTGCCAGCTCGCCCTCGACCTCGGCGAGTGCGCTTCGGAGGACTGCGGACTGCGGGTCGGCCGCGATCGCCATCTTGAGGCTCAGCAGCGCTGCGCGGAGATCGCCGCGACGTAGCGACAGCTCGGCCTTGCGATAGTGGATCAGCGCCTTCGAGGACATCGAGCTCGCGCCGGGCGCGGCCTGGCCCGGTGGCGGGGCGTCGTCCGCCGTCATGTTGCGAGCCCCCGGGATGATCATGTCCTTGCCGATGGGCCTGATCCGCGTGGTCTGCATGCGCTGGCTGCGAAAGTCCTGGTACGCGGCGGCCGCCCGCGAGTACGCGAGCGTCACCAGCTCGAGCTCGGCCTCGTCGAGCGTCGTCCGGTGGAGGTCGGGATGCGCGATCCGCGCGAGCTTGTGGAACGCGGCCTGCGCGTCCTCCATCGTCGAGCCCTGCGGGATCTCGAGCACGGTGTGCGGCGGCGCGTCCTTCTTCCCGACGATCCGTTGGGCCCACAGCAAGACGTCCGAGCGAACGCTCACGCTTCCTCGGCCGTCGGTGCACCGAGCACCTGGAGATGCGCTTCCTGTCGCATCCCCGATTCCGGGTCACTCGCGCTGACGTGGAGGATGCCGTCGGCATCGACGCGGAACGAGACCTCGACCTTGAGATCGCCGCGCGGCTTGGGCTGGAGACCGTCGAGGATCAGCGTCCCGAGCGGCTCGTTGTCGCTGTACTTGCGTTCCTCGCCGCGGCAGCAATCGATCTCGACCTTGGTCTGGTTGTCGCGGGCGGTCGTGAACACGCGCGTCTTCTCGATCGGGATCGGCGAGTTCTTGTCGAGCAGGCGGTCGGTAAAGCCGCCGACGGTCTGGATCGCCAGCGTCGCCGGGTTGACGTCCATCAGGATCGGCCGCTTCGCCGCGCCCATCGGTAACGTCTTGCCGCTCCGGCCCGCCGCGGCGGCGAGTGTCGAGTGCCCCGCGGTGGCGACGGCATCACGGGCGCCCATGCCGGTTCCCGACGACAGGTTCGCCGACAGGCTGCCCGCCTGGATCGCGGCGCCCTGCGAGACGACCTCGTCCGGGTTGATCGACGTGTTCGGCTCCTTGCCGAAAACCTCGGCGAGGCGCTGGCGAACGAGCGGGATCCGCGTCGAGCCGCCGACGCACAGCACGTCACTGATGTCGGCTGGATCGAAGCCGGCGGACACGATCACGCCGCGCGTGACGTCGATCGTGCGCTGGATGTAGCCGTTGATCAGCTCCTCGAAGTGCTTGCGCTGGATCTGGAACGACAGCTTGCCGAGCCCGCCGCCCGGCATGTCGATGCCGTCGATGTCGCCCTCGGCGATGTCGTTGTCGGAGAGGTGACACTTGATCGCCTCCGCGCCCATCGATAGCTTCGTCATGATCGACGCGTGCGGGCGCGGATCGAAGTGCAGCATGCGATGGCACTCGGCTGCGAGCACCTCGGCGAGCGCGCGATCGAGATCGTCGCCACCGAGGAAGAAGTCGCCGTCCGACGCGAGGACCTCGAAGACGTCGCCGTTCAGCCGCAGGATGCTGACGTCGAACGTGCCGCCGCCGAAGTCGAACACCGCGATCAGCTGCTTGTGCTCCTTACCAAACCCGTACGCGAGCGCGGCCGCGGTCGGCTCGTTGATCAGGCGCATCACGTCGAGCCCGGCGAGCCGGCCGGCCTCCTTCGTCGCCTGACGCTGGCCGTCGGTGAAGTTCGCCGGCACCGTGATCACGGCTTCCTTGACGTGCGCCCCGAGCTGGCGCTCCGCACACCGCTTGAGGTGGAGGAGCACGTGGGACGAGATCTCGGGCATCGTGATCTTGCGATCGCGGACCTCGATGATCGGCTGCTGGTTTGGTCCCTCGACGACCTTGTAACGGACGCCGGTCATCGCGAGCTGTACGAGCGGCGCACGGATGTTCTGGCCGATGAACCGCTTCGCCGAATGGATGACGTTGGCGGGCTCGGTGAGCCGGTATCGCTTGGCATCCTGGCCAACGACCACGCCGCCGCTGGTCGGGAACGCGACCACGGACGGATGCACGCGGTCACCGCGCGGGCCGAGGATGAACTCGACGCCAGTAGGCGTCGCGATGGCGGCCACCGAGTTGGTGGTACCTAGATCGATGCCGAGGGCAACTGACATCCCCGATCCCAGTGTTACGCCTGGAATGTGGGTCGTGTCGAGGTTTTGGACGGCTTAGCCGTCAGTGCGCCAGGTAGTCGGTCGGGGCGCCCGTCATCATCGATCGGCAGGCCTGGAAGCAGCGATGGCAGGCGGCCGCGCAGATCTGGCAGTGCGCGTGGTGCTCCGCGTGGCGATCGCACTCGCGCGCACAGGCGTCGCAGGCGGCAGCGCACAGCTCGATCATCATCGCGACGATCGCGAGATCAGGATTCTGCTGACGGCTGAGGATCCGGGACGTCGCGGTACAGATATCGGCGCAGTCGAGGTTGAGCCGGATGCACGCGTCGAGACGCCCCGGCAAGTGCTCGCCGACGCAGGCATCTGCACATGCCGTGCAGACCTGCGCGGTCTCGATACAAGCGTGGATGCAGGCGCTCAGCGCGTCTGCGGGCGCGAACGGCGGTTCCGGGTTGGTGCGCAGCATTCTCTCGACGGTGCGGTGCATGGTGGCCTCCTCGCGGCGTCGCCGACGCACCAGCGAGCACGTGCATCCGCCGTGCCCCGCAGGCTCAAAACCGTCCGGACACCACGAACGCGCCGCCGTTGGGAGCCGGCGTGGCCGTCATCCGGACCTCGTGCTCGCTCGGTGCGGTGACCCACAGGACGACCCCACCGGCAGCGGCGAGCCCGCCCGCGATCACGAGGAGCGTCGAGATCGAGGCCTTGTCGCTCGCCGCGTCGCCGAGCTCGCTGGCGCGCGCGAGATCGTCCATCGACGCGCACGTCGTGCCACCGCAGACGTCCTTCGCCTCGTTCCACTTGCTCTGCGCCATCGAGCCGAACACCACGCCGCCGATCAGCGCGGCGCCGCCGACGCCCATCGCGACGACCGCGTAGGTCTTGCGCCGTGACTTTGGTGCCGCGTCGGGTTCGTCGGTGTCGACGGGGCCGCCGTCAGGCGAAGGACCCGCGATCGGCGTGGTGCCGCCGCCGACGAGCGGCTTTGCCGGGATGCTGGCGACCGGGATCTCGAGCGTCGTGGTCTTGCCCTCGGTGTCGATCTTCGCGGTCGCGGTCCAGTCCTTGATCCCGCCACCCTTCGCGACGAGCGTGTACTCGCCAAGGTCCATCTCGATCGGCTTGTTGACCTCGATCTCACGTGGCGGGACGACGCCCTGCACGGGCTGCAGTGTCACGAGCAAGCCACTCAGGCCGGTCGGCGGCGTCGCGATCCGCACGATCAGCTTGGGCACGCGCGCCTCGAGGTTCGGGATCGCCTCGGCGACCACGACCTTGCGCTGCGGGTTGGCATCGCGGGCGAGCAGGTTGCGATAGAGCTCGAGTGCACGCGCGAGCTTGCCGACCTTCTCGCTGCACTGCGCGATGTTGAACTCGGTGCCGAGCTGAGGATCGAGCTTGTTGCTGTGCTCGAACTCGATGCACGCGTCAGCGTACTTGCCGGCCTTCAGGAGCTCGCGGCCACGCTTGAACGCGGCATCGGCCGGCGTCGGCGTCTGAGCTGCTGCAGTTCCCGCGAACACCGCGAGGACGATCCCGACGAGAAATGCCCGATCACCAGCGGCTGTCACCAACGTCCTCCGGCTTCTTCTTCCTGGTCGTCGTCGGCTTCTTCTTGATCGTTGTCGGCTTCGTCGCGGGCTTGGTCGCGTCGATCGCCGGCTTGGTCGTGGTCGTCGTCGCGGTCGTGGTGGTCGGAGGGGTCTCGGTCGAAGTCGCCGTCGCCGTCGCCGTCGCCGGCGGAGTCTCGGTCGGAGTCGCGGCCGCCGGTGGGGTCGTCGCGGTTGTCGCCGGTGGAGTCGTCGTCGGCGGCGTCACCGGGGCCGGGGTCTCGGTGGGCGTCGGTGTCAGCGTCGTCGACGCTGCATTCGGTGGCGCGGCGGCGGGCTCGACCGTCTTGCTCGCGTCCTTCTTGCCGCCGCTCATGGTGAGCGCGATCGCCACGATGCCACCGACGATACCGATCCCCGCGAACGCGGCGATCATGGCACCGCGCTTCCTCGGCGAACCGCCGGTGACCATGCCCGTTGCCGTTCCGAGCGTCGTCGGTGTGGCGATCGGCGGGCGCGTCATCGGCTCGGTGACGGGAACCGTGTTGCCGCCGCGGAGCACGCGGTTGACCGCACTCGCGAGCTCGGCGCCACGCGGCCCGGCGAACGGCGCGAGGCCGGCCGCGAGCTCGGCGACGTTCTGGTAGCGCTTCGCGGGATCCTTCTCGAGGCAGCGCGCGATCACGCCCTCGAACGGGCGCGGGAACGCGGGGGGGAGCTGCGGCGTCGGATCCATCACGACGCGGAGCGCGAGCTCGGTGATCGACTCGCCATGGAACGGCGGGCGACCTGTCACGAGCTCGTAGAGCACGCAGCCGAGCGACCAGATGTCACTGCGCGCATCGACATCCTTGCTCGACTTGAGCTGCTCGGGCGACATGTAGCCCGGCGAGCCCATCACCGCCGAGGTCTGCGTCATGCTGAAGTTCGACGAGCCAGGCGCCTTCGCGATACCGAAGTCGAGGACCTTGATCAACGTCGAGCCGTCGGGCTTCTGCGTCCAGAACAAGTTACCGGGCTTGAGATCGCGGTGGACGATGCCGGCGCCATGCGCCTCGGCGATCGCGGTGCAAGCCTGCAACATGTAGTCGGCCGCGGTCGCGATGCCGAGCGGACCATGCGTGCGTAGGATCGCCGCGAGATCCTGACCGGTCAGCAGCTCCATGACGATGTACGGAGCGCCGTTGTCGAGCATGCCGACGTCGGACACCCGGCAGACGTGCTCGCTCTTGAGCAGCGCCGACGCACGCGCCTCGCGCATGAAGCGCTCGGCCATGTTCTGGTTGCCCACCATCTCGGCGAGCAGAAACTTCAGCGCGACCTGGGTGCCGAGGTGGAGGTGCGTGGCCGCGACGACCATGCCCATGCCGCCTTCGCCCAACAGCCGCTCGATGCGGTACTTGCCCGCGAGAATGGTGCCAACCCCGAACACGACCAGAGGGTAATGCAACGAGGGATCGCGGACAACGTCGATCACGACCCGTGCTTCGAGTACCGTAGGAAAATGCATCGGTTGGGGACGGGCGTCCTCGTGGTCCTCGTGGGTTGCGTCACGGGCTGCAGCTCGATCCTCGGGATCGATGACTTCAAGCTCGGCGATGCGGGTACCACGTCGGGAGACATCCTCTCCGAGGGGGCACCAGTCGATGCACCCGCCAACTGCCTCGGTCCGGCAGGATTCGTGGTCTGCCTCGAGCCACTGCCGACGACGCCGATCGATTTCAACAACTCTGCAACCTCGAACATCAACACCGACAGCTCACCGCTCTGCCTGGCCACGCAGCCACCGTCGTGGAAGGCCGCGAGCCAGCCCGACACGTGCTTCATCGTCGCCACGACCATCATGTTCAACGCACCGACGCGGGTGGTCGGCAGCCGGCCGATCGCGTTCGTCGCGACCGAGGCGATCTACGTCGGTGCCGACATCGATGTCGCGAGTCATCGCGGTTCGCTCGGCGCGGCGGGCAACTCTCCGGCGTGCGTGGTTCCGCCGCCGGGCGTCAGCAGCACGGGCGGGGCCGGCGCGGGTGCGGGCGGCAGCTTCATGACGCCGGGCGGAGGTGGCGGTGCGGGGACGAGCGCACCAGGTGCCGGTGCCGTCGGTCCCGATGCGGCGCAACCGACCAAGCTGCGGGGCGGATGTTCGGGATCACACGGGGGCCAGGGCCAGTCGACGGCCGCGATCGCGGGATCGGGCGGCGGCGCGATCTACTTGCTCGCCGGTTTCCGCATCGCGGTCGAGGCCGCGATCAATGCGTCGGGTGCCGGCGGCGAACCGCCTGGCATCGTCGGCGGCGGCGCGGGCGGCGGCAGCGGCGGCATGATCCTCCTGCACGCGCCCCAGTACACGGGGGCCGGACGGCTCCTCGCGAATGGCGGCGGCGGCTCGGGCGGCTCGGGCGGCAACGCGACAGGTGCCAGCGGTGCAGATCCCAACCCGGTGACGCCGACAACGCC
>JACCTC010000044.1 GCA_013812655.1 Deltaproteobacteria bacterium | reverse complement strand
GGCCTGGCCTGACTGCCCGGCCTGACCCGACTGACCCGGCTGGCCGCCGCGGCCCTGCTGGCCTTGTTGACCCTGCTGTCCCTGTTGGCCTTGTTGCCCCTGCTGGCCTTGTTGAGCCTGCTGGCCTTGCTGGCCTTGCTGGCCTTGCTGGCCTTGCCCCTGCTGTTGTTGCTGCTGCTTCTTCTCGCGGCGGCGCAGCGCGAGCTCGAGGTTCATCCGCGCGTCGTCGAGATCGGGATCCTCGCGGAGCGCCTGCTTGTACGACTCGATCGCGTCCTCGAGCTTGTCCTGGCCCATCAGCGCGTTGCCGCGGTTGAAGTTCGCGCGTCCGCGCACGTGTGGATCCTTCGAGCGCGTCGCCTGCTTGAGATCCTCCATCGCCCGCTCGGTCAGCTTGGCGCGCTCGGCGGGATCCTTGATCGCCTCGGCCTTCCTGAGCTGCGCGGTCCCGCGATCGTACGCGAGCCCTTCGGCGTCGACCTTGCCCGCGCGCGCGGCGCGATCGTAGGCGGCGAGCGCGTCGTCGTAGCGGCCCTCGGCATATGCGCGATTGCCTTCGGCGACATCCGGATCGGGCGAGCGAAACGGTTCCCAGCCGCCGAGGGCGAGCACCAGCACGAGGGCGAGGCTGCGACGCGGGACGCGCATGCGCTGCTGATCATGACACGTGCTCGTCACGCCGCCTCCGGATACTTGCGACGCCGGCGGGTCCCGATCGCGGCCTCGATCACGAAGAGCATCAGCGCGATGAACAGGAACGGCTGGTAGATGTCCTTCATCTCCTTGACCTGCCGGGTCGCGAGGCCGCGGTTGACCGCGCGCAACATCTCGACGATCGGCATCGGGTCGACCTCACCGCGCTCGCCGGCGACCAGGTAGCGGTCGGCATCGCCGCCGGCCTCGGCGATCGCGCGCATGCCGGCATCGTCGCGCTTCGATGTCACGGTGTTGCCGTTGACGTCGTGCTTGGGGTTCGTGCTGCGCTTGCCGCTGAACGGATCGACGTCGTAGACGACTCCGCCCTGCGTGGTGCCGACACCGACCAGGAACAACGCGATACCGAGCTCACCGGCGATCCGGACCTCGCGCACGGTCTCGGCGTCGGCCTCGCCACCGTCGGTGAAGATCACGATCGCCTTGCCACGCTCGACCTTCTGCTCGAGCTTGTCCTCGTCCTCGACGAGCTCCTTCGGATCGAGGCTCTCGCCGCGCAGCGGATCGCCGCCGTGACCACGCCGGCCGATCTTCGAGCACTGGAGGCGCGGATCGTCGTAGAGGTCGGGGCGCAGCAGGCAGCGCGATGCGCGGATCACCTGCGCGACGTTCGAGCCGGGCGGCAGATCGTTGGGCCCGAGATCGGCGAGGAAGCGCGTCGCGACCTGGTGGTCCTCGGTCAGCGGGAAGTGCGCCGCGGCGCCGGCGAACACGACGGGCGCGACGCGATCACCGGGCAGCTCGTCGATCACCGCGGTCGCCAGCTCGCGCGTGCGGGCGAGCCGCGTGGTCTCGTACTTCTTGCGCGTCATCTCGGCGGTCGGGCCAACATCGTCGACGAGCATCGACTTCGAGACGTCGACCGCGATCACGACGTCGAGCCCGCGCAGCTCGACCTTGCGCTTGCCCTCGAGCTGCGGCCGCGCGGCGGCGAACACGACGAGCCCGAGGCCCACCGCGGCGAGGATGTCCTTGAGCAGGCGACGACCCGGCGACGCGCTCGCGATCACCTTGCCGATCACCGGGAGCTCGCCGAGCTGGCGCGTCAGGTGGCGGCGGCGCGCGCGGTCGTAGAGGTGCAGCGCGATCACGAGGAGTGGCGTGGCGCACGCGACGTAGAACAGCTCCGGCGTCACGAACCTCATGGCAGCCTCCGCAGGCGGGTGTGCGAGAGGAGCAGCTCGAGCGCGACGAGGACCGCGGCGATCAGCGCGAAGATCACGAACAGCTGCTTGTCGGGTACGCGTTCGCGGCGCTCGCGCTTCGTGGTGTCGAGCTTGCTGCGGACGGTCTGGAAGCCACGATCGAAGGACTCGTAGTCGGTCGCGCGGAAGAACTCGCCGCCGGTGAGCTGAGCGATGCTGCGCAGGGTCGCCGGGTTGACCGAGGTGCCGCCGAACAGGTCGGACTCCTCGCGACCGACGAGGACGGTGTAGACCTTGACCTTGTGCGCGGCGGCCGTGCGTGCGGCCTCGTCGGGATCGAAGCGAGTGACCCAGTTATTGTCGCCGTCGGAGAGCAGGATGACGACCTTGCTCTTGGCGTCGGAGCGGCGCAGCGACGCGATCGCCATCGCGAGGCCATCGCCGATCGCGGTGCCGAGCTCGGGCACGTCCCCGATCGTCATGTCCTTGACGATCTGCTCGACGAGCTTGGTATCGCTCGTGAGCGGGCACTGCAGCATCGCCTGCTGTCCGAAGATCACGAGGCCGACGCGGTCGTGCTTGGTGCGGCGGAGAAACCGGCGGACCACGCGCTGCGCGGCGTCCATGCGATCGCGAGGGAGATCGCTCTCCTCCATCGACTTCGACATGTCGAACACGATCATGATGTCGATCGAGTCCTCCTGATGGACGATCGTGCGGTAGGTCTCGGGGCGCGCGAGGCCAACCGCGAGCGCGAACAGCGCGACCACACGCATCGCGCTCGGCAGATCGCCGAGCCACGCGCCGGCGCCGCGCGAGCCGACCATGCCGACCTGCGAGAACCCCATCGCGGCGACCCGCCGGCGCTGCAGGTGAAACGCGATCAGCGCGACCAGCACGCCGCCACCGCCGAGGAAGAGCGCCTTCCACGACCGCCACACGATGCGCTCGCCGTCGCGTTGATCGTCGAGGTACGAGTAGCCGATCGCGGCGGCGAGCCCGCCGATCACGAGGACGAGGCCCCACGGCCACACCGCGCGCGCGAACGGATGGCGCTTCGGTTGCTCGCTCATGCGGCGCGCCCCACCGGCACTGCCGCCGGCTTGCCATGCGAGGTGGTCGCGACGATCAGCGCGCGGGCATCGTCGAGCGTGGCGCGCGCCTGGTCCCCCGTCGTGCGGAGGCCGCCGTACTTCACGAGGTCACAGCCCGCGAGCCAGCGCTCGACGAGCAGGCGTTCGTCGTCGGGAGCCGCGCGCTCGAGCCGGCGGAGCAGCTCGCTCGAGGTCAGCTCGGAGGTCGCGATCCGGTAGCGCGCGCCGACGTAGTCGCGGATCACCTCGACCATCTCGGCGTACCCCGTGCGCCGATCGTCCTCGCGATCGAGCACGCCGGACTCCTCGATCGCGAGGAGCCGCTGCAGCGCGCGCTCGCTCGTCATGTCCGCCATCCTCGACATCCGGCGCGGCCGCATGACGGCGCCCGGGACGAGGGAGGCCCGGCGGCGGCGGTGGCGGCGATAGAGCACGAGCGCGATGGCGACGCCGAGCACCGCGCCGGCGGCGGCACCGACCCACAACCAGAACCAGTCGCGCACGATCAGCTCGGCGGGCGGCGCGTGGCCGCGCATCGCCTTCGGATCGTCGACGAGGTCACCGAGCACGCCGATGATCTTCAGGCGGATCCGGTTGGTCTCGACCTGCCCGGCCTTGCCGAACGCGGTGTACGTGACGGAGATCGGCGGCATCACGAGATCGCCGAGCTCCCACGCGATGACCTCGATCTGCCACTCCCGGGTCACCCGGCCGCCGGTGACCTTGCGATCCTCGGAGAGCTTGCGCCGGACCTCGAACACCGAGCCAAGCTCGACCGGCTCGCGCAGGTTGACCTCGACGCCGTCTCCATAGGTCGCGCGGATCACGACCGTGAACTTGCCACCGAGCCGGACCACCGTCGGGTCCGCGGCCGCGGTCACCTGGGGTGCGGCGATGTCCGTCGGGAGCTGGAGGATGATCGCGCCGGATCCGGGTCCCGAGCCCGCGGAGCCCGCGTTGGGATCGGCGGAACCCGCAGAGCCTGAGCCCGCAGAGCCCGCGTTCGGATCTGCCCAGCCGCCATTCGGCGAACCCGAGCCGACGTTCGGATCCGCGGAGCCTGCCGAGCCGCTCGCAGAGCCGGTGGCCGAGCCGGTTGCAGGATCGACGACGCCGGCATCGACCTCGGGCGGCATCGGATCGGCGGCCGCGCCAGCAGAGCCAGACTGCGCGGCCGCGACGCTTGCGACCAGCGAGCAGGCGAGCAGGATCGCAAGTTGCGGACCCCTCATCCGTGGGCCATTCGCTTCGCGCGGGCCTTGAAGAAGGCGATCAGGGCATCGACGTAGGGCTCGTCGGTCTGGATCTCGACGACGTCGACGTTGAGGCGGCGCAGGGCCTGTTCGCGGAGCTGGGCGCGGTGGCGGGCACGCTCGGCGAATTCCTTGCCGGCGCGGCCGCTGGTGTCGATCTCGATGACCTCGCCGGTCTCGAGGTCCTCGAGGGCGAGCAGGCCGACGGCCGGGAGCGCGCGCTCGAGGGGATCGCCGACGACGACGGGCACGACCTCGTGACGGCGGCGCGCGATCCGCATCGCTTGCTCCCAGCCTTCCGAGAGGAAGTCCGACACCAGGAACACAACCGATCGGCGGCGCGCGATCTTCCCGAGGAGATCGAGGGCCTCCGCGAGGTCGGTGCCGCGCGACGCGGGCTCGAAGGCGAGGATCTCGCCGATGACGCGGAGGACGTGGCGGCGGCCTTTCTTCGGGGGCACGAAGCGCTCGACCTTGTCGGTGACGATGTAGAGGCCGACGCGATCGTTGTTCTTGATGGCCGAGAACGCGACGACGGCCGCAAGCTCGGCGGCGAGCTCGCGCTTCGAGAGGCCGCGCGAGCCGAAGTAGCCCGAGGCACTCATGTCGATCATGAGGTTGACGGTGCGGTCGCGCTCCTCGACGAACTGCTTGACGTGCGGGAAGTTCATCCGCGCGGTGATATTCCAGTCGATCGCGCGGATGTCGTCGCCGGCGTAGTACGGGCGGACGTCGGAGAAGATCAGGCCGCGGCCCTTGAAGACGGAGTGGTACTGACCGGCGAGCTGCTCGTCGACGAGCCGGCGCGCGGCGATCTCGATCTTGCGCGCCTTCTTGAAGAGCTCCGCGGAGGAAAGCGCCATGGCTGGGGTCAGGCGCTCACGGCACCGGGAGGTACTCGAAGATGCGGCGCACGACGTCCTCCGAGGTGACTTCCTCGGCCTCGGCCTCGTACGTCACGGTCACGCGGTGGCGCAGCACGTCCATCGCGATCGCCTTGATGTCATCGGGCGTGACGTAGGCGCGATGGCGGATGAAGGCGTGCGCGCGCGCGGCCGACGCGAGGCAGAGGGTCGCGCGCGGCGACGCTCCGTACTCGATCAGCGGCGCGAGCTCGCCGAGGCCGTAGTCGCGTGGCTTGCGGGTTGCCTGCACGACGTGGACGATGTAGTCGCGCACGCGATCGTCGATGTAGATCTTGCCGACGACGCGGCGCGCCTGGCGGACCTGATCGACGGACGCGACCTCGCTCGCGGCGGGCACGTCGAGCGTGCTCATCCGGTCGAGCATCGCGCGCTCGTCACTCGCGGTCGGATAGCTGACCTTGATGAGGAGCATGAAGCGATCGAGCTGCGCCTCGGGCAGCGGAAACGTGCCCTCCTGCTCGATCGGGTTCTGGGTCGCGAGCACGAGGAATGGATCGGGCAGCGGATGGGTGGTGTCGCCGATCGTGACCTGGCGCTCCTGCATGGCCTCGAGCAGCGCGGACTGGACCTTCGCTGGCGCACGGTTGACCTCGTCGGCGAGCACGAGGTTCGCGAACAGCGGGCCACGCTTCTGCGTGAACTGCCCGGTGTGCATGTTGTAGATGATGGTGCCGGTGATGTCGGCCGGCAGCAGATCGGGCGTGAACTGGATGCGCTGGAAGGACGCCGCGATGGTCTGCGACAGCGTCTTCACCATCAGCGTCTTCGCGAGGCCAGGGACGCCCTCGATCAGGCAGTGACCACCGGTGAGCAGGCCGATCATCACGCGCTCGACCATATCGCGCTGGCCGACGACCACGCGGCCGACCTGCGCGAACACGTCATCGAGGAACGCGCTCGACTCGCGCACCTCCTCGGTGAGCTGGTGGACATCGATCGCGGGCGCCACCGCCGTGGTGGCGAGCGTCGGCGGCAAGCCGGGGTCAGCCGACGCCACGGTCTGCAGGCTCGCCGACGGCGGACCCGAGGGTGGCGACCGTTGCGACGACAGCCCGGTCGCCGGATCGAAGACCGACTCGGTCGATGCACCGAGCGTCACCGCACCCGGCGGGCGCGCCGCGTAGCCCGCACCAGGCGGGCTCGCCGCGTAGCCCGCGGAGTGACTCGAAGGCCGGGCCGCCGCATAGCTCGCCGACGGCTGGCCCGCCGCGGGTGCCATCCCGCGCGCTGTCAGCGCCGGATCGGTGTCCGGG
>JACCTC010000008.1 GCA_013812655.1 Deltaproteobacteria bacterium | reverse complement strand
CATCGCCGTCGCCGTCGCCGTCGCCGCCATCGCCGGGCGGTGCACCCGCGCACGTGCCGTCGCAGGACTCGTACGCGCCGATGTCGATGCCGAGACCCTGCGGACGCGCGATGCCGGCGATGTCGGTCGCCGGTGCGCCGGTGGCCGCGCCACGATCGATCGCGGGCGAGCCGGCCTTCAGCGTGAGGTCGCCGGCGGTGGCATCGGTGAACAGCTCGGCGTCGGTCGCCACGAACGAGGTCGCGTCGCCACCGGTGCGGCTGCGCCAGCCCGCGAGGTCGACGAACGTACCGCCAACCGAGAATCGACCGACGACGGCGTTGCCGTCCGACGACATGCCGTTGATGCAGGTGGCGCAAGCGTCGACCGCGCCGCGGGTGGGCGAGGCATGGAGCAGGATGTTGTTACGGAGCACGTTGTTCGACGAGCCATCCTGGATGTTGACGGCCCAGCGCGCGTCGCTCGCCATCCGCACCGTGTTGTTGATGACCTGGTTGTTGTTCGACGGTGCGCCGCCATCGATCTGGTAGAGCGAGATGCCCGAGGCGTGGTTGTTGTCGAGCACGTTGTTGCGGATCACCGCGTCGCGAACGCCGTCGCCGTTGATCGCCGATCCGCCGAGCTTGCCGTTGTCGTAGATCCGATTGCGCTCGACGATCGCGCCCGAGATCACGCCGTCACCGCCGACGCTGATGTCGCCGTTCATGTGGATGCCGCACATCCCGTTGCCGAAGATCGTGTTGCCGCGAATCACCGGGCGATCGCCGCTGTTCGAGACGTAGATGCCGTGCTCGGTGCCCGAGCGCGAGGTCTGGTTGTTCTCGATGACGAGATCGTCGCAGAACGACGAGAAGACGCCCCAGCGCGCGTTCGCATCGGTCACGTTGCCGCGCACGGTGATGTGATCGCACTCCATCGCGCTGATGCCAGCGCGCTTGGCGCCGGTCACGGTGAGGCCCTCGATGCGGATCCACGATGCGCTCTCGATGTGGACGGCGTCGCGATCGAGAGTCGCCGCGCCGTCGATGCGGACCACACCGTCGGCGACGAACGCGATGGGCTGGGCTTCGGTGCCGGCTGCGCCGACGGTAAAGCCGAGGTAGGTGCCGGCGTGGATGATCACGGTATCGCCCGGGGCGACGGCGTTCGAGGCGCGCTGGATGGTGCGCCACGGGGCGGTCACGCTGCCGGCGGCGGTGTCGTTGCCGGTCGTGGCGACGTGCCAGGTGCCGGCACGAGCGACATCGACCAGGAGCAACATGGCTGCGGACACGAGAAACGCTTTCATGCCGGCGACGCTAACGACTCGTAACTTCCCCGTCGCTGTGAGTCTTCTACGACAGCCTCGCATCGAGAAAACCCCGACCGCCGTCGAGCGTGTACGGGCATTTCCGTCGAGAAACCGTGGTGCAGCTTGCAGGAGCGCGCGGGGTAGGCGTCAGCGCACCTGACGAAGATCGGCGAGGACCGCGAGCTCGCGGCGAGTGCCGAGGCGCTCGAGGTCGGTCCGCAGCGCCGCGATCTCCGCGAGGTCGGCGAGGCCGGCGCTCACGAGGATGCGCGATCGAGCCGCGCGCGTGCGGATCGCTTCGAGCGCGTCGTGCTGCGTCGCGACGACGAGCGCCTCGTCGATCAGCTTGCGCGCCGCATCATGATCGCCGGCGCGGCTGTCGAGCTGCGCGAGGATGCGCATCGCGACCGCGACGTCGACCTGCTGCGCGAGCGAGCGTGCGAGGGCCAGCGAGCGTTCGGCGTGCACCCGCGCCGCTGGGAGGTCGTCACGTGCGGCGGCGATCCGCGCCCGGAACGTGAAGCTCTCGCACAGGATGTAGCGGTTGCCGGTGCGCTCGTTGATCTCGATCGCGTCGTCGAGCAGCGCGTCGGCCTCGTCAAGCCGGCCGAGCTCGAGATAGAAGCCCGCGAGGTTCGAGGCGGTCAGCCCGATGCGGGCGGCGGCTCCGGTGCGCAGCGCCAGGGCACGCGCGGCGAGCGTGACCGCGACCGCCGCATCGAGATCGCCGAGCACACCGTGGACGACGCCGAGGTTGACGTTCGCCGTGAGCTGCATGTTGAGATCGCGTAGCTCGACGGCGATCTCGAGATTTTGCTGGTTGCAGCGCAGATGATCGGCGAACCGACAGGCCCGCATGTACGTGCCGCCGAGCCGCGACAGCGCGTGAGCCAGATCGCGGCGGTGCGGCGTGTCCTCGAGGAGGGCGACGGCGCGCTCGCAGTGCGGCTGACCCTTGTCGACCTGGCCGAGCAAGTAGCCGAGCGTCCAGCCGAGGTCCGCCCACAGCAGGGCAGGCGTCCGCGGATCCATCCTGGCCCAGCCGGCGATCTTGCCGCCGGGCGCAGCGATCGCGAGGCCTGCCGTGAACCGGCCGATCGCGTTCGCGCTGTTGCCGCGCTTGCTCGCGCAGGTCCCGAGCTTGTAGAGGAGGCGGGCGCGCGCGGGCGCATCGTCATCATCGGTCTCGTCGAGCGCCCGCTGGTACACCGGTTCGGCCGCCGCGTAGCCATCGGTCTGCGCGAGCGCATCGGCAAGCTCCTCGTCGAGGATCGGATCCGGCACCGTGGTGAGCGCGGAAGCCTTGCGCAGCGCCATCACGGCCTCGCCGTACGCGAACATCTCGAGGCACTGCTTGCCGGCCTGGTGATACGTGGTCGCGGCGCGTGCGGTGTCGCCGGCGTGCTCGCGATGGTGGGCGACCGCGAGCAGCCGCGTGGCATCCTGCTCGGCCTTGCGCGGCTGCTCGTCGAGCCACGTCGCGATCGTGGCGTGAAACTGCCGGCGATCGCGTGACGGCGTCCGCGCGTAGGCGACGTCGCGCACGAGCGTCGAGGTGAACTGGTAGTAGTCGTCGTTGACGATCATCGCGGGCGCAGCGGCGATCACGCCCGCACGCTCGAGCTCCGCGAGCGCCGCGTCGAGCTCGGCGTCGCCCAGGGCTGGCACCAGGCGCGCCGCAGCACGCCGCCAGAAGCCATGGCCGATCACCGCGGCCGCGATCGCGACGTGATTCGCGGTCTCGGGCAACTGGTCGAGGTGTGCCTGGACGACAGCCTCGATCGTCGGCGGCAGGCTCGCGCCGCTCGTCCCGGCCGCGATCTCGAGCGCGAGCTCCTCGATGAAGAACGGGTTACCGGCGGCGCGTCGCACGATCTGCGCGATCGTCTCGGACGTCGCGGCGGGCGCGAGCGCAGTGGCGAGCTGCGCCGCCTTGCTGTCGTCGAGTGGACCGAGCGAGACGACGTGAACACCCGGCGGGGTCGCCACCGAGGCATCGGGGCGCGCGAAGCTGACGATCGCGACCGGGACATCACGCAGGGTCGCGCGCAGATGATCGAGCAGCGCGCGCGACGACGGGTCCGCCCACTGCAGATCGTCGACGAGCAGCACGATCGGCCGCCGCGTCGCGCGACTCTCGAGCCAGCGCCGCGCACCGGCATCGCGCTCGCCGGGTGCGACGACGGTGCCGCCGTGCGTCGTGGCGTCGTACCACTCCGGGCTCGCGCTCTGGAGCACCGAGAGCGGACCGGGCTCGCCGACCGGCGACGTCAACGCGATCAGCCACTCGACATCGCGGCGCGCGATCACGCTGGCGACCAGCGCCTTGCGGAGCATCGTCTTGCCGGAGCCCGACTGGCCGCGAACCTCGAGGAACGTTGGCTGGCGCGCCTGAAACGCGTGCTCGAGATGACCCTCGATCGCGGCGAGCTCCTCCGCGCGCAGCGACTCGAGGATCGGGCCCACCGGCCGCCGCGCGATCGGCATCGTGCCGCGACGCTGGTGTGGTCTGCGCGTGCTGACCCGCCGGGCTCCGGTTGGCGTCTCGATGACGTCGAACCGCGCCGCGACCTGGCGTGCCGTGGCGGCGCCGGCCAGCACCTCGCCCTCCTTCGCGAGCTGCGCGATCGCGACCGCCGTCGCGGCCGATTCGGGACCGGCGAGCGCGATGTCGCCGGGACGCAGCAAGATGCGTGCAGTGTCGAGGCCTGCATGGCCGCCGAGCTTCGCGACGAGATCGATCGCGGCATGCGCGGCGCGATCGGCATCGTCGCCGGTCGAGCGCGTCGCACCGAACAGCGCGATGATCTCGCCCGCGACGACGCGAATCGGGATGCCACCGGCGTCGACGACGATCCGCTCGGCCAGCTCGGCCTCGCGCGTGCGATCGCCGTACCAGACGAGCGTGGTGGTGACGCGCAGCTCGTTGCGCTTGCTCGCCAGCGCAGGCAGCGAACCCCTGTCGGCCGGCGTGAAGGATCCACTGATCTGGCCGGACGCCCGCCCGCTGACCGCGGGTGACTGGGGCGCCGTGCGCGCGGCATGCGCGAACGCGTCGGTGAATCGATCGATCGTCGGCGAGCGACCGTTCGGATCGGCGGCCAGGCCACGTGCGAGCACGCGATCGAGCACGGTGCGTAGCTCGGACGTCGCGAACCCCTCCGGCAGGCCGGGGTACGCGGGGCGCTTGCGGGCGAGCGCGAGCGCGAGCTCCATGGTCGATGCCGCGAACGGCGGATCGCCCGCGATCAGCTCGTAGGCCAGGCAGCTGACCGCGTAGACGTCGACCCGGTGATCGAACTCCTCGCCGCGCAGCATCTCCGGCGCGAGGTACGCCGGCGTCCCGACGATCGGGCGCTGCGCGCGGTCGACCATCATCGACGCGACGCCGAAATCGGTGAGCACCGCACGGCCGTCGGAGAGGATCACGTTGTCCGGCTTGACGTCGCGATGAATCACGCCGGCGCGGTGCGCGGCCGAGAGTGCGGATCCGATCTGGAGGACGATGTCGACGATGTGGGCGAGCTCGAGCGGCTGCCCGCGACCGGCGCGGATCTCGGCGAGCCGTTCGCGCAGCGTGCGGCCGCGCACGAGCTCCATGGTGACGAACACCAGCTCGCCCTCGATGCCGAAGTCGTGAACGCGACAGACGTTGGGATGCGAGACCCGGCGCGCGAGCCGGACCTCGGCCTTGAGGCGGCGCTTGAACTCGACGTCGCACGCGAGCTCGGGGCGCAACACCTTGATGGCGATGTCCTCGTCGAGATCGTCGTCGTGCGCCGCGTAGACGGTCCCCATGCCGCCCTGGCCGACGAAGTGCGTGATGTGATAACGGCCCGCGAGCAGCGTGCCCTCGGGCAGCTCGTCGACCGGTGCCAGCGGGACTCCGACCGGCGTGCCGGCGGTGAACGTCGCGGGGATGGCGGTCGGCGCGTACGCGCTGGGCCGGGGCGGCGCGGGCGTGTGCGCGATGTTCGGCGGGCCGCTGAGGACGGTGCCTTCCTCGAAGTCTGGCTGCTGCAGCTCCTCGGATGCGGCGACCGCGGCGGCTGCGGCGGCCGTCAGATCGTGCTCGGTCGGCCGGTCTGGCGCGTCGCCATCCGAGTCGTCGTCGAATGGAGGTTCATCCCCACGTCGGGGATCCCCAACCCGGTACACCATGCGCGAGTATCGTACCTCCGTGCTCCGGGCTTAGTCACGCGGCGTCGTCACAGGCTCGCCTCGACGGAGGCGTGATCGAACAGGTCTTGATCGGGTGTATTTTACGGTGTAAAGGTGGCGGTGGACATGTTCGATCTCAAGATCACCGGCGCGACGATCGTCGACGGAACCGGCCGCGCGGCCTACCAGGGTGACGTCGCCGTCACGGACGGCCGCATCGTCGCGGTCGGCACCTGCGACGGCCCGGCACGCCGCACGCTCGATGCCCGCGGCGCGCACGTGTTGCCCGGCTTCGTCGACATCCACACCCACTACGACGGCCAGGTCTCGTGGGACGAGGAGCTGACGCCGTCGTCACTGCACGGCGTGACGACCTGTGTGATGGGGAGCTGCGGCGTCGGCTTCGCGCCGGTGCGGCCCGGGCGCGAGGCGGCGCTGGTCGAGCTGATGGAGGGCGTCGAGGACATCCCGGGTGCCGCGCTCGCCGAGGGCATTCCGTGGGGCTGGGAGTCGTTCGCGGACTACATGGCGGTGATCGGCGCGATGCCCCATGCGATCGACTTCCTCGTGCAGGTGCCGCACGACCCGCTGCGGATGTACGTGATGGGCGAGCGCGCGGTCGCAGACGAGCTCGCGACCGACGACGACATCGCGCAGATGCGCGGGCTGTTGCGCGCAGCGCTCGAGGCGGGAGCGGCAGGGTTCTCGACCGGCCGCAGCGACAACCACCGCACGGCGCGCGGTGCGGCGACGCCGGCCTCCGAGGTCGATGCCCGCGAGCTCGCCGGGATCGCGGCCGCGTTTGCCGGGCTCGGTCACGGCGTGATGCAGGCGGTCAGCGACTTCGACATGATGCGCGGCCCCGAGCGCTTCGATCCCGAGTTCGATCTACTCGAGCAGATGGCCGCCGCGAGTGGGGGCCGGCCGCTGTCGATCTCGACGATGCAGCGCGATCACGCGCCCGAGCAGTGGCGCCGGATCCTCGCCCGCGTCGAGCAGGCGGCGGCCCGCGGCCTCGACCTGCGCTGTCAGGTCGGCGCACGCGGCATCGGCGTGCTGCTCGGACTCGAAGCGACGTTCCATCCGTTCATGGGGTTCCCGGCGTACAAGGCGATCGCGCACCTGCCGCTCGCCGAGCGCGTGGCGCGGATGCGGGAGCCCGAGCTGCGCGCGCGGATGCTCGCCGAGACCTCCGACAAGATCGCCGGCGATGGCACGCCGATCCCGCCGCTCGCCGATTTCTTCCTCGCGAACCTCTCGCTCGTCGCGATGCGGCTCTACCGCATGGCCGCGCTGCCCGACTACGAGCCAAAGCTCCTCGATTGCCTCGCGGCCGAGGCAAGTCGCGCCGGCCAGCCGGTGCTCGCGCGGATCTACGACGCGCTCCTCGAGGATGACGGCAAGGCGCTGCTCTACTTCCCGATCTACAACTACAGCGGCATGAACCTCGACGCCGTGCGCGAGATGCTCCTCCACCCGCGCGCGCTGGTCGGCCTCGGCGACGCCGGTGCGCACGTCGGCACGGTCTGCGACGCGAGCATGCCGACCTATCTGCTGTCGCACTGGGCGCGCGATCGCGCGAACGGCATCCCGCTCGAGCGCGTGGTTCAGATGCAGGCGCACGACACCGCGCGGTTCATCGGCCTCACCGACCGTGGGACGATCGAGGTCGGCATGCGCGCGGACCTCAACGTCGTCGAGCTCGCGCGCGTCGGGTTGCCGCGCCCGGTGATGCAGTGCGATCTCCCGGCGGGTGGTCGCCGGCTCGTGCAACGCGCCGAGGGCTACATCGCCACGTTCGTCGCGGGCGTCGCGATCGCCGAGCACGGCGAGCTCACCGGCGCGCGCCCGGGCCAGCTCGTGCGGATGGGCGCGCCACGATGACGGCACGATCGAAGACGACGACGACGCGAACCAGGACCGCGCCTCGCAAGGTTGCGGCCGTCAGGACCAAGACCCGCACGGCACGGCGCGCGGCACCGCCGGGGCTCTCGCACGACGTGATCCGCATCGCGGCGCTCGCGCTGATCGACGAGGACGGGCTCGCGGACTTCAGCACGCGCAAGCTCGGCCGCGTCCTCGGTTGCGAGGCGATGGCGATCTACTGGTACTACCCGAGCAAGGAGGCGCTGCTCGACGCCGTGGTCGACCAGCTGATGATGCGGGTGGCCGCCGTTGTCTCCGGACGGGCGCCCATCGACTGGATCGGCGCGCTGCGCGATGTCGCGCATGCCTACCGCGGCCTCGCCCACGATCATCCGAAGGCGTTTCCGCTGCTCGCGACGCGGCGGTTCGCGAGCGAGAGCACGTACGCGTTCCTCGAGGAGCTGTTCGAGCTCGCGCGCCGCCAGGGTATCGAGGATCGGATCACCGCGCGCTTCTATCGCGTCGTCAGCTCGTACTGCAGCGGGTTCGCGCTCAACGAGCTCGCGACGCTGCACGGCCCCAAGGATCCGGGCATCGCGGCGCTGCGCCGGCGGTACACGCGGGTCGCCGCGGTCTCGGCGTGGCTCGAGCCGCGCCACCTCGACGAGACGTTCGAGTTCGGCCTCGAGCTGCAGCTCGCCGCGCTCGCAGGCGCGCCGGGAGCAGCGCCGATGGAGCAACGCCGATGACGCTGCGCTACGGTGCGGCCCTGCGCGCGCTGCAGTCGTTGCGCGGCGATCCGACGATCGCGGCGGTCCAGCCGACCGAGGCGGCCGTGCCGTATCGCGCGCATCTCCGGGGCGGCATCGCGCCGCTCGTCGACATCTACCTGCCAGCGCGTCCGATCGGGGCCTCGGTCGTGCTCGTGCACGGCGGCGCGTTCGTGATCGGTTCGCGGCGCATGAAGCCGATGCGCTACCTCGCGGCGCGGCTCGTCACCGCCGGCATCGCGGTGTGCGCGGTGGACTACCGGTTGATCTTCCGTGGCGGGCGCCTCGACGAGGCCGTCGACGACGTCTCCGAGGCCCTCGCGTTCTGGGCAGGGCGCGTCCCGGCGCTCGGGCTCGATGCGCGCGCCGTCTCGATGGTCGGGCTCTCCGCCGGTGCGTCGCTCGGCTTGCTCGCGGCGGCGCGCACCGACCGGCTCGCGAGCCTCGTATGTGCGTTCGGGCTCTACGAGATCGGACACCTGCGCGGGCCTGCCGGTCTCTTGCCACGTCTGCTGTTTCGCACCGCCGATCGCGCTACCTGGCACAGCCGCTCGCCGCGCTTCGCAGCCCAGCCCGCGACGCGGACCTTGCTGCTGCACGGCGACGATGACGGGCTGGTTCCCGTCGAGCAAGCGCGCCGGCTCGCCGCACATCGCGAGTCGCTCGGGCTGCCGACCCGCCTCGTGATCTATCCAGGTGCCCCGCACGGGTTCTTCAACTTGCCGCTGCCTGCGGCAGATGCCGGCGTCCGCGAGATCATCGACCACGTCAGCCGAGCGGCCTGAACCGGGTCACTTCAACGTCGCTGCGCTTGTGCGCTGTCCGGACCTACGCGATCCTGGACGTACCTGGACATGCCTAAAATCGCGCAATCGCTTGGAGGTTCGCTCGCTGCTCACATCGAGTATCGCGATGGCGGCACGTCGGTCGCGCTGTTCGGCAAGGTGACCGAAGCCGCGGACTTCTCGAAGCTGACCGCGCTGCGGACGGCGCTGTGGGTCGATCTGTCCGCCGTCGAGAACATCAACTCGCTCGGCGTGCGGGCGTGGTGCAACTTCGTGCGCGACTGCGAGCGCGCGAAGCAGCCGCTCGTCATCGAGAAGATGGCACCGGTGATGGTCCAGCAGATGAGCATGATCTCGAGCTTCATGGGCACCCACGCTCAGGTGAAGTCGATCTTCGTGCCGTACCTCTGCCCGTCGTGTAATGCCGAGGACCTGCGCCTCGTCGAGCTGACCAGCCGCGATGCGCCGGTCACGGTGCCGTCGAACGTGCTGTGTCCGAAGTGCAAGACGCCGATGCAGGTCGACGAGCTCGACGGGATGTACGAGAACCTGTTCGGCACGACCGCGGCGCGCTGACAGGTTCGGGATTACACTCGCGGTATGAGCCTGGCGCTGATCGGTAACGGCGCATCGTACGAGTTCCGGTGGCGCACGTGGGCGCTGCTGCGGGACGTGCTCGTCACCCATCTCGACGAGACCAGCTTGCCGGGCTTCTGCTTGCTCGGCGACGCGATGGTCGACGGCACGCTGCGGATCGAGGCCGCCGTGCTCGCTGCCGATCTCGCCCGGATCCGGGCATGGCTCGTCGGCCGTCCGATCGAGGACCTCGTGCTCGGCCCGCGCACCTCGGCGATGCTGCACCTCGTGACCCGGCCGCCGGCGCGCCGCGCGTTGACGCAGACCGAGATCGAGAACATCCGACCGATCACCGGTTCCGAGGACCTCGCCGAGTACTTCGCGACGATGCTCGACTCGATGGACCGGGTCTGCGCGCATCCCAACGAGGACGGCACCGTCGAGGTCGTGGACGGTTAGGGATGCGGCTCCGAGCCTGGCGGGAGACCTCGATGTGGCTTGCCGTATGCGCGTGCGGCGGCGCCTCGACCCCGGTGTGGATGACGAAGCCCGACCCCAAGGTCTCGATCTTCGATGCGCCGCCGCTTGCGGGGGCGACCTACGTCGCGACCGTCGCGGCGGGCGACTTCGGGAACCCAGGTCCGCACGTCGCGATCGAGCGCGGCAGCTTCCGCTGCGGCCAGCTCGTCGAGATCCTCGACGATCGTCGCGGCGGCGATCAGGGCATGGAGACCCGCGTCGCCGAGGCGACGAAGACCTGCGAGCCCGAGCTCGCGCGGCTGCTGCGCACGCAGGCCGGCTTCGTGCTCGTCATCGACGGCAAGGGCCAGCGCTGGCTGAGCGCCGCCGAGGTGCTCGCCGCGGCAGCGCCGATCGACACGCCGTCGAAGGCGTTGCTCGCGGTGTGGGTCACCGGCAAGTACAACCCGAGCTGGTCCGACGGCGACCGCGGTTACGGCGGCCCGGAGGGCGGGCTCGTGCGGCAGGTCGCCGGCGGTCACGAGGTCATCGCGAGCACGAGCGAGACGGACTCGCGGTGCGGTGGTGGCGATCGCGTCCGACGAGCTCGCGCACGCAGCCCTCGCGCATGCGATCGCGGACTGGCTCGATGGCCTGCTGACCGCTGCTGAGCTCGCCCGCGTGCGCGACGCCCGCGGTGCCGCCGTGCGGGCGCTCGCAGCCTTGCTCGGATGCCGGCCACCGACGTGCCCCGCGCCCTCGGCCTGCCCACCGCCCCCGTCGCCACGCACCTCCTCGACACGCTCGTGAGTGTTTTTGCGGGATCTGCGCGGCCCTTGCGTCTCAGCGTTTCGGACGGCGCTTCGGCTTGCGTGGCTTCTTCTGCGGCTTCGCCCACCTAATGCGTTGCCCGGGCCGGGCCGTGATGACGAGCGGCGGTGCCCCGCTCAGCACTTCGACGACACAGGGCTCATCCTCCGCCACCGCGCGGCGGACGTCGGGATGCACGAACTGGACAGCCACGTCGTCGATCGCGAGCGTGAACGTCTTCGTGCCGATCCGCTTCAGATGAAGCACGCCGCTCATCGCGACGAGCGTGGTTGTGGTGTCGACCTTGCTGTACGTCGTGGTCGAGCTCCACTGCAGATGGAACAGGAACGCGATGCCCGGCCCGAGCAGGCAGAACCCCACGGGCAGCAGTCGCTCGTCGGAATCGCGCCACATCACGATGCCGAACGCGGGCAGCCCGAGCGCGACGAGCGCGACGAGTGGCAGCAAGATCCAAAGCCAGATCTGGGTGCGCCGTGCAAAGCGCTGGACGAGCAAGACCTCGGCGGCCGTCAGCGTGCGTGCGGCCATCGGCGAACGCTCATGAGTGGCCCTTGCCGGGGTTCTTCGGTGCCGGTTCAGGCGCCGGCGACGGCGCGCTCGACTTGTCGGGCGAGACTCCGGCCGGCCCGGCAGGACCACGCGGCCCCGGGGTCTGCTGGCTGCTCGTGTACGCGAGCACCGCCATCACGGCTCCGAACAGGCCGAACAGCACCGTGATCCCGATGCCGATCATCCAGCGTCGTTGCGCGCGCGCGTCGCTGGAGGGGGCCCCGCTGTCACGCTCGGTGCTCATGCGCGGCAATAGTAGCGCATGGGATGCATGCAACGCAGATCGCACGACCTCGCCGTCGCGCGAACGGATATCTGCGCCGCGGCACTGACCGAGCGCGATCACACACCGCGATCCGGAGCGCTTTCGTCTCGGCGAGTCGAACACCGACTGGCGACGCTGGGTGCGGTTTCGCGATACCAATGCAAAGTCCTGATCAGGACATCCGAGGAGATCCGCCATGGCATCCAAGCAGTCGAAGAGCGCGAAGAGGTCGACGACGAAGAAGCCCGCGGCCAAGAAGAGCGCGGTGAACGCGAAGTCCGCCACGAAGAAGCCGGCGATCAAGGCGAAGGCAAAGCCCGCGGCCAGGCCGAAGCAATCGGTGAAGGCTGCGGCGAAGAAGCCGGCAGCGAAGCAGGCTGCGGCGAAGTCTTCGGCGAAGTCTTCGGCCAAGAAGCCTGCGAGCGCGAAGCAGACGACCTCGAAGCCAGGCGCGCTGCCGTTGCCGCGCCTCGACGGCGTGTCAAAGGCATTCCAGAAGGCGCTCGACGCGGTGCTCGGCAAGCAGGCGTACACCGTTGACCTCGCACGCAACAGCCAGGCGCTCGGCGCGCTGCTCGACGATGCGAAGGCCGACGCGCTGTTCGCGCAGCTCTCGGCGCTGGCACGCGAGCTCGCAGCACTGCCCGAGAGCGACGACATCAGCTCGAGGCCGAAGTCGATGCTCGTCAGCGAACGCTCCGGTCAGATCAGGATGCTTGCCGCGAGCCTGCGGTACGCCACCACGGGGTACGATCTTCCGATCGCGGAGCTGGTCCGTACGTTGCGCGACGGCCGCGTCCGTCGCGATCTCGCAGAGGTGCTGCGGGGCGACTACTACGAGCTGGAACCGACCGCACGCGAGGAGCTTGCACGACTGGTGGACGACACCAGCGTCGAGGACCAGGTGGTGCTGCGCTGCGGGCTGCAGTCGCTGTTCGATCTCGATCCGCAGGCCGCCGAGGCGCGCTATCGCCAGCTCCTCGCCGGGCCGATCGTGACGCCGCACGACGCCGCGGTCGCCCACGAGATCATGACGGACATCGAGACGCGCGAAGCGGTGCTCCAGCGCCTGGCACCGTACCTCTTCCCGCTCGTCGTCAGCTCTGATAACGACGTCGCCACCACGGCGCAGCGCCTCGTCACCATGCGCCGGCAGCTCTTCCTCGACTTCCTCGCGTGGGTGCTCGCAAACGAGGACGCCGTCGAGATGACCGAGATCGTCGTCGATCGCCTGTACTGGGAAGGCGAGCGCGACGAGGAGGTCGCCGACGCGTGGTCCTCGCTCGGCGCTCTCGACGTCGGTCCCGGCGGCGTCGTCGTGCTCGATGCCACGGAGAGTGGCAAGGAGAAGGGCTTCAATCGATCGGCGGTCGCGCTGCCGAGCGGCCGCTACGACGTGCTCGCGCACACGCCGCAGGGTTTTGGCGGTGACCTCACCGCCGTGCGGATCGGCCGCCAGGAATCGTGAACACTCGCGAGTCCGCGCGATACGATGGGGCATGCGACACGCCCCCCTGATCCTCGGAATGTTCGGTCTTGGAGTCCTCGGCTGCGGCGGCGGTGGCGGGGGCGGCGAGCCCATCACCGGGACGATCGCGATGCAGTACGGCGATAGCTCGCCTGCGCTGGTCGTCGGCTCGGCGATCCAGTCCTCGATGGCGACGAACATGCTCGTGCAGATCGGCTCCGACAACGTCGACTGCGACACCAACCTCGTCGACATCGAGGGCTTCGAGTTCCCCAAAGGCTCGTTCGTCTACTTCGACGTCGCGAAGGCTCCGGGCTCGCACCCGACCGCCGGCGTCACCGTGATGAAGTCGACGAGCGACATGGTGAACATCAACGGCTCGACGGGCATGGTCACGATCGACAGCGCGGGCGACCGGGTCACCGGTAGCGTGACGTTCACGACGACCGACAACGACGTCGGCACCATCTCGGTATCCGGAACATTCGACGTCCTGCGCTGCTTCTGAGCGAGCTCGCGACCGAGCGCGTGGGCTCGGTGCCCCGGGCGGATTCGCCCCCGCGTGGCTCGCATCACGGGGGCCCCTCTTGACGGCATTGGAGAGGCACCTGGCAGACGAACCGCCGTGGCACGGGCGATGCGTGGAGCCGCCGGTACATGCGTACTATATTTCTCAGCTCAGTCCTGTTCCTCGCCCTCCTCGGGGGTTGCACTGCATCTGGAAGCGCACGCGGCAGCGCCGTGGTGACCACACCGTCGCTTGTCTACGTCAGCGCCGACGTCCAGGTCATCGAGGACTATCACGAGCCCGTCTTCTACTCGTCGAACATGTACTGGCGGTTTCAAGGCGGCGTCTGGTACAGCAGCCGCTATCACACGCGTGACTGGGTTCGCGTGACCGTGCTGCCGCCGCAGATCCAGCGCATCGAGCAGCCGACCATGTACATCCGCTACAAGGGCGACGCGAGCGCGAAGGCCGCGGCGAAGGCCGAGCATCGCGAAGACAAGGCCGAGGCCCGCGAAGATCGCCAGGAAGCCAAGGAAGAGCGCCAGGAGGCCAAGGCCGAGGCGAGGGAAGATCGCCAGGAGGCCAAGGAAGACCGCAAGGAAGCCAAGGAAGACCGCAAGGACGACAGGAAGGACGCGAAGGACGACCACAAGGGCAAGCACAAGAAGTAGCCCGCGCGTCGTGACCGCCGAGCGAAGGTTCTCGGCGCTCGTTATTCGCAGCAGACCTTCTGGCCGTAGTCCTGGCGGAAGCTGCAGTCCGAGCAGTTGAAGCTGCAATCGGCGCCGGTGTGACAGACTTCGAACCGCGGCGACGAGTTACATGCGGCGGTCGTGCAAGAGCTCCCGCTCTGGTCGTTACAGCAGACCTCGGCACCCGCGCAGTCCTCGGGGCCGTCGCAACGGAACGTCCTGCCCGAGCAGATGCTCGTGACAGCGTTGATGCAGGTGCCATCGCAGCAGACCGAGCCACACATCGAGCCCGGGCACGCGATCACACTCGGCGGCGCGTCGGGGGATGCGTCGACGGCGAGAGGCGGCGGAGCGTCGACGCTGGCGTCCACGACGCCGTCGCGGCTGGCGTCGCCGGGCACCCCGCCGGGCGGCACCTTCGCCTCGAACGTGCAGCTCGTGATCGACGCGCTCGCGGTCATCAGGAGCACGGCTCGCCACATGGCCTCAGTGTCAGGCCAGGAGGTGGATACTTCAAGGCCCAGAAATCAGCGCTGTCGCACCACGGCGTACAGCCCTCGAAGCGCTCAGCCGTACTGCACTTGAATCGTCTCGATCACCGTCGTCATCGCGGCCTTCACGATCTCGACGTCCGGATCGCGGACGATGACGTAGCCGTCGCCCTCGTAGCTGTCCGATCGTGGTGCGCCGCGCTGCGGCAGCCGTGACTCGACGACGAGGTGACCGACTCGCTCGTTCGCGTCGTCGACGCCGGTGACGTCGACGACGCGGCCGTGGCCAACACCACGCAGGTACGCGACGCCGACCGCGTACTTGCGCTCGAACGGTCCGTCGTACGCGTCGTCGACGGTGGCGCGAGCCCACGCCCGGTACATGTCCGCGTCGTGCGCGTAGCTGTTCGCGAGCACGATGTGAGCACCCGGCGGCCGCGCGGCGATCTCGCCGATCGCGAGCGAGCCGTCATCGCGGCGAAACCATTCCATGTGCGTCATGCCGGTATCGAGGCCGAGTGCCTTCACGGCGCGCACGCCGAGTGCGCGGGCATCCGCGTAGTCGGGACCGTCGATATCGCGCGGCACCACGACGACCCACTGGATCCACGGCGTCTCCATGACCTCGAGCGGCGTCGGGTAATAGCGCGTGCACGACTGGAAGCGAACCTCGCCGCCGATCGTGATCGTCTCGAAGCTGTGCTCGCGGCCGCGGAGGAACTCCTCGGCGAGCGCCGGGTGATCGGGGCCGGCGTGGAGCGCGTGGAGCGCGGACTTGAGCTCGCCGAGCGAGTTGATCCGCCAGGTCGCCTTGCAGCCCATGCCGGCCGGCGGCTTGAGCACGAGCGGCATCCCGACCTCGCCGACGAACGACTCGGCATCGGCCCATGATCGGATCAGCCGGTGACGCGCGCACGGCAGGCCATGTCGGCGCAGCTCGTCCTTCATCCGCGCCTTGTCGCGAAACAGGTCGGCGGTCTCGGGAGTGGTGCCGGTGACGCCGAGCGCGCGGCGGACCTCGCCGAGCTGGACCTGGAGCGGCTCGAGGATGCCGATCACGCGGTGGATGTCGCCGTGGCGTCCCGATAGCACGCGCGCTGCCTGGATGAGCTGGCGGGTATCGAGGCCGTCCTCGACCTGGACGACATCGGCGAACATTCGTGCGTCATTCCCCGACGGCGGTTCCTGCGCGATGCCGAGCAGGCGGACGTCGGGCAACTTGGAGGCCGCGCGCGCGAACCGCATCGTGGTTTCGAGCGGGAACGGCGCGGCGAAGATCACGTTCCGCATGCGCGTCGTTGTACCATGCGTGCAGAGCCGCTCGATGAAGGTCGTCTTCCTGGCTCCGAGCTACCCGCCGGAGATGCAGCAGTACACGCGCGGCCTCGCCGAGGTTGGCGCGGCGGTGTATGGCGTTGGCGATCAGCCGGTCGGCTCGCTGGCGCCGTCGCTCAAGCAGCACCTCGTCGATTACCTCCAGGTGCCCAAGCTCCTCGACGAGGATGACGTCGTCAACCGGGTCCACGCGTGGATGCGCGGCCGCGCGGTCGATCGCGTGCTCGCGAACTGGGAGGTCATGGTGATGACCGCGGCGCGGCTCCGCGAGCGGTTCGGCGTGCCGGGGATGTCGGTCGACGCGGTCCGCGGGTTTCGGGACAAACAGGTGATGAAGGAGCGGGTCGCAGCCGCCGGGCTGCGCGTGCCGCGTTCGGTGCGGGTTCGAACGGCGACCGACGCGCGCGAAGGTGCGGCGGAGCTCGGCTACCCGCTGGTGCTCAAGCCGATCTCCGGCGCCGGCAGCGCCGATACCTACGAGGTCCGCAGTGATCGCGAGCTCGAGGACGTGCTCGGCCGGATGCACCACATCGAGGAGGCGAGCCTCGAGGAGTTCATCGAGGGCGACGAGTTCACCTACGACACGGTGTGCATCGGTGGCAAGCCGGCGTTCGCGAACGTCGCGCAGTACCTGCCGAAGCCGCTGATCGCGCGAACCAACGAGTGGATCAGCCCGGTGATCGTGACGGTCCGCGACCTCCGGCAGCCGGCGGTCGCTGACGGCCTTGCCCTCGGCGAGAGCGTGCTTGGCGCCCTCGGCATGGGCGACGGCTTCACGCACATGGAGTGGTTTCGCAAGCCGGGGGGCGAGGTCGTGTTCGGCGAGATCGGATGTCGCCCGGGGGGCGCGCACCTCGTCGATCAGATGAATTACACCTGCGACATCGATCTGTTTCGCGAGTGGGCCCGCGCGGTCTGCTGGAACACGTTCGAGGCGCCGACGCGGCGCAAGTACAACGTGGCGATCATCTTCAAGCGCGCGAAGGGACAGGGCCGGATCAGCCGGATCACCGGGCTCGCCGAGTTCATGCGTGCGCACGGCGAGCACGTGGTCGAGATGAAGTTGCTGCCGGTCGGGACCCAGCGGCGGAACTGGAAGCACACGCTGGTCTCCGACGGCTTCATCATGCTGCGACACCCGGACTGGGCGACCGCCTGCGAGCTGGCGAACCTCGTCGCGACGCAGGTCACGCTCTACGCCGAGTGAGCGAGCCGGCACTGTGCGGTTTTGACCTCACGCGTTCCTCCGCGCCGAAAGTCGCACGACCTGTCCGGCGGGCGTACGCTGGCCGGATGAAGAGCTCGTTCTGCGTCCTCCTGACCATCTGCTTCGCGACGGAGGCACACGCGTTCGAGATCTCGACGCCGGTCTCCCACAGCTGCCACGAAGACCTGACGCTCGACGCCCAGCGCTCGGCGCGATTCCCGGAGCCCGCGGAAGCGCCCACGCCGACCGAGGATCAGCGACGCGCGATGAACGATCTCGTGTTCGCGCTGCCGAATGATGACGCGTGGTCGCTCGCGCTGTTCATCGGCGTGCGCTCGAACGATCTAGGCAGCAACGCGCCGACGAACCTCGACGGCCTGTTTCACGTCCACGACGACCCGGCGCAGCAGCCGGCGCACTGCATCCGTCGCCAGGAGGATGATGGCCCGGTCGGCGATGCCACCGCGCTCGCCGCGTGCCGCGAGTTCATCCTCGGCGAGCTCGAGGCCGGCGGCCTGCTCGACGACATCGTCGATTTCGATGTGACCGAGCAGGTCGAGTCGTACTTTCGATTCCGCGGCGTCTACACGATCGCGCTGCCGCGCTTCGCGTACCGGCTCGGCCGCGCGACGCATGCGATGCAGGACGTGTACACCCATACGATGCGTGACCCCGACACCGGTGCGGTCCGCCATGTCCTCAACTGGATCGACGCGTTCGGCGGCAGCAGCTACGACCAGGAGAAGGACGGTTATCCGCACCTCAGCGGCCTCGACGACTGCTTGCGCGAGGACACTCATCAGGCGCTGCGCATCAACCGCGCGCGCCAGGCCTCGATCGACATGTTCGCGGCGATCACGCGGCCGGGCGCCGGGCGGCGCGATCGGGTGACCGCGGTCGTCGATGCGGCGCTCGTGCTGACGCCGGGCTGCGATGCCTCGAACAACTACTGCGACGCTCCGGAGCTCGGCGAGCCGACCGAGATCCGTTCGTTCGGCTGCTCGGTGCCCGGCGACTCGGGCGCGGCGACAATGCTCGTGATCGGTCTCGTCGTCCTCGGCGGTCGCCGTCGCAGGCAGCTCCTGCTCGGCGCGTCGACGCTGGCGTTCGTGATGCTCGGCATCGGTGCGCCGACCGCGCGCGCGCAATCGCCGACGCCCGCGCCACAGCCCGCACCCGCACCCGCACCCGCAC
>JACCTC010000006.1 GCA_013812655.1 Deltaproteobacteria bacterium | reverse complement strand
CTCGCGAGCAGCGCGGCAGCGACCGCGAGGGGCCAGCGTCGCGCGGGCGGCGCGAACCGGCGGCGTCGCTCGGCGGCGACGGCATCGCGCATTGCCTGCATCGATGGCCAGCGTTCGGCGGGATCCTTCGCGAGCGCGCGGCGGACGATCGCCTCGACGGCGTCTGGAATGTCGGCGAGCGCGGGTGGCGTCTCGTCGACGATCTGCCGGAACAGCTCGTCGATCGACAGCGCGCTGTAGGGTGGCTTGCCGGCGAGGATCTCGTGCGCGAGTACGCCGACCGAGAAGACCTCGCTGCGCTCGTCGGGCTCGGTTCCAGAGATCTGCTCGGGCGCCATGTAGAGCGGGGTACCGAGGAGCTGACCGGCATGCGTCTGGTAGCTCGCGACGTCGAGGGACGCGTGGGCGGTCTTCTCGAGTCCGGACGCGGCGCGTGGCGGTTCACTCGGCATCGTCTGCTCGAGCGCGATCCCGCGGGCACGCGCCGGCTCGACCGCCTTCTCGGTCACGGTCGGTTGCAGCGCCACGACGCTGGCCGCGAACGGCATGTCGCCACGTAACTTCGCGAGGCCGAAGTCGAGCACCTTGATGGTGTCGCCGGTGACCATGATGTTCGCCGCCTTGATGTCGCGATGGAGCACGCCACGCGCATGCGCGGCGACGAGTGCATCCGTGACGCCCTCGATCCAGGTCAGCGCAGTCTCGAGCGATGGCGCACCGTCCTTGCGAAGCGCCTCGGAGAGCGTGCGGCCCTCGACGAGCTCCATCACGAGGATGTCGTCACCCTCGTGCGAGACGATGTCGAACAACGTGACGACGTTTGGATGGCGGATCGCCGCGGCGGCGCGCGCCTCGCGCAACACGCGTGCACGCCGCTCGACGTCGCCGGCCACATCCGCAGGCAGCACCTTGAGTGCGACGTAGCGATCGAGTCGTTCGTCTCGCGCGCGCCAGACCTCCCCCATCGCGCCTCTCCCGAGCTGGGAGATCAGGCGATAAGGTCCGATCAGCTCGCCTGGCTCGGCCACGTGCTCAGGATACCGGCTCTAGTTCGCGAGCGTGACGTTGCAGGTCGCCGAGGTGCCTCGGTTCCCGGCGCCATCGACCGCGCTCCCGGTGATCCGGTTGAGGCCGGCCACGACCGTGAAGACATGGTCGCCGGACACGCCTTGCGTGAACGAGCCGACCGTGTTGCTGACCTCGAGGAAGCGGTTCGCGGCGCCGCTCGCGGTCACCCGGGCGGTGAGCTGGACCCCATCGGTGGTCGGATCGACGTCGCTCGCCGCGGTGACGCTCGAGCCGCACGCAAGGAGTGGGGCCACGAGCTCGACGAACACGGTCGGCGGCTGGTCGTCGAACCTGAACGCAGCGGTCGTCTCGGTCGCGAGCGCGGCGGCGTTCGTCACCGTGAACGTGCATGTCGCCTCGATCTCGCACGGCGAGCTGCTGCAGATCGTGGCGCGCACGGCGGCTCGCCCATTCGCCTCGACGACAGCTGTCGAGGCGTTGCCGCCACATGTCGCGGTGACGGTGCGCCCGACACAGCCGCTCGAAGCCGCGAGCGTGATGTCGATCTGCGAGCCATCACCTGCGGCGGTGTTCGCGTCGCGGTCGATCACGGTGACTGGCGTGACAACGGCGAGATCGCATGCGCCGTAACTGACATCGTAGGTCTCGGTGGCCTCGCACGTGTTACCCGCGTGATCGCGTGCGCCGAGCTTGAACGCGAAGCTCGCGGGCGTGGTCGCCGGCATCAGCGAGGCAACGGCCGTCGAGCGGCCGTTCGCGTCGACGGCGGTCGTCGTCGCGCTGACCGGCGCGCCACTCGCGGTCGGCTGGTAGACGAGCGTCGTCGGCTCACCGTCGACATCGGTACCGGCGACCTCCGCCGCGAGCGCGAGCTGGATACCGTCGGCGAGGTTCGCGTTGGTGTCGAAGCGGGGCGTGATCGTCGACCCCGCGAACGGCGCCGTGAGCCGGCAGGTCGGCGGCGTCGTGTCCACGAGCGCGGTCACGCCGAGCGACGCCACGAGCTCGGCGGGCCCCCGGCAGATCGCGCGGAGCACGACGAGCCCGTCGCCGAGCGTGCGCGTGAAGGTCGCGGTGCCATCGGCGGTCGCGGTCGTGCTCGCCAGCGGATCGTCGCCGGTCACCGTGCTGCGCAGGAGCTCGACGGTCCAGCCCGGCCGCGTGGTCACCGTGGCAGTGGCCTGATAGCCGGCCGTCGTCGGATCCGGATCGGACGTCGTGCTCAGCACGCCGAGCGGTGCGTAGAACGGGTTGACCTCGGGTGCCGGGGTCAGCGCGAGCTCGCAGCCCGATGCGGCGAGCACGTCGACGGTGACCTCGTTCGAGGTGAACCCGCAGAACGTGTCGACCGAGGCGCGCACCGTGGTCCGCGGCGTGAACATGGGGACCCCCAAAAACACCGCGTTGCCGCGTCCGTCGACGATGGCCTCGTGCCGGGTCGCGATGACGCCGTCGGGGTTGACGACCTCGAGGCGGATGAGCTCGCCCGCCGCGGCGGACGTCCGGACCGCGATCTCCGCCTGGATGCCGGGAGCCGCGCGATCGACGTCGCTGACGATCTGCGAGGTCTGCACGGCGATGAACACGTCGGACTGACAGATCGGTTCGTCACCGCAGCCGACGCCGCCGACGAAGCCGAGCACGGCACCGAGGGCGGCGACGAAGGTTGGCAGGCCGCGCATCGATCAGAAATGTTACCCCCGTTTCGCGCGGCCCACCAAGTTCGCGCGAGCTGGCGCGGCGTGGCTCACGGAGCTGCGAGAAATTCCAGCACGGCAGCGGTGACCGCCTCGGGGTCTTGCCAGAGCGCGAAGTGGCTCGTGTCCTTGAAGACGACGAGTCGCGCATCGGGGATCAGGAGCGCCATCTCCTCGAGGTGGTCGAGGACCACGATCTCGTCGTGATCGCCGTCAGCGACCACGGTCGGCGCCTTGATCGAGCGCATCTGGTCCTTGGTGAACCCGCCCGCCCTGCGCCAGATCGGGAGCAGCGAGCTCACCATCGCGCCATACGCCTTCGGCGTCTTCGACAGCCGGTGGTAGTCGGTCTTGCACTTGGCTGCATAGGCCGTGAACGTCGGCGGCGAGGCGCCCTTGCGCGGCTTGCTGCCCGAGGAGTGGTAGTTCGTCCCGAGCACGAACAGTCGAGAGACCCGCTCGGGGTGCTCGATCGCCAGATCGAGCGCGATCACGCCACCATCGCTCCAGCCGAAGAGCGCGGCGCGCGTCACCTTGAGGTGATCCATGACCGCGAGCACGTCGCCCGCCATCACGTGGTAGCTGAGCGGCTGCTTCGACAGCGTGCTGCGGCCCTGGCCGCGGCTATCGATCGCGATCACCTGGTACTTCGCCGCGAGCGCCGGCACCTGGAACGCGAAGTGATCGGCGTTGCCGAGGCCGCCGTGCAGCAGGATCACCGGAGCGCCGGTGCCGTACGTCGCGAAGTAGATCCTGACGTCGCCGACCTCGACGGTGCCCGACGTCGTCGCGGCCGGCATCGGCGGCGGCAGTGGCAACGTCTGCCAGCGCGGCTTCGGCGCGAGATGACGCGCGACCTTCGGCGGGTTGCGTGGCGCGGCCTCGGTAGAGGCGAGAAACAATGGCGTCGCCGCGAACGCGACGAGCATCACCAGGAGGTACCGCCGCGCCATGCGTCGATCATGGGGCAGACGTCGCGAGTTTGCCAGGCGTCGGTTGGGCGCGCCGACCCCGCGTGCCGGCAGCTGCCTGGTCAGCTGCCCGGGACCATCACGAGTGCGAGCGCGAAGTCCGCGTCGATCGGCGTGCCGGCCTTGTCCTTCGGCGCGGGAAACCGCCAGCTCGTCATCTGGGTGGCGATGCAGCTGTCGACCTCGGGCGTCAGGCCCTGGGCCTCGGCGCTGCTGACGCGGCCGCGCTCGTCGACGGTGAGCGTGAGCGCGATCTTGCCGCGCAGCGACGGATCGGTGGCGAGCCCCTTCTGGAAGCAGCGCTTGAGCCCGACCATGTAGTCGCGCTGGATCTTGGCGAGCAGCATCTCCGCGGTGAGCGTCACGCCGAGGTCGGGCTGCTTGGTGGGCCGTAGCGTGATCCGACCTCCGGGTTGCGCCTCGGTACGCGGGCCCTGCTCGGTGACCTGCGTGGGTGCCTCGATCCGCGTGTCCGGACCGGTGCCGACACCTTCGCGCTCGCGCTCGCGAAACCCGGTGTGCTGGTTGCCGACCTCGACGCGACGGTTGTTGTCACGGATATCGGCGACCTGCTGGTCGAGGTCCGCACCTGGCATCCGCGGACGCATCCCGCCTGGCCCCCCGCGGGTCTCGGTGTCGGTGGTCAGCAGCTGCGCGAACCGCGCGGCATCGTCGGTCGTGAGGCCCGGCTTCAAACCCGGCGTCGGGCGCGCGGGTGTCTGTGGTCGCGGGACGATCGGTGCGGCCGTCTGCTGCGGAACCACCGGCGTGGCCGCGCCCGGGCCATCCGGCGACGACGGCAGGAGCGGCTCATCGGCCAGCGTGATGATTTGCGGGTGGTGATACGGGACGTTTGGAGCTGTGATCCGCTCGGCCTGCTCGATCTCGGTCATCCACGCCCACCCACCGATCGCGAGGTGGACGACGAGCGAGGCGCCGACGATCACCGCGAGCCGGCGATCGATGCGGTCGCCGAACGTGCCGCGCACCGACACGGGCAGCTGGGGGCGCGGTGCGATCGGTGGCACCGCGACCTCCTGGAACAGGATCGTCGCCTCGCCGATCGTCAGCTTGCCGCGAGCACCGCGCTCGAGCGGGATGCCGTCGACCGCGGTCCCGTCCAGCATCCGGACCGTGCCGGACTGCGAGAGCCGACCCGTCATCCGAGGGGCGGGCCGCAGGACGAGCCGACCTCCGTCGCGCGCGAACAGCACGTGCTCGTGTGGGATGCCGTCGACCGGCAACGACAGCCGGCACCGCAGCGACTGGCCGAGGGTGACGGGCGAGTGGTCGACAAACACTCGCTCTTCCACGAGGTTGTCGCGCAAGAGCACACCGACGCGAAGCGCACGAGCCGAGGGTCCGGTCATGACCACTAGGAACGCGTGAGACTGCATCTCGATCTTTCCCTGGATGGTTGTCCAACATAACGGACGGGTGGTACCGTGCCGTGATTCCGTCCTATCGCCGAACCCATCTCGCCACGCTCGAAGACGAGTCCGTCCACATCCTGCGCGAGCTCGCCGCGGAGCGTGAACGCCCGTGCCTGCTGTTCTCGGGAGGCAAGGACTCGATCGTCCTCCTGCGCCTCGCCGAGAAGGCGTTCCGGCCGGCGAAGTTTCCGTTTCCGCTGCTCCACGTCGACACCGGGCACAACTTCCCCGAGACGCTGGTCTACCGCGACCGCACCGTCGAGGCGCTCGGCGAGCGCCTGCTCGTCGCGCACGTCCAGGACTCGATCGATGCCGGCCGCGCCGTCGAGGAGACCGGGCCACGCGCGTCGCGCAATCGGCTGCAGACGACGACGCTCCTCGACGCACTCGAGCACCACAAGTTCGATGCCGCGATCGGCGGTGCTCGCCGCGACGAGGAGCGCGCGCGCGCGAAGGAGCGGATCTTCAGCCACCGTGACGAGTTCGGACAGTGGGATCCCAAGAACCAGCGCCCCGAGCTGTGGGCGCTCTACAACGGCCGGGTGCGGCGCGGCGAGCACCTGCGCGTGTTCCCGCTGTCGAACTGGACCGAGCTCGACGTCTGGCAGTACATCGCGCACGAGAACATCCCGTTGCCGTCGATCTACTTCGCGCATCACCGCGAGGTGTTCGAGCGCGACGGCATGTTCTACGCAGCAAACCCGTTCGTCACGCTGCTGCCGAACGAGCGGATCCGGACCGAGCTCGTGCGGTTCCGGACGATCGGCGATATGACGTGCACCGGCGCGGTGAAGTCCGAAGCGCGCACGCTCGACGAGGTGATCGCCGAGGTCGCCGCCGCGCGATTGACCGAGCGTGGTGCGACCCGCGCCGATGACCGCTTCACCGAGGCGGCGATGGAAGACCGCAAGCGCGAAGGATACTTCTGATGTGCGCTGACCAGCTCGGGCGCGCGAAGCACTCCACCGATAGTCAGCTCGTCGGGCTCGACGAGGACGCCGAGTTGCTACGGTTCTCGACGGCAGGCTCGGTCGACGACGGCAAGTCGACGCTGATCGGCCGGCTGCTCTACGACACCAAGACCGCGTTCCAGGATCAGCTCGATCACGTCGCAGATGTCTCGAAGCGACGCGGCGACGAGACCACGAACC
>JACCTC010000498.1 GCA_013812655.1 Deltaproteobacteria bacterium | reverse complement strand
ACGCCGATCTCGTGGTCGACGCGAGCGACGATCCGTCGACCAAGTTCGCGGTCGCCGACTGGGCGGTCGCGAACGGCCGGCGCTACGTGATCGCCGCGGCACTGCGCTACGGCGGCAACCTCATGGCGGGCGCGCCGGGCGTCGCCTGCTACCGCTGTCTGTTCGAGGAACCCGGCGACGTGCCGAGCTGCGCCGAGGCCGGGGTGCTCGGACCGGTCGTTGGCGCGATCGGTGGCGTCGCCGCCGCGGTGGCGCTCGGCCTCGTTCACGGCGATCGCACGTTCGCCGGCGCGCTCCTCGCGTTCGACGATCTGCGAACCCTCGCGGAGCCCCGGGTCGTCCGGTTCGCGCCGCGTCCGACCTGCCCGGCGTGCGCGCGTGCGCCGATCTCACCACTGGCGACGCCCGAGCGCGTCGCGGAGGCCTAGCCCATGCCGAGCATCCGAGTCCCGAGCGCCCTCCGCACGTTCACCGCTGGCAACTCCGACGTCGACGTCACCGCGACGACCGTGCGCGACGCGATCGCAGACCTCGAGCGCCGGCATCCCGGGATCGCGGCGCGCATCCTCGACAGCGCTGGCGTGGTGAAGCCGTTCATCCGCATCTTCGTCGGCTCCGACGATATCGGTGCGCTCGCCGGCCTCGACACCGAGCTGACCGCGCGCGACGAGATCTCGATCGTCCCCGCGATCGCCGGCGGCCGCGGTACGCGCCATGCGTGACGAGCAGGTGCGGCGCTACGCGCGGCACATCCTGCTCCCCGACGTCGGCGGCCTCGGGCAGACCGCGCTGCTGACGTCCGCGGTGCGGCTCGAGCTGCGCGAGAGCGAGCCCGACGCCGAGCTGCTCGCCGCGATGTACCTCGCGGCCGGCGGTGTCGGCGGGCTGATGATCCGCGGCGCGACAGAAGCCCAGCTCGCGGAGATCGCCGTGCACGGGCCCGACACCAGGCTCGCGGACAGCTGCCACGGCCGGGATCTCGTGCTCCAGCCGAAGCCCGCATGGTGGCCCGCGACCGACGGTGACGCGACCGCACTCGCGTTCTGGCGTGGCGGCATCGCGGCGACCCGCTGGATGGCAGAGGTCGCGAACCGGTGATGGTTCCGATCGCGATCGGCCCGGCCGAACGCGAGCAGATCTACGCGCACGCCCGGCGCGCGTTCCCCGCCGAGTGCTGCGGCTATCTCATCGGCGCGACGGAATGCCTGGTGGACGGCGTCGTCGAGTGCCGCAATGCCCAGGAGGATGGCGAGCACCCCGCGCGCGGCGCCGACCGCGGCTTCGTGATCGCGGGCCGCGAGCTGCTCGCGTTCGCGAAGAGCTTCGACGGATCGCAGCCCGCGCGCGTCGTCTATCACTCGCACACCAACGGCCGCGCGTACTTCTCCGATGTCGACCAGGCGCTCGCGCGTGGTCCCGCCTATCCGGTGCAGCACCTCGTGGTCGGCGTGACCGCAGAGCGAGTCACCGAGACCGCGCAGTTCGCGTGGTCGGCGGACGTCGCGGCGTACGTCGAGATCGCGCGGTGGACCGTCGAGGACACCCGGGGGCATTCGTGAAGCTCGGCATCGTGCTCGCGACCGCCGAGGACCTCGCGCACGCCGCTTCGATCGCGCTCGCCGCACGCGCCGCCCGCCACGAGGTCCGGATCTTCGCGATGGATGCCGGGTGTGCCGCGATCGCCGGCGATCCGGCGACCGCCCAGGCGCTACTCGACGCCGACTGCGAGATCATCGCGTGCTCGAACAGCGCGGTCGGGCACGACCTCGTCGACGGCATCGAGCGCGGCAGCCAAGACAACCACGCCGCAATACTCGGCACCTCGGACCGCGTGGTGGCGCTGACATGAGGATCCTCGTGATCGCGCGGTCCCGCGATCCGCATCGCCAGGCCGAGGCCCTGCGTGCCGGCCTCGGGCTCACGTTGCGCGGCGCCACCGTCGAGGTCGTGGTCGACGAGCCGTTGCTTACCCCGCTCGCGGTGCGCTCGGCGGAGACCCTGCGCGCATTCGGCCACATCGTCGGGGCCGCAGAGCTGGCCGCGGCGCTCGAGCGCGCCGACGTCGTCGAGGTCTGGACGTGAGGCAGCGCCTCCACCTCGTGCGGACGCGGGCGACCGCCGAGCCCGCTGTCCTCGACGATCGCGACTGGGTGGTGTATCTCAACGACCAGCGCGGCCTGCGGCTCGCTCCGCACGGCGCGCCGCCCGTCCCTGCCGGCCCGATCGATCATGCCCAGCTCGTCCAGCTCCTCGAACGCGCCGACCTCGTGGTCACCTGGTGACGCGAGCCTCGACATCTGCGGCGAGATCTGCCCGTTCACGTTCGTCCGCACGAAGCTCGCGCTCGAGGCCGTGCCAATCGGCGAGGCGCTGCGCGTCGTCGTCGATCACGAGCCGGCGATCCGGAACATCCCGAGGAGCGCGACCGAGTGGGGCCAGGAAGTGATCGGCGTGACCGCGCTGGGCGACGCTCGCTGGGCAATCGACCTGCGTCGACGAGTGCGCTAGGGTCTGGGGTGCTGCTGATGTCCAAGCTCGACGCCCTGCGCGCCACGCTCGCCGACTACGGCCAGGTCATCGTCGCGTTCTCGGGCGGCGTCGACTCGGCTTTTCTGCTCAAGGTCGCGGCGGATGTACTCGGCGAGCGCTGCCACGCGGTGACCGCGGTCTCGGTGACGATGGCGCGCTCCGAGGTCGCTGATGCCGTCGCGCTTGCCGCCGAGCTCGGGCTCGGTGCACGCCACCACGTCATCGAGTCGCACGAGCTCGAGGTACCGGGCTTCGCCGACAACCCGACGCATCGCTGCGCGCTGTGCAAGACCGAGCTGATGGACATCGCGACGCCGCTCGCCGCGACCCTCGGTGGCGCGCCGATCGCGCTCGGCACGAACCTCGATGACCTCGGCGACGTTCGCCCCGGCATCGCCGCCGCACGCGAGCGTGGGTCGCGGATGCCGCTGGTCGACGCCGGGTTCACGAAAGCCGATGTCCGCGCCGCGTCGCGCGAGCTCGGGCTGCGGACCTGGGACAAGCCGCAGCTCGCGTGCCTGTCGTCGCGGTTTCCGTACGGCACGCAGATCACCGAGGACCGGCTGCGCCGGGTCGACGCCTTCGAGGACGGCCTGCGCGCGCTCGGGTTCCGCCAGATCCGCGTTCGCTTTCACGACACCATCGCGCGCGTCGAGATCGAGACCGCGGAGCTGCCGCGGATCGTCCTGGTCCGCGAGCAGGTCGTCGCGCTCGGCAAGCAGCTCGGGTTCGCGTACGTCGCGCTCGATCTCGCCGGCTTCCGCTCGGGATCGCTCAACGAAGTCTTGCCGGCGGAGACGCTCGTCAAGCTGCGACATCGCGCGTGATGACTCGACGTCTGCTCGCGATCGCCGTGGTTGCCGCCGCCCTGCTGGCCGCGCGGGTGGCGCGCGCCGATCAGGAGCCCTCGAAGAAGGATCGCGAGCGTGCCGGCAAAACGGTCCACCGCAAGCCGGTGCTGGCGTCGGGCACCAAGCCCAAGCAGCTCGTCAACCTCTACAACTCGTGGACCCACGAGTGGCTCGCGGTCGTCCCGGGTGAGCTACCTCCGCAACCACTGATCGATCGGTTCCTGCGTGACCACTACACGAACCGGCCGACGCCGATGGAGCCTCGGCTCGTCGAGATCTTGCTCTCGGCCGCCGCGAGCTTCAAGAGCGACACCGTGTTCGTGGTGTCTGCATTCCGCCACCCGAAGTACAACCTGATGCTGCGCAAGAAGGGCCGCCAGGTCGCGCGCGACAGTCAGCACACCAAGGGCAACGCGGTCGACTTCTACATCCCGCGGGTGACCGCGCAACGCTTGCACGCGTGGGCGAAGGCCCAGGCGATCGGCGGCGTGGGGTTCTACCGCAGCAGCGGCTTCGTGCACATGGACACCGGCGCGGTCCGCTACTGGGACGGCGAGTAGCTGGTACGTCGTTCGCACCACTCGAGCGCATGCAGATCCAGATCAGGCACGACGGCAACACACCCGGTGACCGCAACCAGCGGATCTCCGGGATCATCGAGGACGTGCTCGCGCGCCACAGCGACCAGATCACCACGGTCGAGGTTCACCTCGCCGACGAGGATGGTCCGAAGAATGCTGACGGTGCGATCCGATGCACGATCGAGGTGCGGCTCGCCGGGCGCAAGCCGACGGCGGTGACCCACCACGCGTCGGATGTCATGAGCGCGGTCGATCAGGCCGCCGAGAAGGTACTGCGCGCGCTCGATCACCAGCTCGACCGCAGCCGCGACTTCACCACCGGCGAGGGCAGCCGCTGATCGCAGGATCTGTGCGGGCGCTGCCGCCCAGCACGACGGCCGCGATACAGTGGCCGACATGGCGACGTGGGCCTGGATCGGCATCGGCGTGCTCGGATTTGTCGTCGTCGTGGCGATTCACGACCTGACGCAGAAGAAGCACGCGATCCTTCGCAACTTCCCGGTCGTCGGACACTTCCGGTACTGGCTCGAGAAGATCGGCCCCGAGCTGCGCCAGTACATCGTCACCTCGAACGACGAGGAGCGCCCGTTCTCGCGCGACCAGCGACGTTGGGTCTACGCGTCGGCGAAGAAGGAGAACAACTACTTCTCGTTCGGCACCGACAACGACATCGAGAAGCCCGGCTACATCCTCGTCCGCCACAGCGCGTTTCCGATCCACACGCCGCATGTCGGCGAGCCGGGCTACGATGGCGACTTCCCGCTGCCGTGCGTGCGTATCCTCGGCGGCTTCCGCGGCCGCGCGAAGGCCTTCCGGCCGACGTCGATCGTCAACACCTCGGCGATGTCCTATGGCTCGCTGTCGGGGGCTGCGGTCGAGGCGCTCAACCGCGGCGCCGGCCTCGCGGGTGCGATGCAGAACACCGGCGAGGGCGGGATCTCGGACTACCACCGCAAGGGTGGCGACGTGATGTGGCAGATCGGCACCGGTTACTTCGGCTGCCGCGACGATCAGGGGCGATTCTCGATGGAGCGCTGCCTCGAGAGCGTCGGCTCCGCGCGCGTCCGCGCGATCGAGATCAAGCTCTCGCAGGGCGCGAAGCCCGGGCTCGGCGGCGTGCTGCCGGCTGCGAAGATCACGCCGGAGATCGCGAAGATCCGCGGCATCGCCATGGGCAAGGACTGCATCAGCCCGGCGAACCACACCGCGTTCTCTGATGTCTCGAGCATGCTCGACTTCATCGAGCGGCTCGCCGACACGACCGGCCTGCCCGTCGGCATCAAGTCCGCGGTCGGCGACCTCGGGTTCTGGCGCGAGCTCGCCACCCAGATCGAGAAGACCGGCCGCGCGCCTGACTTCGTGACGATCGATGGCGGCGAGGGCGGCACTGGCGCCGCGCCGCTGACGTTCACCGATCACGTCGCGCTGCCATTCAAGCTCGGCTTCACCCAGGTCTATCGAACGTTCGCCGAGGCCGGCGCGCACCACAAGGTCGTGTTCATCGGCTCCGGCAAGCTCGGCTTTCCCGAGCACGCGCTGCTCGCGCTCGCGCTCGGCTGCGACATGATCAACGTCGCGCGCGAGGCGATGCTGTCGATCGGCTGCATCCAGGCGCAGCGCTGTCACACCGGACACTGCCCGACCGGCGTCGCGACCCAGAACCGCTGGCTGATGCGCGGCCTCGATCCGACGCTGAAGTCGGTGCGCCTCGCGAACTACCTCGCGACCCTGCGGAAGGATCTCGTCCAGCTCGCCCACGCGGTCGGCTACTCGCACCCTGCCCTGGTGCCACTCGACGCGATCGATCTGATGGACGGCAACACGCAGACGCGCTCGGCACGTGTCGCGTTCGGTTACGAGGTCGGCTGGGGCCTGCCGCCCGAGGCCGAGGTCGCGACGATGCGCGCGTCCGCTGCTGCCTGACGCTATGCAACGGCGGCGGTTCTTCTGTAAGGTCCCGCCATGGCTGGTAGCGACATCCTGGTCTGGCTCGACATGGAGATGACCGGCCTCGACCCGGCCAAGGAACGGATCATCGAGATCGCGACGATCCTCACCGATGGGAACCTGACCGAGATCGCGGTCGGCCCCGACCTCGTGATCCACCAGGACGATGTCGTGCTCGCCGCGATGGATGACTGGAACCGCACGCACCACAAGTCGTCGGGCCTGACCGAGCGCGTGAAGCAGTCGTCGATCAGCGATGCCGAGGCCGAGGCGCAGACGCTCGCGTTCCTCGCGATCCACTGCGGTGCGAAGGACCGGCCGGTGCTCGCCGGCAACTCGATCCATCAGGACCGCCGCTTCATCCGCCGCTACATGCCGAAGCTCGATACGCGCCTGCACTACCGGATGGTCGACGTGTCGACCATCAAGGAGCTCGCCCGCCGCTGGTTCCCGCAGGTGATCGCGAAGCAGCCGCAGAAGCAGGAGACGCACCGCGCCCTCGACGACATCCGCGAGTCGATCGACGAGCTGCGCTACTACCGCGCGCACGTGTTCGCGCAGCCGCCGCAGGCCCTGGCGGCGGGTACTCCGACCCTGCCTCCGACGCCGACTGCCGGCTAGCCGAGTAGCCGGCTGCTGCCGGGCCGCTGCAACTGGCTGTCCGGCCTTGTCCGGGGCGTCCGGAAACCGGGCACGTCGGTTGCTTTATCCCGCCCCATGCGCATGACTCGCCTCGCCGCGGCCGTCCTGGGTGCCTCCCTGATCTCCGCCGCCGGTGGCTGCACCGCCCCGGACGACTCGGAGGATCCCGAGGACTCGATCTTCGTCGACGACTCCAAGGCGGACGACTTCCTGAGCATGTCGGCGGTCGAGTACATCTTGCAGGGCAAGACCACGGTCACCCTCGACGCAGCGTTCGCGACGCGCCCAGCGGAAGAGCGGCTGCGCGAGGCGAAGCGCCTGGTCGGCTTGAAGCAGATCGCGATCGCGTGGTTCGTCACCCAGTACCTGGTCGACAAGGAGCACACGGATCCCAACGCGAGCTTCGGTGGCTTCGGCGGCATGGCGAAGGCCGGCGCGTACGAGGACCTCGAGATGCGCGAGCGCGCCGACAAGATCACGTACGACTTCACGTTCAAGCAGCTCGCCGCCGGCGGCAAGAACCTGATGTCGAAGCTGCCGATCCGCACGGTCAGCGGCAAGACGGTGTTCGATCTCGAGATCGGGCGCCCCACGAACACCGAGATGGCGCAGCTCGAGACCAACGGCGAGTGGTATCGCAACGCGCCTTGGACCGGCTGGAACCCGTCCGCCGTCCCTGCCGACAAGAAGGAGCTGATCACGTTCTCGATCGCGCGCGAGACCGCGTCGACCGATGGCTTCTTCGACATGGCGCGTCTCACCGCCGACGGCAAGCTCGACATGGACGTCTACTTCGGGTGGGACTACCACTCGGCGTACCACCTCAAGCACAGCAAGCAGTTCTTCACCTGGCTCAAGGAGCAGGGTTTCCGCACGCCGGTCGCGAGCTGGGACGCGATGACGCACACGACGGGCGCGTTCACCCGCACGGTCAAGGCCGATGGCCGCGACGTCAAGGTCGAGATCCGGATGTACTTCGGCAAGCCGGCGACCGCGGTCGACCCCGATACCGACGCTGGCGGCAAGATCCTCGAGGGCCTGGCGATGCAGTCGCTCGCGACCCGTGACGTCATCATCTACTCGGGCCACTCCGGTCCGTTCTACGGCTTCGCGATCGCGAACTGGAAGAAGACCTCCGAGGGCGATCTCGACGATGCCGATATCCGCGCGGCGCCGATGCCCGCCGACCGCTACCAGGTCGTGCTCGCCGAGGGCTGCGATACCTACCAGATCGGTACGGCATTCAAGGAGAACCCGAACAAGAACGGCCAGAACATCGACGTCATCACGACGACGTCGTTCTCGGATGCGTCGTCGCCGGCGGCCGTCGAGCAGTTCGTGTCCGCGCTGCTCGCGCGTGACAGCCTGCAGCGCCTCCGCCCGCAGCCGGTCTCCGGCCTGCTGACCCGCCTCGACGGCAACTCGTACGCCTTCCAGACGCTGTACGGCATGCATGGCATCGACGACAACCCGAAGGTCGTCCCGTTCGCGAACACCGCGAACTTCGGCAAGACCTGCTCGGCGAACGCCGACTGCGGCGGCCCCGGCAACCTGTGCGTCTCGGTCGGCTCGCGCAAGGCGTGCACGGCGGCGTGCGCCAGTGCCGGCCAGAGCGGCTGCGGCACGGGCTACACGTGCAAGAGCGTGGCGAGCTCCGCCAGCAGCACGATCTACGGCCGCGCCTGCGCGAAGCTGTGAGCCAAGTTGTGAGCCGAGCTGTGAGATCGACGCGATAGTTGGTCCAGGAGTCCAGCGTCGGCTCCCGTCTTGCTACGATGAATCTCTGCCCGGCCCGTGCCTCGCAGGGATTTCGTCATGAAGGACACGCTCGTGATGATCATGGCGGGCGGCAAGGGCTCGAGGCTCGGGCCGCTCACCGTTCACCGCTCCAAGCCGGGCGTTCCGTTCGCCGGACGTTATCGGATCATCGACTTCGTCCTGTCGAACTTCGTGAACTCCGGGTACCGCCGGATCTACGTGCTCACGCAGTACATGTCGTCGAGCCTGATCAAGCACCTGTCGCGCAACTGGCGGCTCTCGGGCTTCGGCGAGTACATCGAGGTCGTCCCCGCGCAGATGCGGATGGGCGAGTTCTGGTACCGCGGCACGGCCGACGCCGTGTACCAGAACCTCAACCTGGTGCGCGACGCGCGGGCCTCGCACGTCGCGGTGTTCGGCGGCGATCACGTCTACAAGATGGCCGTCGATCAGATGGACATGTTCCATCGCGAGCACCAGGCAGACCTGACCGTCGCCGCGTTCCCGGTGCCGACCGCCGAGGCGAGCGCGTTCGGCATCATCGACGTCGACGCTCAGGGCCATATCATCGGCTTCGTCGAGAAGCCGAAGAACCCGCCGGAGATGCCCGGGCGGCCGGGGTGGTCGCTGGTGTCGATGGGCAACTACATCTTTCGCCGCGAGGTCCTCGAGCGCGTGCTCGTCGACGATGGCGGCAAGCCGGCATCGCGCCACGACTTTGGTCGCGACATCATCCCGCGGCTGCTCGCAGAGCGCGCCCGGGTCTACGCCTACGACTTCGCGACGAACCGGATCCCGGGCGAACCCGAGGATGCGGTGCCGTACTGGCGCGACGTCGGCACGATCGAGAGCTACTTCGTCTCGAACATGGAGCTCCGCGCGCGCGTCCCCGCGCTCGATCTCTACAACCGACAGTGGCGGATCCGCAGCGCGCAGCGCGACTACCCGCCGGCGCGGTTCGTGCGTGCCGGCGAAGGGTTCGGCCCCGCCGAGGTCGATGACAGCCTGATCTGCGAGGGCTCGATCATCGCGAGCGCCGCGGTGCACAAGACGATGCTGTCGTACGACTGCTTCATCCACGCCGGCGCCGAGGTCTCGGACTCCGTGATCCTGTCGGGCTGCGACATCGGGCGCGGCGCTCGGATCCGTCACGTGATCCTCGACAAGAACTGCAAGATCGAGCCGGGCTGCGTGATCGGCGAGGATCTTGCGGCGGATCGCGAGCGCTTCCCGTTCGTCACCGACTCGGGAATCGTCGTCGTGCCGAAGGGCACCCTGGTCCCCGCGAAGGGGCCATGCGTCCTCGCGAATGACGTCGCCGAGCTGATCGGCAACGAGCCCGAGCTGCTCGCACAGCTGCGCCCCGGCACGTTCGTGGTGTCGGGGCAGAATCGCCACAGCTACGAATCGGCGGGGCCGCGCTTCAAAAAGTTCTCGTCGCTGTCGACGGATCCAAATGTCGATCCGGGCGGCGTCGACTCCGGTTCGTAGTGCGCGTCCTCCACGTCTCGAGCGAGGTGGCACCGTTCGCCCAGTCGGGCGGCCTCGCCGATGTCGTCGCCGGGCTTCCCGCCGCGCAGGCCAGCCTCGGCATCGATGCGGCGGTGCTCGTGCCGCTCTATCGCGGGGTCGCCGACCGCGTGCGTGCCGCCGGCCACGTGCTCGAACAGAGCGCGGCGCTGCCGATCGCGCTCGGTGGCCAGGTGTTGGAGGCCGCGTTGCATGTCGCGCAGGTCGGCAACGTCCGCTACGGCTTCCTCGATTGCCCTGCCCTCTACGACCGCCCCGGCAACCTCTACGGGCCCGGCGGCGCGGCGGAGTTCGGCGATAACCACATCCGGTTCGGCGCGCTTGGCAAGGCGGCGCAGCAGGCAAGCACGTTCCTGCTCGGGGGCGCACCCGACGTGCTCCACTGCCACGACTGGCAAGGCGGCCCGGCCGCGATCTACGCGCACCTCGCAAACGCACCGTCGGCGATCGTCGCGACGATCCACAACCTCGCCTATCGCGGGATCTTCCCGAAGTCGGTGATGACCGAGCTCGACATCCCGTGGTCGATGTTCACGCAGAAGCACGTCGAGTTCTACGATCAGATGTGCTTCCTCAAGGGTGCGCTCGGGCTCGCCGACGTCGTGACCACGGTCAGCCCGACGTACGCGCAGGAGATCCTGACGCCGGAGCGCGGTGAGGCGCTCGACGGCTTTCTGCGCTGGGACGTCCAGCGCCTCGTCGGCATCGTCAACGGCATCGACACCGATGCCTGGAATCCTGCCAACGATCCGACGCTACCGGCACCCTTCGATCGCGGGTCGCTCACCGGCAAGGCGCGCTGCCGGCGCGAGCTCGTCGCCGAGGTCGGGCTGCCAGATGTTCCCGATGACGAGCCGGTGATCGGCGTGGTCGCACGGATGACGGACCAGAAGGGTCTCGATCTCGTCGCCGATGTCGCGCCCGAGCTCGCGCGAGTCGGTGCGCGGCTCGTCGTGCTCGGCGCCGGCGAACACCACCTCGAGGAGCGGTTCCGCGGGCTCGCGGCGAACTTCTCGCATCACGTGTCCGTGCGGATCGGGTTCGACATCGGGTTCGCGCGGCGGATCTACGCCGGCAGCGACTTCTTCGTGATGCCGTCACGCTTCGAACCGTGTGGCCTCGGCCAGCTCTATGCGATGCGCTACGGCTCGATCCCGATCGTCACCTCGGTCGGCGGCCTGCGCGACACGGTCGACGATCCTGGTGACGTGCAGCTCGCGCGAGGGCGCGGCACCGGTATCAAGCTCGCGACGATCAACGCTGCTGCGTTGCTCGTCGCGATCGAGCGCGCGACGCGGCTTTATCGCGATCGTGTGGCGTTCGCGTCGCTGCAGCGCTCGGCGATGAGCCGCGACTCGTCGTGGCTCGTGTCTGCCAACGAGTACGTGCAGGTGTATCGCTCCCTCCACGTCTGACCGCTCGCCGGCTTCCCCCAGAAATCCCGGTCTCCTCGGGGTCTGCAGCGATCCGGCGTCCGACTGGCGGACAGCCCCGTCCGCACCACGGACGCCTTCGTCCGGTGAGCGGACTCGCACGTCCGTGTTACGGACCCTCACATTCCCGTGCGTGAGCGCACGGTCCGGAGCGCGGACGCTGACGCGCTGCGCTGTGCACGGACCTGTCGAAAACTCGCCCCAAAAAGGTCGGTTATCCACACGCCGACACCCCCTAAGCCAGTGAATCGCAAGGTGTCCGACTGGTCCGGTGGCCAGGTGTGGATAACCTGTGATCCCGGGTGTGGTGGGGTCGCCGGGAGCGTGGCCGCATCAAGAACTTAGACGGCAATGTCACGATAACTGCGGTGTTCACCTACATGGGCGCATACCGGTTACTCCCGAGGGGTCGCCCCTGGAAGCGCTGCGTCAGAGGCGGTCGGCCCGTTGGTCGGCCCGGCGTCTCGCACCGCGCCCGCAGGCGAATCGCCGGCCGATCCGCCGCTGGCCTTCAACACGCCGCATGCTTCTGCATCCTTGCGATCGCATGCGCGCTGCAGCAGCTCGCGACCACGCGCGACATCCTGCTTCACGCCGATCCCTTGCAACGTCATCGCGCCGATCACGCGACACGCGATCACGTCATCGCGCTCGCACGCGCGCGCGAGCCACACCGCTCCGGCCCCCGTGCTCTTCGGCAGGCCAACACCTTCGAGGTACGAGATCCCGATCGATCGACACGCGCTCGGATCGCCGGCCTCGCAGCCCTGCTTGTAACGCTCGAGCATCTGGCGATAGCGCGCGTCCTTCGCCTCACCGGGCTTCGTCGCCAGCGCCTTGTCGAGATCACCGGCATTCGTGCACGCGAACGGCGCGCCACCCGTGCAGGCCTTGCCGAGCAACGTCTCGGCGCGCGCGAGATCGGCGGGCACGCCGCGTCCGTCGCGCAGCATCAGGCCGACGTTGCGGCACGCGAGCGCGTACCCGCCGTCGCACGCCTTGGTGTAGAGCTCGATCGCCTTCGCGACGTCCTTCTCGGTTCCCATGCCCTCGGCGAGCGCGAGCGCGACGTGGTTACAGGCGGCGAGATTTCCCCCGTTGCAGGCCTGCGCGAACAGCGCGGTCGCGCGGCGCGGATCGGCGGTGACTCCGATGCCCTCGGTGTACATGACGCCGAGGTTGCGACACGCCTCGAAGTCGCCGGCGATGCAGGCCTTGTCGAACTGCGCGACGGCTTCCTTCGGATCGATGCGCGCGTCGGTGGCAGGGATCGCCGAGCCGGCGCCGGCGTCCCCGATGACGTTCCCCACGTTCTTGCCGGCGTCATCGCCGGCGCGCGGGGCCTCGCGCTTCTTGCCGCACGCGATCAGCGCCATCACCAGCAAGGACGCGATCACGAGGCGGGATGACACCGCCGCTTCGTAACACAGCTCAGCGTTCGATCACGGCGCCGCGCACGAAGCCGTAGACGCGATCGGCCTCCGCGCCGCCGCGCTCGAAGCGGCCGTATGCCACGAGCACCGCGAGGCCGACCGCGACCGCCGCGATCGTGCCGCGCAGTCCCGCGAGCCGGTAGATCGACGCGCCGAGCAAGCCGGCGACGACGACGAGGTACGGCACGAGCCCCGCGATCCCGCTGATCCCGATCGCGCTGCCGAGGTTCGGTGCGACGAGGTCGTCGCCGAGCATGCGGAAGGTGACGTCGTAGAGCGGGTGCTTCAGGCTGTCGGGCCAGTACGGAAACGTCGCCGACGACAGCGCGTAGATCGCGACACCGACGACCACGAGCCCCGTCGCGATCCCGAGCAGCTCACGCGCGACCCACTCGGCGGAGCGCCGGGTCGCCAGCTCCTGGAACAGCGCGGCGACCGCCGGTAGCAGGAACGGCAGCATCGCCGTGATGTAGCGAGGCCCGATCTGCCAGCCGCCGCGCCAGAAGTTGATCGACGAGATGAACAGCAGATAGATCGCGGTCACTGCCACGCCGACCGCGAGCGCGCCACGATCGCCGGGCACCACGGCGTCCCCGGTCGGCATCCGCGCACCGCGCGCGAGCACGACGCCCCCAGGGATCGCGAGCAGCAGCCAGGGCGCGAGCACGACGAGCCCGTTGTCAGGACGCACGAGCGAGCCCGTGAAGGCCTCCCACCGCAGCTCGGTGATCCCGAGGAACCCTTGCTGGTGATAGACGGCGAACGTCTCCGACGCGTCGTAGCCGGTTCGCCACGGACTGCCGAAGCACGCCGCGTGATACGCGAGCAGGATCGCGATCGGCACGCCGGCGCCGGCGATCGCGATCGCGATGACCCGCACGAGCTCGCGGCGCGGCCATGCGCGCAGCTTCACGAGCACGTGCACGGCGACCGGCACGGCCGCAAACACGGCCTGGTAATCGACGAGCGCGGCCGCACCGGCGAGCCCGCCCGCGGCGGTCATCGCGAGGAGACCGCGCCGGCGCTCGGCGACTTCGATCCCGAGGATCCACGCGCTGCCGACGCAGATCGCGCCGAGCTGGTGCGAGTAGAACAGGATCGAGTACGTCATCGCGAGCGAGCCGAGCCCGTACGCGACGAGCACGAGCTGGCGCACCGCGGGGTTTGGCGCGAACCGCGCGAGGAAGCCCCACAGCAGGCCGAGGAACAGCAGCATCGGCACGATGCCGGCGACGACCCGCGCGAGCCAGACCGACGTGCCGAGGCTCGGCTCGCCGACGACCGCACGCACCCCGAGATACGCCGGCGCTGCGAGCATCGACGAGCCCGGCGCCTTGTTCGAGTAGTGATGGCCATTCGCCGGCGAGACATCCGCGGTCGTCCCCCAGCGCGCGACGCCGCGATCGATCGTGAACGCGTGCTCCTCGGCGATCGCCTTGACGAGGTAGACGCGCGGTAGCTCGTTCGCGCTGCGGATCTTCGGGAAGTAGGGAAAGACGTAGAGGTACGCGAACGCGATCGCGAGAAGCCAGCCACGTCGCGCGAGGAAATCCCGGATGCGCACCTGCGAGGCGAACGTGATACCACCGGATCGACGGTGTTGCCGACGCAGTTGCCGACGATGACGACGTCCGGACCCGGTCCCTACCGGGATCTGCGTGACGGCCTGCGGGCCGACGTCGGGCGGGCGATCGCGATGGCGGCCGGCGGCGCGCTCGCCTTCGCGCCCATCGAGTACGCGTTGACGCTGTGGGCCTACGCGGGACCGACCGCGTTCGCGAGCAAACTGCGGCTGGTCGCGCTGGTCGGCACGCTCTCGCTCGTGCTGTTTCTCGGGCTCGCGCTCGGCCTCGCGGCGCTGATGGTCGTCGTCCGCCTCGTACGCGCGCGGCTCGACCCCACCGCAGGCCACCGCGCCGGCATGTTCGCGCCGGCGCCGCTGGCCCGCGGGGTCCGGCCCGGGGTCCCGGTGCTGTGGGCCACCGTCGCGACCGCGCTCGTCGCCGTGGTGGCGATCCAGCGCGCCGGCGTGTGGGCGCTGATCCGGTTCAAGGAGCCGCAGCTGACCGCCGGCCTGCTCGCGGTGATCTCGGTCCTTTTGATGGCCGCCGCGTTTCCCCTGCACCGCGCGCTCGCGACGACCACGCGGATCGGTGCCGAGGCCGTCGCGAACACGCTGCCTGCCTCGCGTCTCCAGCTCGTGAACCCGCTCGGTCGCTGGCGTGCCGCCGGGATCGCGCTCGCAGGCGTGATCGCCGCCGCGCTGATCGCGGCCTGGTACCTAATGCCGCCGAGTCGCTCGGTGATGCCGGTGCGCCTGGTGATCAGCGCGGTCGTGATCGGGCTCGGGATGGGCCTCGGCGCGCATCGCCACGCCGCGCGGACGCCCACGCTGTCGACCCGCAGCCGGCGCCAGCAAGCCGGGCTGATCGCCGCGGGCGCCGCGCTGCTCGCGACCATGACGCTGCTGTGGTGGGGCGCCGATCTCGAGACCAAGTACGTCGCGATCACGGCGTCACCCACGCTCGGCAAGCTGATCGGCGTCGTCCGGGTCGCGAACGATCTCGACCGCGATGGATATGGCTCGCTGCTCGGCGAGGCCGACTGCGCACCGTTCACGCGCGCGGTCCACCCCGGCGCGGTCGACATCCCGAGCGATGGCATCGACCAGAACTGCGATGGCCGCGACTTCTCGCTCGCCGACATCGTCGCGCCGCCCGGCCCTCACCTGCCCGTCCCCGAGCCGTTCAAGCGCGACTGGAACATCCTGCTCCTCACGATCGACACCGTCCGCTACGACCGCACGTCGTTCGGCGGCTACCGCGATGGGCCCAAGCGCCGCGACACGACGCCGCGGCTCGCCGAGCTCGTGAAGCAGTCCGCGAGCTTCACGTTCGCGCACGCACCGTCGGCCGGGACGATGGCGTCGATCCCGGCGATCCTGACGTCGAAGTACTTCCACTCGGGGATCGCGATCGACGAGAAGCGGCCCGCCGGCACGCCGCCCGGGATCATGCCGGAGAACACGCTCCTCCCCGAGATCATGAAGCGCGCCGGCTATCGCACCGGCGTGATCGGCTCCCACGTGTGGTGGAATGGCTGGGGCCTCGAGCAGGGTGTCGACGACTTCGACAACTCGATCGCGAAGACCGATGACCCACGGCGCGTCGCCGCCGACAAGGTCACCGATCACGTGCTCGCGTGGGTCTCGCGCAACCAGGCGAACAAGTGGTTCATGTGGGCGCACTACATCGACCCGCACGGCTACTACATCGCGCATCCGAACGTCGCCGACTACGGCAGCTCGGATTCCGACCTCTACGACGCCGAGCTCAAGTGGACCGATCAGCAGGTCGGCCGGCTCCTCGACGAGCTCCGCCGGTTGCCGAGCTTCGATCGCACGATCGTGATCATCACGAGCGATCACGGCGAGAGCATGGGCGAGCACAACGTGCCGCTCGGCACCCACGGCAGCGCGCTCTACCGCGAGCAGCTCCACGTGCCGCTGATCTTCTTCATCCCCGACAACAAGCCGCGCCAGCTCCGCGGCGCCGTCACCAACCTCGACATCGTGCCGACCGTGGCCGAGCTCGTCGGTGCCGACGTTAGCGACCTATCGTTCGAGGGTCGCTCGCTCGTCGGCGCGCTGTTCTACGGCAAGGAGGACCGCGAGCGCATCGTGTTCGCGGAGACCAACGCGGGTGGCAAGCAGCGCGCCGCGATCTCCGAGAGCTGGCGGCTGATCTATCACCTGTCGAGCAACGTCTACGAGCTGTTCGACCAGCGCGCGGATCCGAACGAGCTCACGAACCTCGCGCCGCAGAACCCGCCGGCGATGGCGCTGATGAAGCGCGCGCTCGAGGCCTGGATGGACCGCGTGCTCTACGCGCGTGACCCGGTGTTCAACCAGGCCTACCGCCAGATGGCCGACGTCATCCTGCGCGACCCGCCCACGCCGCCCGTCGCGACTACCGGCCAGACCCTCGCCGGCGGCAAGCTCGAGATCCTCGGGATCGGCCCGGCCGCGGGCAAGCCGCTGGCACCGGGCGCCAAGACCGACATCCACGTCTACTTCCGGGTCATCGATCCGGTCACGACCACCTACCGGTTTCAGCTCACGGTCTGGCCGACTGCCGTCGCGACGCCCCTGACCGCCGCCACCCCGGGCCCGATCGTGCGGAGCGCGAGTCGCGCCACCGCCGACGGCGCGTATCCGACCGAGCGCTGGCGCAAGGGCGACCACATCCGCGAACGGTTCAGCCTCGTGCTGCCAGCCGACTGGAAGCCCGAGGGCCTGACGGTCGGGCTCGTGGCCACCGATGCCACGGGGACCAAGCAACCCGCGACCGCCGCGGCGCCCGCCAACGACCCGAAGACGCTCGTCCTCGGGGTGCTGCCGCTAGGAAGCTCGGCTCCCGCAGGACCGTAGTAACATCCATAAGATGCGCCCGCTCTACGATCTCGCCAGCGTGTTCGCGGCGCAGCTCCGCACCGCGGAAGAGGAAGCCGGCCGGGTCTACGAGCCGGTGATCGCGCTCGTCACCGACAACGCGGATCCGAGCAAGCTCGGGCGGGTCAAGCTCAAGATCCCGATCCTGTCGGCGACCGACTCGACGTGGTGGGCGCCGATCATCATGATCGGCGCCGGCAAGAACCGTGGCTGGTTCTTCATCCCCGAGGTCGACGACGAGGTGCTCGTGATGTTCGAGCATGGCGACGTCAACCGGCCGCTCGTCGTCGGTGCGCTGTGGGGCGGCAAGGACAAGCCCCCGGACAAGAACCCCGGCGGCAACCCGCGCCGCGTGATCCGATCGCGCAACGGCAACAAGATCACGTTCGACGATGACCCCGGCGTGCTGCAGCTGATCCTCGAGGACGGCACCGGCAAGGGCAAGATCACGCTCGACGCCAAGAACAACAAGATCATCATCGAAGCGCTGAAGGGCGACGTCTGCTTCCAGTCGCCGACGGGTGTCACTCAGATCGTCGCGAAGGAAGTCGAGCTCAAGGCCGGCAAGAGCATCGAGATCCACGCCGGCTCGTCGATGTCGTGGGGCGCAGGCTCGACGATGGAGCTCAAGGCGAGCACGATCGCGATGACCGGGTCGGCCGGCAACCTCGACTGCGGCAAGGCCCAGGCCCCGCCCGCCCCGACTGCCGATCCGCAAGACGTGCCGGACCCCTACGAAGCGCGCGGTCCGAGCCAGGCACCAGCTGCCACCCCGAGCAACGCGAGCAGCGCACCGCCCCCCGTGGCCAGGCGGACCACCACGGCGGTCAGCCCCACGCCTACCCGCGCGGCGCCCGAACCGCCTCCACCCGCCGAGGCACCCGCGGCAGACGAGCCGTTGCCTTCGGTGGTGGTCTCCGCACGCTGGGCGCGCCCGCGCGTTCCGGCGAGCACCGAGGTCACGCTCAAGGCCACGTGCAGCGAGCTCGCGGGTCAGACCGCGACGTTCACGATCAAGGACGCCGACACCGGCGAGGTGGTCGGCACCGTCTCCGGAACCTGTGATGCGTCGGCGGTCGAAGCCACGTGGAAGACGCCTGCGGATGGTCCCCCGGCCGTGTTCGTGTTCGACGTCGAGGCCGGCGGCAAGCAGGCAACCTCGGACGTGCTCACGCTCGTCAAGCGTGTCGAGGTGAAGCTCGTGCTCGACGAGGAGCCCGCGGCAGATGTTCGCGCCAACCTTCGTAGCGAGGCAACCGGCGAGGTCGTGTCAGCGACGTCGAACGAGCTGGGCGTCGTCGTGTTCGAGGAAGCCGCGCTCGGCGAGCACACGCTGTTCCTCCAAGCTTAGCGGAGAGGCCCTCCGGCATCGTGCTTCCGGGATCCGCCGCGACGCTGCCGCTCGTCATCGCCCTCGCGACCATGAGCTGAAGTGGATCGCCGTCGTTGTCGCGGTGATGGTGATCTTCGCGTTCGTCGGCTAACCGATCACGAGATCGAGCACGAGCTCGAACCGCGTCTGCTTGTCCGGCGCGCTGAACGTCCACGTGGACATTGCCGACTGGACGCATGACGCGACCTCGCGATTGAAGCCATCCACGTGCGCATCCACCACCGCGCCCTTCACGCCAACGGCGAACCGCAGCGTCAATACGCCGGTGGCCGATGGATCCTTCGCGCGCAGGTCTTCGAAGCAGCGCGTCACCGAAGCCTGTCCCCGGCTCACGTACTGGAACGCCATCTTCCCGACGCCGAGCGTCGAGGTATCGAGTGCGGTATGGCTCTTCATGACGACTAACGAGCGCCCGCCCTTCGCTGGCGTTCGCGAGCCGCCGATCTGCTCGCTCAACGCGACGCCCGGGCTCTTGTCGCTCGTGACCACGTCCGGACCGCGGATCGCTTCGGCGCCGACGCCCCCTTGGCCATCGGCGTTCCGCGGTGGCGCTGGTGT
>JACCTC010000480.1 GCA_013812655.1 Deltaproteobacteria bacterium | reverse complement strand
AGCACCACCCGGAGATCGGCGAGCTGTCGCTCGACCTGTCGAAGGCGATGATCTCGCGCGGGCTCGAGCGCGCGGTCGATGATCAGGCGCGCTACTGCAGCAACGTGCCCTGGGGCATCTCGAAGGAGGAGGCCAAGGCCGCGGCGTTCGACGAGAACTGTCCGTTCTGCGTGGCCAAGGCCGAGGCCGCCGACCGCGCAGCCGCGGCGCCGCCCGACGGTCACGGAGCGGAGGAGGACTGTCCGCTCTGCGACGACATGGTGCGGGCGTGGCGAGCGCAGAATGCCGAGGCGCTGGCGAAGCGCGGCGTGAAGTGCCGGCCCACTCGTAAGACGCCTCGTAAAGGCCTCCGACCCGATTGGCGGTGCATCTCGTGCCGACCGGAAAGTGTCCACTGGAGTGGAATCCGGCGGTCCGGAGTGTCCTCTGCAGTGGACACCCGGGAGGGATCTCGCGGGCATTCGGGCCGGTAGTTGGCGCTGCGGGCCGCGTTCCGGGTGGCCGGAACGATCGATACTTTCGTCCCATGGATGGTGCAGTAACCGCTCGTGAAGAGGGCCTCGCGAGCGAACGAGATTTCTACCGGCGGCTGCTCGATCTCGGCAGCCAGGACGAGCTCGAGCCGCTGCTCGACGAAGCGCTCGCGCTGATCGTCGAGGTGACCGGGGCAACGACCGCGTACCTCGAGCTCTACGACGACACCACGAGCCAGCCGCGCTACTGGAAGGGCTTCCGGCTCAGCGACCGCGACGTCGCGTCGATCCGGGCGTCGATCTCCGGCGGCATCATTTCGCGAGCGATCTCGGAGGGTCGGACGATCGAGACGCCGTCGGCGAGCCTCGACGAGCGGTTCGCGGATCTCGGTAGCGTCCGGCAGCACGAGATCCAGGCGGTGCTGTGCGCGCCGGTCGGGGTCCAGCCGCCGATCGGCGCGATCTACCTGCAAGGCCGCGCGAAGCCAGGGACGTTCACCGCGGTCGACCGCGAGCGCGCGGAGCTGTTCGCGCGCCAGCTCGCGCCGCTCGCGGCCCGGCTCGTTCATCGCGCGGAGCATGACGGCGTCGACCACACCCGCGAGGTCCGAGAACGGCTGCGCTGTCCGGAGATCGTCGGGCGCTCGAAGGCGTTGGCGCAGCTCCTGCACGAAGCTGCGAACGTGGCGCACCTCGAGGTGGACGTGCTGATCACCGGTCCCTCGGGGACGGGGAAGTCCATGCTCGCGCGCGTCATCGCCGAGAACAGCCCGCGGCGCGACGGCCCGTTCGTCGAGCTCAACTGCGCGGCGATTCCAGAGACGTTGATCGAGAGCGAGCTGTTCGGTGCCGAGCGCGGAGCGCACTCGACGGCGACCCGGCGGGTGACCGGCAAGGTCGCGGCGGCGCAGGGCGGCACGCTGTTCCTCGACGAGGTGGGCGAGCTGTCGGCGGGCGCGCAGGCGAAGCTGCTGCAGCTCCTCGAGACCCGCGAGTACCACCCGCTCGGCTCGGCGACCACGATCCACGCGGACGTACGGATCGTCAGCGCGACGAACGCGAACCTCGAGGAGCGCGTGGCGGCGAAGCAGTTTCGCGAGGATCTGTTCTACCGGCTGCACGTGATGCCGCTCGACGTGCCGGGCCTCGAGGCGCGGCGCGCTGACATCCCCGAGCTCGTGGAGCAGTTCGTGGCCGAGGCGTGCAAGCGGCACAAGCTGACGTCGCTCGCGGTGTCGCCGCGCGCGCTCGCGGCGTGTCAGGACGCGGCGTGGCCCGGTCACACCCGGCAGCTCAAGAACGCGATCGAGGCGGCGGTGATCCGCGCGAACGGCGAGAAGTCGCCGACGCTCAACGAGCACCACGTGTTTCCGAAGGTCGCGCGAGGCGAGGCCGGCCCGCACACGCTGCAGCTCGCGACGCGACAGTTCCAGCGCCGCTACGTGCTCGAGGCTCTCGAGAAGAACGGCTGGCGGGTCGCCGAGACCGCGCGCGAGCTCGATCTCGCACGCTCGCATCTCTACAACCTGATCAACGACTTCGAGCTGCGGCGTGACGATCCCGGCGCCAACGACGTCAAGGAGGGAGTGCGGGGCGGGGCCAGGGACAAGGCCCGTGACAAGGACAAAGGGAGCGGATGAGCCGATCGATCTTCTACGGGTTCGGAGCGTGGATTGGCCAGCTGCATGGCCCGACTCGTTGCAGCTGGTGGCCCAACGATCCCAACGATCCGTCGATCAACTGGGATCCGCAGAAGCTGATCAGCTCCGATCTCGACGCCAACCCGCACGCGATCCGTACGCGTGGCCTGGCACGCGCGCAGCTCGAGGTCGATGACAAGCCGGGCCACGGCGGGCTCACCAGGCTCGGCCCGACGTTTCCCCTCGGCTCGTTGATCAACAGCATCTGGCTCGAGCAGAGCAAGTACGACGTGCTGCCGCCGGTCCGGAAGCCGCCACGAGTGCCGCCCAACATGCAGTGCCGCGACTACGAGCTCTGCACGGTGCTGTACTGGGACGATCAGGCAAGCCCGCTCGCGAACCGCCGGTTCTGGGGCCTCCATGCCGAGATCGTCAGCGAACAAGGCGCCAACGCGCTGGTCTCGATCTGGCCGCCGGGGCGCTCCCAGGTGCCCGGTCAGCTACCGCTGGGCGCGTGGTGGCTCGACCTCTCGGTCGTCGCCCACCCGATCGAGGCAGGCCTGACGCAGATCGGTGTCGGCCCGGCCGCGAAGCAGGGCGCGCTGTTCCTCGACGGCGCCACGTACACCACGATGAGCGGCGGCTCGGGGCCGAAGCTTCCTGCGAGCTCCGGCGGTGATCTGATCCCGCGGATGCCCGCGCCTTCGCGGAAGGCAACACGATGAGCGCGGAAGAGCTGCTCGGTGCTCCTCACCTGTCCGTGATCACGCGTCAGGCGGACCACGAGCTGGCGCGGGTCCAGGACATCATCGCTCATAAGGTCCTCGTCGATGGCCGCAGCGATTTCGAAGCGCTGTTCGGCGAGCTGCTGACCGCCGTCGCGCGCGGCGTGCATCCCAGACCGAAGACGCTCGATCTGATCGGGCACGCGACCCCTGGCAAGTCCCTGCTGCAGCTCGGGGGTTGGGTCATCGACACTGCGAGCCCGACGGTGACCGCGTTCTTCCGCGAGCTCGCCGACCATGACGTGCTGCCGCAACTCGGATTCCACGCGGTGCGCTTGCTCGGCTGCCAGACCGCCGACACCGGTCAGGGTCGCTCGACGATCTGCACGCTCTCCAACATCCTCGGCCTCGAGGTGTTTGGCACGACGCAGCTGATCTACTCGGCCCACTACGACGCCGGCGGGTTTCGCGACAACTGCCATCACGCACTCGTCTGCGCGAGTGATCTGCGGAGCGAGCTCGGCGAGAGCACGCTACCGCTGGAGATGCCCGCATATCCGCGGGTGCTCGATGTCGACGCCTTGCCGTCCGCGCCGTTGATCGTTCGCGAGCATCCGTGGCCGCGCCGCATCGCGACGTCGCAGGCCGCCAGCCGGATCCTCCGGTTGATCCGCCGCAATGAGGGTGCTCAGATGCCAGGCCTGCTCGCGTCGCCAAGCTGCGAGATCGCGCTGCCAGCGGCGAGGCCCAACTGGTACCACCTCGCGCAGATGCTCCTCGACGGCGACTTCGTGCGGGTCTATCCCGACGGCGACCGCAAGCCAGGCGTCGTCTATCCGATCACGGATCCGCACGCGTTGCGAGCGCTCGTCGACGAGCTGCCGTCGGCCAACGTCGGGTAGCGATCTCCGTCACTCGCTGACGCAGCGAAACCCGATCATGAAGCTGCGATCGCGCTCGGGACGCGGGTTCTCGATGGCGAGGTAGTCGACGAGCGCCTCCGGCGAGGTGTCGTCCCAGTTCCCGCCACGCATGATCCTGATCGCGTTCGCGCCATCGTAGTTCGTCTTCGTCGCGGTCCACTCGGACACGTTTCCCCCGAGATCGACGATGCCATACGGGCTGACGTCACCCGCGGTGGTGCCGACGGCCCTCGGGCCCCCACCGCCGATCACGTTCGCGCGTTGCGGGTCGACGACCGTGCCCCACGGGAAGTTGCGACGGGGATGCGGATTCGGCGTGCCATCGGCGAGCTGAAGCCCGCCGCGCAGGCTCTTCACCCACTGCTCCGTCGTCGGCAACCGCTTGCCATGGAACCCGCAGAACGCGCGCGCTTCATGCCACGAGACGTACATGATCGGCTTTTTCGGCTCGCTCGAATGCTCGAGCTCGCGGCTCCGCGGCACCTCCGGATGTCTGATGCCGGTGAACGCGATCGACGAGAACACGCGATAGGCAGCGTTCGTGACCTCCGTGCGATCGATCGAGAACGCCGCGAGATCCGGCAAGCGCTCGGCATGCAACGCAGGCCACTTCGCGAGATAGGCCGATGGCGGATCCCCGAGACCGCCATATACGAAGCTGCCAGCCGGGACCACGATCATGTCGGCGCGGCTCGCAGCGCAGCTCGGGATCGAAGCACGAAGGATCGTCGTGCGGTGTCGCTCGATGAACCCTGGTAGCGCGTGAATCGGCAGCACCGTCGGCTCGCAAGCGCCGCGCGACACGACGAGGAACGCGGGGCCGCCGTGCACCTCGACGTGCTCGACGAGCGCGCCGCCGTCGAGGCGCGGCGTCCCGCGCACGACCCAGTCACGCGCGAACGGGGCACCGG
>JACCTC010000474.1 GCA_013812655.1 Deltaproteobacteria bacterium | reverse complement strand
GTGCTCGATCCCCACGTGCGCCGGCGGCGGCGCGGCGCGGTGGTCGCGGGTCTCGCGCTCGCCGCGGTGGCTGCCGGCGGCATCGCGATCATGGCGATGAGGTCAGCGCCGACCGAGGTCTGCCGCGGCGCCGAGCGCAACCTCGCCGGCATCTGGGACGCCGATCGCAAGGATCAGATCCGGCGCGCGTTCCTCGCGACCGGACTGCCCTACGCCGAGGACACCTGGCGTGGTGTCGAGCGCAGCCTCGATGGTGCGATGACCCGGTGGACCACGATGCACCGCTCCGCCTGCGAGGCGACGCGCGTCCACGGCGAACAATCCGAGGCCGTGCTGAGCCTGCGGATGTGGTGCCTCGACGATCGGCTGCGCGAGACCAAGGCGCTGACCGACACGCTCGGCGCCGCCGATGCCACGGTGCTGAACCGCGCGGTCGACGCGGCGGATCGGCTCACCGCTGTCGACGCGTGTGCCGATGCGCGTGCGCTGACCGAGAAGCAACCGCCCCGCGATCCCGCCGCCCGGCTGCGCATCGATGGTCTGCAGGCCGAGCTCGCGAAGGGCCGCGCCGCCTCGAACCTCGGAGACTTCGAGACGAGCGTCGCGATCCTCGATCGCGTCACCACGGCCGCGCAGACCGAGGTCTACGCCCCGCTCGAGGCCGAGGCCTTGCTCGAGCTCGGCCGCACGCGGTTCTTCCTCGACGGCGACGCCAAGCAGGCCGAGCAGATCTTGATGAAGGCGGTGTTCGCGGCGGAGCGCGGACGTCACGACATGGTGCGCGCGCGTGCGTGGACGGTGCTGGTCTTCCTCGTCGGGATCGCGCAGGCGCGGCACGCCGAGGGCCACGAGCTCGCCGAGCACGCGGCGGCCGTGATCAAGCGGCTGGTTGGCGCCGAGGCGCTCGAGGGCCAGCTCCTCGGCAACCTCGCCCAGCTCGCCACGATCGAGGGCAAGATCGTCGAGGCCCAGCAGATGCTCGAGCGCTCGCTCGCGATGCTCGAGGGCAAGCTCGGCGCAGATCACGTCGAGGTCGGACGCGCGGTCGCGCAGCTCTCGGAGGTCGCACGCCGCAACGGGGATCTCGATCGCGCGCTCGCGCTGGCCGAGCGAGCCCACGCGATCCACGAGCGCGGGTACGGGCCGCGCCACCCCGAGACGGCGAAGTCGCTGTTCTCCGTCGGCATGGCGCTCGAGGATCAGGGAAAGTTCGAACCGGCAGCCGAGAAGGTCACGCGCACGCTCGCGATCATCGAGGCGGCGCTCGGACCGGACCACATCGATCTCGCGGTCGCGACCGACGAGCTCGGGATCATCCGCCGCAAGCAAGACCGCATCGATGACGCGATCAAGCACCACAGCCGCGCGCTCGCGCTGCGCGAGAAGGGCCTCGGACCGGACCACCCCGAGACCGCGATCTCGCTCGACAACCTCGGCCTCGTGCTCGGCATGGCGAAGCGCCACGACGAGGCGCTCGCCCATCACAAGCGTGCGCTCGCGGTGACGACGAAGGCACTCGGCGCCGATCATCCGGAGACCGCGGCGTCGCGCGGCTACCTCGCGAACCTCTACCTGGACACCGGCCGCCATCGCGAGGCGCTCGTCGAGTTTCGCGCCGCACTCGAGCTCACCGAGAAGGCCTGGGGCCCCGACCATTTCGATCTGTCGTTCTACCTGTCTGGGATCGGCCACGCCCTCGTGGGCTCGGGCCAGCCCCAGGCCGCGATCGCGCCGCTCGAGCGCGCACTGAAGCTGCGCGGCGACGACGGCGATCCGGCGTCGACCGCGGAGATCAAGTTCGGGCTCGCGCGTGCGCTGTGGGACGCCAAGCAGGATCGCGCCCGCGCCCGCGCGCTCGCCGAGGAGGCACTCGAGGCCTACTCCAAGCTCAGCAAGCGCGACGTCGAGGACTGGCTCGCCGCGCATCGTCTCTGACCCGGCGCTTCGGCCCTGACTCAGGCTTCGACGGCCTCAGCGCCTGGATGGATCAACGACGCGGCCCGCGAACAGCACGACGCCCTGCTCATCGTGGATGAAGTAGGCAAACGAGCGATCGGCCGCGAACGTGTGCTTCGGTCGCGACGGCGCGTCGGTTGTGATCACGACCGCGGTCGCCGCTGCCGCCTCGGTGCCGTGCTCGTCGACCTCGATCACCGCCCTGTGGATCACCTGCGAGATGTGGAGGCGCGCGCCCTTCGCGATGCCATCGAGCTGCGCGAGATCGGCGTCGAACGCGCGTGGCATGCCCAGCGCCGCGAGCGTGTTGCCGAGGCTCAGCCCGCTGGCGATCCGGAACGTCGGCAACGCCACCGAGACCTCCCCGCGCGTCGAGGCCGCCGCGAGGAACCCCGCGAGGCCCTCCTTCACGTACGTCGCCTCGATCGCCTCGAGCTTCCCACGCTGCGGCACGACGAGCAGCATCGAGAGCTGCGGTCCATCGCCGCCCGATCGGTACGGCAGGTCGAGCAGGCGGGCGCCCGCGTACGAGCCCCAGCTCGCGCCGACCGCGCCGTGCATCGTCGGCACCTGCTTCGCGCCGGCGCCGGCGACCTCGAACTTTGCGGCCACGGTGTCGCGCTTCTCGAACGGCGACTTCCACCGCGCCTTGAGGTAGATCGCGTTGACGAGCACGAGGCGCGTCAGCGTCGTGATCACGCCTGGACCGAGCAGGTCCTTGATCTTGCCCCGGGTCTGGGTGTCGACCCACGCGTTGATGCCCGCGCGTGCCTGCTCGGGCTTGGCGCGAAACGTGACCTGCTCGAGCGGCGCGCCATACCCGTCGCGCGTCATCGCCAGGAACGGCTTTTCGATCTTCAGCGCCTCGTCACCGAACAGCCGGTTCGCGATCGCCAGCTCGGGCGCGCCCGGCTTGCCGGTGGCGAGTGCCAGCGATGCGAGCAGCGCGCGCGCTTCTGGACCGGCGGTGGCACCGAGCACGCGGTCCATCTCGGCGGCGGTCTCGCGGGTCGCGCCCTCGCGCGTCATCGCCAAGGCGATCCCGATGCTGCTCGGCGAGTACACGAGGTTCTCGCCGGGCTTGGTCACTGCCCCGTGCAGCTTCGCGCTGAACCGCGCAAGCGGCGCCGGTTTGCGATCGGCGTGGGCAGCGGTCGTCAGGGCCGCGAGGAGGGCGAGCGAGGTCAGCGTACGCATCTGGCCTGGAACGCGGCGTCACGCCGATCGGTCTCTGACACCGACCGACAGGCGATCTTGGATCGGCGAAAACCATGTGATCACGGACTCCTCGCACGAAGTCTGGCAAGCTGCGGCGCCGTGGCCGAGCCGACGTTCCTGTGGTTTCTGCACCAGCCCACCTCGGTGGGCTGGCTCAAGCGCGAGCTCGCGGCGAAACGTCCGGAGCTGCGCTTCGCGTTCGCGCGGCCCGGCCTGACCACGTTCAAGGTCGACCGGGCCGGCGACCTGGCCGGCGATCCCGACGCCGCTCCGGGCAGCTCGTTCGCGCGCGCGTGGGGTCGCTCGCTCGGCCGCGCGACGACCGCCGAGGAAATCCTCGCGTTACTCGAGCCGCTGACCTCCACGCCGATCCGGCTCCACGTGTTCGAGCGCGATCCAGATCGCCCCGCCGACGAGCGTGACGCTGCGATCGTCGGCACCCGGCCTGCCGCCCTCGAGACCGAGCTGCGTGCGGCGGCTCCCGGCAGGTTCCTCGACGGAACCGCGGCGGTCGCTGGCGAGCTCGTGCTCGACGTGATCACCGCGCCGAGCGAGCTCCCCGACGATGGCCTGCTCGTCGGCTGGCATCGCCACGATCGCACGCACGGTCCGTGGCCCGGCGGCGTCACCCACGTCCCGATTCCTGCGGCGGCGCCATCGCGCGCGTGGGCGAAGATCGAGGAAGCGATCCGGTGGTCCGCACTCGAGCCACGCCCCGGCGAGCGCGCGGTCGAGCTCGGCTCGGCGCCCGGCGGTGCGAGCTTCGCGCTGCTCGAGCGCGGCCTCGAGGTTCACGGCGTCGATCCTGGCGCGATGGCGCCCGCGGTGATCGCGTACGCCGGCCCGCACGGCAACAAGTTCATCCATCACGCGATGCCCGCCGCCGAGGTCGATCGTCGCGCGGTGCCGCGGCCGATCCACTGGCTCGCCAGCGACGTCAACCTCGCGCCGATGGTCGCGCTGCGCTACGTCGAGCGGTTCGTCGCGCTCGCACGCGGCACGCTGCGCGGTGCGTTCATCACGCTCAAGATCAACGACGAGGGGATCTTCGAGGCGTTGCCGCGGCTGCAGTCACGCGTCGAGCGCCTCGGCGCGCGCGAGGTGCGGTACACGCAGCTGCCGAGCCATCGCAGCGAGATCGTCGCGATGCTAGTTTGGTGAGGACAATGTGGTGATGACGACCGTCGCGTTCCACAAGCCACACGGCGTGCTGTCGCGCTTCACGCCCGACGGCAGCAAGTGGCGCACGCTCGCCGGCTTCGGCCTGCCGAAGGACGCCTTCCCGATCGGCCGGCTCGACGCCGACAGCGAGGGCCTGCTGATCCTGTCGTCCGACAAGTCGCTCGTCGATGCGCTGATGTCGCCGCGGCGCGCGCACGCGAAGACCTACTGGGCGAACGTCGAGCGCATCCCGACGTCCGAGGCGCTCGCCGAGCTCGCTGCCGGCGTCATGATCGAGAACCAGCGCACGCTGCCCGCGCGCGTCCGGCTGATCGATCCTCCCGCGCTGCCGCCGCGCGATCCACCGATCCGGTTTCGCAAGTCGGTGCCCGACTGCTGGCTCGAGCTGCGCATCGTCGAGGGTCGCAACCGGCAGGTGCGCCGGATGACGGCCGCGATCGGCCATCCGACCCTGCGGCTCGTGCGCGCCGCGATCGGTGCGTACGAGCTCGGCGATCTCGCGCCCGCCGCCTCCCGCGTGCTCGACGCTCGCGACATCGCGCGACTGCTCGCGTCGCCGACCGACGCGTGACTGGGGCCTCGCCGCCGGCGAGTGCGCACGCCCGTCCGCGATCTTGCGAGCCGCGTGTCACCGGGTCCGCGCAGTTGCACGTTCAGTTGCCGCGACCGCGGCGGGCACGTGCGCTGCACCAGGCCCGCGGCATGAAGCTGTACGCATTCGCGCTCGTCGTCGTCGTCGTCGCAAGCTGCACCATGGGCGAGGAGGAGATGGAGCCACTAGAAGAGGAAGATCTCGACGGCGAGGAGAGTAGCTCGCCGCTCGAGGCCCGCATCCTGGTGCCCGGCGTCAACGGCAACCACTGCATCGCGAGCCCGTTCAACTGCCGGTTTCGCGCCGGCGGTTCACGCGTCGAGACCCAGGCCGGCGGCGAGACCTGGGGCGTCTCGACCGGTGCCTCGGTACGCGACGGCAACGGCAACGTGCTGCGCGCGCAGACCGCGAGCCGCATGACGTTCAACTACGGCCAGACCCGGCTGCTCGCCGGCAAGGCGCACGCGCTCGCGCTCACGACATCGAACGGCAGCGCTGGCTGGTATCCGATCGATCGGATCCTCGGCGAGGCGTCGTTTCGTCAGCAGAACGGCGAGGTCAACGCGAAGGATCCGGGACAGGGCGCGATGGCCTGCTACGCGATCGGCAACTCGCACGACGCGAGCATCGAGCTGAAGAAGGTCGTCCACGACAGCCGCGCCGTTCACGAGCGAGCCGGCGACTACCTGCCGCTGGTCCGCCAGAACGGGCGGCGCTCCGCGAACCTGATCTTCAGCGTGCCGGGCTTTGGCCTCGGCGGCGCGACCGCGGATCACTTCCCCGCAGGCACGAAGTTTCAGCGCGTGCAGGTGCCGACGAGTGGCGGCAACCCGTCGATCACCATCCCGCTGTGGGTCAAGGACGGCGACGGTCGCTATCGCAAGCGGTCCGGCGACATGCGCTTCTTCTACGGCTTCGTGCGCAGCGGCGCCGACGGCGTCAAGAGATTCGGCTGGATGGCCGAGGACGCGCTCGCCGTCTCGTCGGGCTGCTAAGTCAGCTCAGTGCCAGTGGCCGTGCTCGACGGACCACGAGGTCTTGCCCGGCGGGATCGGGCCCGGAGGCTGCGGCGTACCCGGAACGCCAGGCGCCTCGGCCGGTGCGGCCGGTGCGGCCGGTGCGGCACCCGGTGCAGGCGCCGGTGCCTTCGCGAGCTCGGTCAGGCCCTTCTTCACCACGAACTCGTCGTAGTAGTTCGCGGCGGTGGCCTCGCCCTTGCCGATCCGCTCGTTCGCCTTCTTGAGCTCCTCGTCGATGATCGCCTTGAACGACTCGATCGGCTGCGCGCCCGAGAGGAAGCGACCGTTGATGTAGAACGCCGGCGTTCCGGTCGTCCCGACCTTCGCGACCTCGGTCTGATCCTGCGCGATGATCTGCTTGCAGGGTCCGTCCATGTCGGCCTTGAACTTCGCCATGTCGAGGCCGACTTCCTGCGCGAGCTTCTCCATGTTCTCTTGGCCGAGGTTCCGGTTGGCCTTGAAGCCCTTCTCCCAGATCAGCTCGTACATGGGCTTGAACTTGCCCTGCCGGTTTGCCGCGCACGCCGCGAGCGACGGAGTCGTCCCCGCCTGCGGATGCACGAGATAGTGCTTGAACACGATCCGAACGTCGTCGCCGTAGTCCTTCTGCAACTGCTGGAGGGTCGAACCGACCTTCTCGCAGTAACCTCACGTGAAGGTGAAGGCTTCGATGATCGTCACCTTCGCGTGCTTCGGGCCGATGACCGCGGACTCGCCGATCGGGATCGCGTAGACCGCGCTCGGGTTCGGTGCCGCGCGTTGCGGCTGCTGCGCGCGAGGAGCTGCGGCGCCTGCGACCGGCGCGCTGCCGATCTTGTTCTCGATCGCCGCGAGGCGCTGGCTGATCTCGTCGAGCTTCTGGTTTGTGCCCTTGTTGTCGGCCTGGCAGCCGAAGGCGCCGGCGACGAGGGTGGTGACGAGTGCAAATCGGATGCGGTTCACGAGAGCTCCTGCGGGCGTGAGAGGTGCAGCACTATAGCGTGGCTCGGGTCTTGTGGCCGCTACTCGGGGACGCAGGTATGCGTCGTGCCCTCGGCCGGCGTCTTGAGACAGCCGTCGATCTGACCGGTCGGGCACTCGAGCGCGATCTCCTGCTCGCAGGGCACGCCCTCGGCCGCAGGGGCCGTCGTGGTCGTCGTGGTTGTCGTGGTTGTCGACTTCTTGCTGCCGCAGGCCGCGAGCGAGAGGGCGCCGATGATCATTGCAATGCCGAGCTTCATGGCCGGGACCATAGGGGACGGTCCGTGCGGCTTCAACCGTCGACGCGTTCGATCTGGAGCGCGTGATAGCGTCGGCCCGGGTGACGCACCACACACGCTCGTCGCTCACTATCTGCTCACCCTGCTCGCCGCGCTCGGCTGCAAGGAACCCGCTCCGCCGGCCCCGCCAGTGCCCGCGTCGTCGAGTGGCGAGATGCCGACGAGGACGTTCGCAGGCGACGGCGAGTTCGTCCCCTCCGAGCTCGAATTCCGGGGCGTTCGCGCCGACGGCGGCTTCCAGATCCTCATCGTGAGGACGCAGCGCCGCCCCTCGACGGCCCAGTTCGATGTGAATCGTCTGTTCAACTGCCCGAAGACCACCTGGTACCAGGGCCGACCGCGGACCGATCCAAGCGCGAGCTGCGGCAGTTTCAACCCGCTTCAGCGCCCGCGGTGCCGGCTCGTCGTGGCGGCTCGGCATCCGTCTGCCGTGCGCGAACATCAAGGCGTCCCCCCGGTGCTCGCTCGCGGACCTGTGGCGTCATGCGAGGGCGCAGGGGCTTCCCGAGATCGTGGACTTCGTCGAGCTCGCGGGCGGCAACGTGACCATCGAGAAGCCCCGCGGGACCGTGCACGCGCGCTACGAGGAAGCTCAGCTCGCCTGCGGGAACTGATGAAGTGACTCAGCGACTCACGGTCGCGACGAGCCCGAGAGCAGCACCGAAACCGGTGGTGATCACGGGGTTCGATCGGGTGAGTCAACCGCTGTCGCAGCCGAAGAACCAGTAGTACGCGAAGCCTGCCGCGGCACCGACGATCGTGCCGACGATCGGCACCACGCGGCGCGGTCGCAAACGAGGCGCGGAGAGCTCGGCCATGCGGTCAGCGTAGCAGGATCACTGCGCGGCGCTGCAGCCCTGGATCTCGCCGGTGCCGTTGCGGACCGCGGTGTCGAGGCAGGCCTTCGCGGCGCGCTCGACGAGATCTCGCGTCGGCAGGAAGCAGCTGCCGTCCTTGCTGGTCTGGCTGATCCACTTGATGAGGCCGGTGCGCCATGCCCACAGCCGCGCGCCGCCGGCGTTGCCGAACGAGCTCGGGTTACTGAAGTCGTCGTTCCAGTTGAAGAACGAGCCGCCCCAGTTGGTGTCGGCGTTGAGCTTCACGAGATCTGCAGGCGGATCCTTCATGATCTCCTCGAAGCGATACGCGGCGGCCTGCATGCAGAGCCGGCCGGCATCGGTACCCTCGGAGAAGCTGTACGTCGGGTTGTGGCCGCCGCTCCACTTCTGCCAGAACTCGGTGCCCCCGAGGTTGAAGCCGTTGCCCTCGGGGTAGTCGTAGCTCGTCGGCGCGGCGGTGCCGGGCGGGAACGTGATGCGTGCCTTGGTGACGTCGCGGGCCTCGGCGTACGGGTCGGCGACGCAGCGAGCGGCGACCGCGGCGGCGAGCTGGCCGAAGGCGGTGCGGCCGACATACGCGACCTCGTCGACCTCGTCGATCGTGTCGAACAGATCGTCGTCGGCGGTAGCGAACGTGCCGTCGTCGCCATCGCGATGGGCCGCGAGCTCCCTGGCTGCGCGCGTATGCACGCCGGCCGTCTGCAGCGCCTCGGCGGTCGCGCCTTCATTGAGCAGCGCGAGGATCTCGCGGGTCTCGCATTCGGTGAGCTGCGTGCCGTCGGCCTTGCCGCTGGCGCCGGACTCGTCGATGCCATCGGGGGACGCATCCTCGATGACACAGCCGGCAAGGACAGCGAGGGCGAATGCGAAGATCGGGGCCTGGCGCATGGGTGCCGTCCGACCGAGCAAGCCGCGCGCCATCAGATGTATGCGGGATCACATGCAGTCCCCGCGGCGGGTGGAGTTGCCGGCGCGGGCTGTGGTCGGCGGGTCGGCGCGCCGCTCGGCTACTCGGCGTACAGCTTCAGGTCGTCGACGATGGTCTGCATCATCCGGCGACACGTCGCGAGGTCGGGGTGGCGCACCGCGATCCAGCCGTCCGATAGCAGCGTGTTCCGCCAGTCGCGGCGCGGCGTCCCGATCGGGAGCAGTGCTTCTTCCGCGATGTGCGGACCGAGCGCGGCCCGCAGCTGGTGCAGGCCGACGATCTGCGTGATCCGGCCACGGCCGAGCGCGCGCTTGAACACGCACGCGACGTGAAACCGGCGGTGCGCGACCTCGCGGAACGAGCCGTCGAGAAACGCCTGCGCCCACCCGCGGAACACGTCGAAGTCGTTCGCCCAGTTCATCTGATCGACGAGCTTCGCGCCCGGTGCGCGCGACGCGATCTCGCCGAACACGGCCTCCCCACGCGCCGTGCGAAACCACTCCATGTGCGTGAACCCGGTCTGCATGCCGAGCGCCGCGAGCACCTGGCGGCCGAGCGCGATGCCGGGCGCGAGCTCGGGCTGCGCGTGCGGATCGCGAAACACGATCTGCCCCGGGCTGATCCACTCCTGGGTGCGGGACTCGAGCGGCTTGGGGAAGTACTGGGCGACGCTGTCGAACACCGGCGTCCCGTCGACGCAGACCGTGTCGTAGGTCAGCTCCTCACCGGCGATGAACTCCTCGACGATCAGCGCCGGCACGTGCGCGACGCTCGCGACCACCCGCTCGAGCTCCGCGCGATCGCGAACGAGGAACGTATCGGTCGTGCCCGCCCCGGCGATCGGCTTGACGACGACCGGCAGCCCGATCCGCTCGACGGCGTCGCGCAACTCGTCGCCCGGCGTCGCCCGCGCGCTCTTCGGCACCCGGACCCCGGCCGCCGCCAGCCGCTCCTTCATCAGCTGCTTGTCACGAAACCCGAGCACCGTGTCGCGCGACATCCCGCCGAGCCCGAGCGCATCGCGCAGCCCCGCCGCGAGCAGCACGATCGGCTCCCACTGCGCCTCGATCTGATCCGGCGCGAGGGCGCGCAGCACCGGCAAGAGCTCGGCGTGCGCGCGCGCTTCGTCGGACAGCGAGCTGTCGGTCTTGACGTAGCGGCTCAGGTAGCGCGCCGCATCCCCGAGCTGCGCGACCGGCACGTCGGAGACGCCGATCACCTCGGCGCCTTGCTCGGCGAGCGCACGGACGAACCGCGGCATCTCCGCCGGGTAATGGGGGGCCAGAAAGGCGACGCGCACGACCACGCGGACTGTACAGGCCGACCTCGCGGTCGTCAGGCATGAGCCATGCTATCCATGGCCGTGCGGGTTCTCTTTCTCTGCAGTCGCAACCGGCTCCGCAGCCCGACGGCCGAGCAGGTCTTCGCGAGCTGGCCGGGCGTCGAGGTGAAGGCCGCGGGCCTCAGCCGAGATGCAACGTCGCCCTGCGACAGCGAGCAGGTCCAGTGGGCCGAGCTGATCTTCGTGATGGAGCAGGCACATCGCATCAAGCTCGCGAAGAACTTCCGCGCGCACCTCAAGGCCCAGCGGGTCATCTGCCTCGGGATTCCCGATCGCTTCACGCTGATGCAGCCCGAGCTCGTCGAGCTGCTGATCGCCAAGGTCGGGCCGTACCTGCGCCGCAACTGAAGGGTGGTCGAGCCCGAGCAGAGCGTGAAGGATGGGCAGCTCGACGACGTCGAGGTCGTCGCGTGCATCGCGGACATCCTCAAGGAGATCCAGTTCGCGCCAAGTCCCGCCGGAAAGCGGACACGCGCCTACCACACGTTCGAATTCGCCCGGCGCGGGAAATAGGTCACGCCCGTTCGACTTGTGACGGCGGCGGCGAGCCAATAAGCTCGGGGCAATGTCCGATGTCTCGAGCCGTGATGCGGACAAAGGCCTTCGCTTCGAATCGCGTCACCGAGCCGTCGTCGAGCTCGCCGCTCTCGACAAGTCGGACTTCGACGCCGTGCTGCGACGCATCTTGCGGACCGATGCCAGCGAGCTCGATGTCGAGCGCGTGAACTGCTGGGCCCTCGACTCGGATCGCGCGATCCGCTGCGTGGCCGGCTATCTCCGCGGACCGGATCGCTTCGAGTCCGGCACGGTCCTCGAGGCCGCGACCTATCCGAGCTACTTCCGGGCGCTCGCCGACAATCCGATCATCCTCGCCGGCGACGCACGCACCGACGATCGCACGCGCGAGTTCACCGAGAGTTACCTGGTTCCGCTCGGCATCACGTCGATGATGGACGTGCCGATCTGGGTGCGCGGCCAGCTGTGGGGCGTGGTCTGCCACGAGCACGTCGGTCCAGCGCGCCAGTGGTCAGACGCCGAGCGCGATTTTGCCGTCACGATCGGCCACATCGTCTCGATGGCCGTCGAGGCCCGCGAGCGCGCGGATGCCGAGCAGACCGCTCGCTTCAGCGAGTTCTTCATGGGTGTGCTCAGCCACGATCTGCGCAACCCGCTCGGCAGCATCCGCACCGCGGCCGAGCTGCTGCTCCAGCGCGATACCGACGAGACCCGGCTGCGGGCGACCGAGCGTATCGTGCGCAACACCGACCGCATGTCGCGGATGATCGATCAGCTGCTCGACTTCACGCGGATCCGCAGCGGCGGCGGCCTGCCCACGCACCTCGAGCCCGTCGACCTCGCGATGCTCGCGCACCAGGTCGTCTCCGAGCTCTCGACCGACGTCGCGAGCCGCGTCGACATCGAGCATCGTGGCAACGCCCTCGGCATGTTCGATGCCGATCGCATGTGGCAGACGATCTCCAACCTCCTCATCAACGCCGTCGCGCACGGTTCGCCAGCGGCGCGCGTCCAGGTGCTCGTGGATGGCACCAGCGCCGACCGCGTCATCATCGAGATCACGAATGCTGGCTCGATGCCGGGCTCGCTCGTGCCGGTGCTCTTCGATCCGTTCCGCCGCCATGACGCCGCCGCGACGCCTCGCAAGAAGGGGCTCGGCCTCGGCCTCTTCATCGTCCGCGAGATCGTCACCGCCCACGCCGGCACCATCGCGGTGAAGCCGGAGGTCGATCGGGTCACGTTCAGGGTGACGCTGCCGCGCCGTCCGCCGAACGCCGCCTGAGCGGGATCAGGCGCCCCGCAGCGGCACGAGCTCGGCATCGCAGTCAGGCTCGCGATGCTCGAGCAGCTTGTCGACGGTCGCCTCGTACGCGGCGTCGACGAGCCGCTGGCAGCGCTCGACCGACTGACGCAGGCGCGTCTGGCAGGCGACCACCAGCGACGGCCGCAGCATGTCGCGGCGGCGCACCAGATCGTCGCGCTTGATGTCGTCGGTCAGCCGCCACACCAGCGTCTGGGTCTGCGAGTCACGGACGCCTCGCTCGTCGAGGCACGTGACCAGGCGATGCAGCGCGGGATCTGCGTCCGCGAGCTCGAAGCGATCGCCTGGCCCCGGCACGCTGCGACGAAAGTTCGCGCATGCTGCCGGCAGCATCACCGCGTGCGTTCTACCCGCGGTCAACTGCACGGTCACCGCGTGCGTCGTGATCATGTTCTGGAAGCGACCCTCGGGCTTGCCGCGGAAGAACGTCCCCGTCGGCACCACGAGCTCGACATCCGCGTGCGCGACCACCTCGAGCGCGAGCTGGTTCACGCCTGCGCCGTGCGGCCGGATCGCGATCGAGCCCGCGGCCAGCGCGTCGGTGAGCACCACCGTCGGCATGTACCGGAGGATGACCGGGGTGGATGGCGGCGGCGGCGCCGGCGCCGGCTGGCTCGCCCTCGGAGATCCGCCACACGCGAAGGCCGCGAACATCATGACGATCAGCATCGTGACTCTCATGCCCACCCTGATCCCGCTCGCGCCGCGGCGGTGGACGCCTGCGACCTGGCAGACCGCGGCAGCCGATCAGCTCACGGCTTCTGGTGGTCGCTCGCGCGCACGAACGCGACGGCGCAGACCGCGAGCGGCTTGCCGCGGATCGTGAACGGCTTGAACTTCCAGGTGCGGACCGCCTTGCCGATCGCCTTGGCGAGCGCGGTGCGCTTATCGAGCTCGACCAGCGTGTGGCGGTTGACCCGGCCGGCCTTGTCGACGCACGCCTTGAACGCGACGACGCCGCGCGGGAAGTCGGCGAGCTCGGTACGCGCCGCGTCGTCGAGCGGGACGATCGGGTTGCCCGCAGTGCGGTGGCTCTCGAAGATCTTCCCGAAGATCTCGGGCGCTGCGGGGTCGCCGGCGAACGCCGACAGCTTGGTCAGCTTGGCCTTGCCGTCGGTGACATCCAGCTTGACCGACATCGTGACGCCGGGTCCGTAGTGGACGAGGAGCCCGCTCTGCTTGACGCCGAGTGGCGCGAAGCAATCGACGAGCGCGCGCAGATCCTTGCCGATCTTCACGCGTGCCGTCGAGAACCGCGTCCGGCAGCTCGCCGTGCTGAACCACAGGCCGCTCGTCTCGAGGCTGTCGCCGACATACGGCTCGAACGCGGCCGCGTCGCGCTTGTCGAGCGCGTCGACGATCGCGAGCCGCGCGGCGTCCATGGCCTTGTACTTGTCGGCATCGTCGTCCGCAGCAGCCGGCGCAGCGGCGAGCACGACGACGAGGAGCGAGGCAGTGCGAGGCGACATGGCGCGATACTACCCGAGGGTGTGGATCGAGCCGGCGACCAGGATGCCGCCGAGGATCGCGACCACCGTGGACGCGGTCACCTCGCGCTTGTTGGTGACCTTGAGGTACACGATGATGCCGCACACCAACAGCGTCCCGCCGATCACGAGCGCGTGCGAGACCTGCTTGAACGGCCAGTCGACGAGGCCGAGGTGGAGGACGAGCCACGCGCCGGCCGCGATCAGCGCGAGCACCTCGAAGATCCGCTTTCGCCCGGCGAGCAGCAGCAGCACCGAGGCGACGACGGCCGCGACGGGAAGCAGGATCATGGGGTCGATCTTCATGCGCGCATGGTAGCCGCGAACCGCTCAGGTTTCGGCGAGCAGGCGCTCGATCACCGTGCGCAAGTCCGCATGCGCCGGATCACCGTCGACATACTGGCCGCCCGGGTGTACGTGGCGGACCACGCCTCGCCGGTCGAGCACGAACGTGATGCTCGTCCAGCCGCTGTCGACGGCGCGCCCCTCGGCATCACGCAGCCAGCTCCGGAACGTGCGCCACTCGGGATCGAACGCGAGCGGAAACGCAAACTCGTACTTGCGCGCGGTGTCCTCGTAGACGCGCGGATCGAACGGCGTGTCCTCCTTGTGGTGATACATGCCGATCACGCGCAGCCCGCGCGGCCCGTAGTCGCGATGAAACGCGCGCAGCGCAGGCGCGCTCGTCGAGCAGTACGGGCAGCCGGCCGTCCACCAGCGGACCAGCACGACCGAGCCACGCAGCTCCGCGAGCGCGACCGGCGGCGAGTTGAGCCAGCGCTCGACGTTCCACTCCGGGGGCGTCGTGCCGATCAGCGCGGCGACCGCCTCGCGTTGCTTGGCGTCCCGGCCCGACGCCGCGCCCGTCGGTGTGCCCGTCGGTGTGCCCGTCGGTGCGCTCGCCACGACCGGCCCCGCCGAGCCCGTGCCTTGCTGCGGCGGGTTACTGCGACAGCTCGCCGTCGCCACCAGCACCGCGATCATTGCGACCTGTCGCACGAGTCAACCTTCGCACGTTCAACCGGCGGTCGCAGGCAACCATTCCTGGCATGCCGGGCCGAGAATCTTGCCCGCCTGCCCCAAGCCTCCCTACGATCATTTTCATGAGGTTCCTCGATGCCCGCCGTCACGCCCCGCGCATCTCGGTCGACGGCCTCTGCGGCGTGGTGACCACCCGCGACGAGCTCCACCCTGCCGCGATGGTCGACCTGTCGTCGCTCGGCCTCCGGATCGAGCTGCCCTTCGATCCCGCCACGGCCCGCCGCACGATGCAGCTCGAGATCGAGCTCCCCGAGGTCGACGAGATCATGTGGGCGCGCGGCCTCGTGACCTTCGCCCAGCTCTCGCCGATGGGCGGTCACCACCCCGACGGCCAGCCCCGCCTGTGGTGCCGTGCCGGCATCCGCATCGAGGCGGCAGCCCGCCGCGACCGCCACCTGCTGCACGAGTACGTCGTCGAGACCCGCCGCTTGCGGATGTGCGCAGCCGACGTCGCCGGCGCCGCCGCCTGAGCGAGCTGGGTTACCCTCGCGCGATGCGCATCGACCTGGTGATCGCGGTCGAGGCCTGCCGATGACGACCGATCCCGCGGACACCGCCGCCGCACGCGTGCTCGCGCGAGTGCGCGCCGTTGCCGACTCGCGCGCGATCGTCGAGGCGTACGGCTCGAGCGTCTACGCCCCCGCCCACGCCGGCGATGTCGACGTGCTGGTCTCGAACGACGATCCCGCGCGGCTTGCCGCCGCTCTCGGCCTCACCGCGATCCCGACGACACCACCGCGCATGCACGGCACGCTCGAGGGCGTGTCGGTCGACGTCACGGTCGTCAGCGGCGATGGTGACCTCGCGAAGCGCATGCGTGCCGGTCCGCGCGATGCCGCACTGCTCGCCGCACAGCTGCGCGATCACGGACGCGACGAGGTGTTTCAGGCCGCGTGGCCCCACGTGCGTCGCTTCGTCCGGACGCGCGCGCTCGGACACAACGGGCTCGGCTGGTTCGGCAGCTTCGGCTGGGCGCTCCTCCTCGCGATGCCGCTCGTCACCGATCCCGCCCTGCGCGCGGTCCCGGTCGGCGCCGCCCTGCCCGAGTGGCTCCGCTGGCTCTCGCAGCTCGCGCTCGGCGCGCGGGTCAGCTTCGACGGCACGAGCGGTGGCGATCCCGAGCCGCTCCACATCGTGGCGCCCGCCCCCCCTGCACGCGATGTCGCGCGACTGAGCCGGCGTGCCGCGCTCGCGCTGTTCGCCGAGGCCCGCCTCGCGGTGCGCGCGATCGGCGATGCCGCGACCGACGAGGCCGCGATCGAAAGGATCGTCGATCTCGCGGATGATCCACCCGCCGGCACGACCCTGATCATCGC
>JACCTC010000439.1 GCA_013812655.1 Deltaproteobacteria bacterium | reverse complement strand
TCCTCGCGCGGCTCGCCGGTGGCCTGCCGGTCGAGCGCGAGCTGCCGGCGTTCTTGCGGTTCGCGGGGCGCAGCGGCGCGCTCGGCAACGCGAGTGGCGAGCAGCTGACCAGCGCGCTCGATCGGTTGCGCGAGAAGATCGCGACGACGCGGCGCAAGCGCTCGCCCGTCGAGGCGCCCGCGACCCACACCGGTGCGTACGTCGATCTCCAGCTCGCGCATGGCTACGCGCGGATCGGCCAGCACGAGCGCGCACGTGCCCTCGAGGCCCAGGCCCGTACCGCACTGCAGGCCGGGCTGACCGATCCGGTGCACGCCTACCTCGTCGCCGCGTTCGAGGCTCGCGTCGAGCAGGCGATCGCCGGTCAGGCCCCCGAGACGCCGCTGCCCGACGTGCTCGGCGCGCAGCTCGCCGCGCTCGATCGAGTCGCGCGCTACAAGGTGGATCGCCTGCGCGAGGCGTCGCGGATCCTCGAGCCGCTCGAGCGCCCCGATGCCATCGGCGCGTTCAGCAAGAAGCAGCACGATGCACGTGGGCCCGAGTTCGCCGCGCTGCGCGCACTGACCGACGTCGCGATGCGCGCCAAGGAAGTCGCGCGGCTCGTCGAGACCGCGGCGCGCTCCGACGAGACCGACAAGGCGCGGTTGCTCGACGGCTGCTTCGACGTGCTGCTCGAGCTGCCCGAGGCCCACGCGGCGCCGATCCTGCTGCGTGCGTGGCCGGTCATCGCGACTCTGCCCGAGCCGCGACGCGCCGTGCTGTACGCCGAGGCACTCGTCGTTGCCGGTCACTTCGGGCGTACCGAGCTGGTCCCCGATCTGCTCGAGGCACTCGGTACCGCGGTCCGCGTGGTCCCCGGCAACGAGCTCGATCGCGTGCTCGACCAGAGCCTGCGCGCGCTGCGCCGGATCGGCCTGCGCAACGAGATCGCCGAGCTGCTCGCGGACGTCGAGACCCACCTCGCGAGCTCGACGACGAACCTGCGCGCCCGGCTCGCGCTCGCCGGTGGCCTCGCATTCCTCGGCGATACCGCGCGCGCCCTGCCGATCCTCGATCACGCACGCAAGGCGCTCGGCGAGAGCATGACGCTGACCGCGCGTCTCGAGCTGACCCGCGCGCTCGCGCAGGCGTACTCGCAGGCGCCGCTCGGGCACGCGCTCGGCGGCATCACCGAGCTGGCCGGCCAGCTGCGTGACATCACCGACAGCTTCGGCACCAACAGTCACTACTGCCTGTCCGTCCTGCACTTCGTCGAGTCGCTCGTCGTCGGCATCACCTCGGATGATCTCGCGCTGGGCGAGGCCGGCCGGCGGTTTGTCGAGGACGACGAGCACCTCATCCGCCGCCGTCTGCACCGCGATCTCGGAGGTCCCTCGTGAGCGTCACCGTCCCTGCCACCACCGACTCCGTTGATCGCGCATCGGGCGCCGGCGCCGACGAGCTCGCGCGCGAGGCCTCGCAGCTCCGCGACCGCATCAACCGGTTCCGGGTGGCGCTCGGCCGGTTCTTCGTCGCCAAGCAGCCGCTGATCGATCTGATGTGCGTCGCCGCGGTCGCCCAGGAGCCGCTGCTCCTCGTCGGGCCGCCGGGCACCGCGAAGAGCGACCTCGTCATCAAGTTCAAGGACGCGCTCAAGATCCCCGACGGCGAGTACTTCGAGTACCTCCTGACGCGGTTCACCGAGCCGTCCGAGGTATTCGGGCCGATCGACATCGCCGAGCTCCGCGCCGGCCGTTACCTGCGCCGCGATCGCGGCAAGCTGCCGACCGCGCGCCTGGTGTTCCTCGACGAGATCTTCAAGGCGAACTCCGCGATCCTCAACTCGCTGCTGACCGTGATCAACGAGCGCAAGTTCTACCAGGACGGCCAGCCGGTCCCGGTCAAGCTGCGGATCCTGCTCGCGGCGACGAACGAGCTGCCCGAGAACGCCGAGCTCGCGGCGCTCAAGGATCGGTTCGTGCTGAAGGCCGCCTGCCGGTCGGTACAGGACGAGCACTTCGTCGAGCTGATCGACGCCGGGCTCGAGGCCTATACCCAGCGCGAGCTGAACCAGAAGCCATGGGTCGAGGATCACGCGAGCCTCGAGGACTTCGTGAAGGCGCACCGTCACCTCACGCACGTGCTCGCGCGGCGCACGACCTCGCCGGACGGCCGCGAGCTGCGCGACCGCGAGCTGTACTTCTCCGACGAGCTGCTCCGCGAGCTGCGGCGCGTGCTGAAGACGCTGGTCCGCGAGGACGGCGTGTTCGTCTCCGATCGCAAGGTCGTGAAGCTCTACCGGCTGCTGCGCACCCACGCGTGGATCGTCCACGGCGGTGCCGTCGAGCGCGCGGATCTCCGGCTGCTGTCGTACCTCGGCGAGACCCGCGACGAGATCGATCTGCTCGAGGAGAAGGTGCCGCGGTTGCTCGGGCTGTCGTGAGCGCGAAGGCCGAGCTTCGATCGCAGGCAGACGTTGCCGGCTGGCTCGCGGCCGGCTTGTGCTTGCGCCGCGTGATCACCGAGGACGACGACACCGCGGTGGCCGGCGCGATCATCGCGTGCGCGAGCGAGCTGCCCGCGATGCCGCCACCCGGCGTGATCGCCGACGTCGCCGTCCTGCTCGGCGGTGCCCGTCCACCCGCGGAGGCCGCGACTGCTGTGGACGACTCGCTGCGCGGTGCGCTGCGAGCGTACGACGACGACGTGATCGGCCGGCTCGTGACGACCGCGCGGTTCGACGACGTGCTGGCCGCGTTCGCGCACCTCGCGCCGGCGAAGCGACCGCACGCGGTGGCGCTCGTCGTCGGGG
>JACCTC010000432.1 GCA_013812655.1 Deltaproteobacteria bacterium | reverse complement strand
TGCCGGAGCCGGTGCCGCCGGCGGCGCCGCCGGCACTTCCCCCCGATGGCACGACGACGCCGGTGATCGAGGACGTGCCGCCACCGCTACCCGCCGAGCTGCCGCCGAAGGCGGCTAAACCGGCCGGCACCGCGGGCTTCGACAAGGGCTTCTTCATCAAGAGCGATGACGGCAAGTTCAGCCTCAAGCTCAATGGCCGCGTGCAGCCGTTCTACACGCTGACGCGCACGACCGAGCCACGCGACTACGCCAGCGCCTTCGAGATCCGGCGCGCGCGGCTCTCGCTCGGCGGCAACATCCATTCGAAGCAGCTGAGCTACAAGTTCCAGGCGGATTTTGGCAAGGGCTTCGTGTCGCTCAAGGACTTCCACGCCGATCTCGAGGTCGCGGAGGACACCTGGATCCGCGTCGGTCAGTGGAAGCGCCCGTTCTCGCGTCAGCAGATCAACTCGAGCTCCAAGCTCGAGGTCACCGACCGCGCGATCACCGACAAGGCCTTTGGCGCGGGCCGCGACATCGGCATCGCGATCCGCAACGACTACGAGAAGTCGCCCGAGCTCGAGTGGATCGTCGGCGTGTTCAACGGCACCGGTGACGGCTCGAGGATCAAATCGGTGACCACGATCGACGACATGACCGGCGACGCGACGACGGTGACCACGCTGCCGACGAACGTGCCGGCGAAGCTCAAGCCGGCGTTGATCGCGCGCGTCGGGCTCAACCGCAACGGGCTCAAGGGCTACGACGAGCCAGATCTCGAGGGCGGGCCGCTGCGCTGGGGCGTCGGCGCCAGTGTCTGGCTCGAGGGCGACTACGACGACGACGACAAGTCGAACCAGAAGGTCGAGCTCGACTACATCGCGAAGGTCGAAGGGTTCTCGACGAGCGGCGGCGTGTACGCGCAGACCGAGCAGGACGGGCCGGGCGTCGCCGATGCGGCGAAGTCACTCGTCGGCTTTCACGTCCAGGCCGGCTACATGGCGATGCCAAAGCTGATGCAGGTCGTCGCGCGCTACGGGCTCGTCAGCGATCTCGTCGCCGACGACAAGACGGCGCGCGATCAGCAGGAGATCTCGGTGGGCGCCAACTACTTCGGGTACGGCCACGACGCGAAGCTTGCCGGCGCGGTGCGCCTGATCAAGACGGGGGATGCTGGCTTCACTGACGTCATCCTGTTCGAGCTCGGCACGAACATCGGCTTCTGAAGCTCGACTCAGGCGCCGGCGCTGTCGTCGTCGTCGTCTCCATCATCATCCGGCGGCACCCCGGCGGCGATCTCGGCGGCGGGATTCGCGGCGGCCTTGGGCAGCGTGATCTGCGGGCTCTCGGGATGCGGCCGGTACAGCACGATCGTGTGGCCGAGCACCTGCGCGACCGCGCTGCTCGTCTTCTCGGCGATCGCCTCGGCCGCCTCGTGGCGGTCAACGCCCGCGGCCTCGCCGACCTTGACCTTGATGAGCTCGTGGTCGGTCAGCGCCTGGTTCACGGCCGCCACGAGCCCATCGTCGATGCCGCCCTTGCCGACGTGCACGAGCGGGTGCAGCGGATGTGCGAGCGCGCGAAGATGACGTCGTTGCTTGCCGGTGAGCACGGGGCTCTATAGCCGAAAACCGCCGCGCCCGTCACGACGCCGCCGGACAACGAAGCCGAGCAGTACAAGCGCCGCCCCGAGGCTACCGATCGAGCCACCAGAGCTGCCGACCTGACAGCCCGCAACCGGGTCATCGCCGCCGTCGCCGTCGTCAGGACTGGGCGCAGCGACGGTGATCGTGACCTCGATCGTCGAGGTGGTCGTGTGGACGCCATCGGTGACGGTGATCGAGATCTCGTGCGAGCCGCCATCGAGCATCGCGGGCGTCGCGAACTTCCAGGGCGGCGCGGTCAGCGAGGCGGTGGCGACGCCATCGATCACGAGCTGCGCGAGCGTGATGCCGACGTCGTCATCGGCGGTCGCCGACACCTCGAAGCCAGCGGCGAGCCGGGCGCCATCCCGCGGCGCGGTGATCGCGACGACCGGGGCTTCGCGGTCCGCGGCGCCGGCGGCACCGAGCCGCTCGGTCAGCAGCGCGAACGAGTTCTGGGTCGCGCGGCACGACGTCGCACCGACACCGCAGGGGCGGGCGCTGGTCTCGCCGCATGCGGCGTCCTGGTTCTGGAAGCTGCGCTTGCCGTTGTAGCTGAGGTACGTCATCGGGTCCGACGCCAGCAGCTCGTGGTCGAGGCCGTAGCTGTGCGCGATCTCCTGCGCCTGGATCTCGCAGATCATGCGTGCGTCCTGCGGGATGATCTTCGTGAACGTGAACACCATCGAGTGCTCGACGATCGCGCACGAGGTCGAGAACGGCGAGACGCCGGCGACCCGCGGCGGCAGCCCGAGCTGCGCTGGCGAGCCACCGAACACCGCCTCGAGGTGCGCGACGTTGCCGGGGTCAGTCTCGGTGAAGGTGATGTCGAACGGTGCGAAGATCTCGCGGAGGCACGTGACGGTGTCGGTCCAGGTGGTCGAGCTGACAACCCACGGGTCGATCGAGGCCTGCTGGGTCGTCACCGACGACCGGTTGACGCGCGAGTCGTTCGCGCCGGGCGTGATCGTCACGCCGTTGCGGTTGAGATAGACGACCCGGCTCTTCGCGCGAGCGGCGGTCATCGTCGGTGCGCTGCCAAGATCGCCGCCAAGAACGCCGGTTGTCTCGGCGGTCGGGACGACGTGACGCGCGAGCTGGAGGCCGTCCGGGCGATCAGTGACAACGACGTCGGCGCGGATGTGCGCACCGGTGACGAGTGGCGCGAGCATCGAGATAACCGAAGCGAGGATCGTGATCACGCAGGTCGATTCGACCGTCGCGTCGCGAGCTGTAGGTAGTCAAGGCACCGCCGAAACACAACAGCGCCCGCAGTGTGGACTCTGCGGGCGCTTCGGGACGGAGGGAGGAGGAGGACCCAGGTCCCTGAGAATTGTTTGGACCGCTTGTCAGCGGCGACGGCGCCGGCCGACGAGGCCAACGAGCGCGAGACCGAGCAGCAGGCTGATACCACCACCAGCCGAGCCACCTGCCGAGCATCCACCGGTGATGTCCGCGGAGTCGGTGCCGCTGGTGCCGTTGTCGTTGTTGTCGCCGCCGCCGTCCGGAGGCGGCGCGCCGCGGCGGACGGTGACCGCGATCTCGGTGGCCTTGAGGTTCTTGCCGTCGGTGACCTCGATCTTGATCGTGTGCGGTCCCTCGGCGAGCGTGTCGGGCGTCGTGAACGTGAACGGGTCCATCGAGACCGAGCCCGAGGCGACACCGTCGATGTAGATCGACGCCATCGTCACCGCGATGTTGTCGGTCGCGGTCGCGGTGACCGAGAAGCCGGGCGGGACGATCGCGCCGTTGGACGGTGACGAGATGCCGACGGTCGGCGCGATCGTGTCACCGGGTGCCGACTTCGCGCCGAGCCGCTCGGTCAAGAGCGTCACCGAGTTCTGCTTCGCGCGGCAGGTCGAGCCGTTGATGCCGCACGGGCGGGTGACGTCCTCGCCGCAGCTCGCGAGCTGGTTCTGGAACGAGCGGTTTGCGTTGTAATTCAGATACGTCATCGGGTCGGACGCGAGGAGCTCGTGGTCGAGGCCGAAGCTGTGCGCGACTTCCTGCGCCTGGATCTCGCAGGCGAGGCGTGCGTCGGCCGGGATCACGTTGGTGAACGTGTAGACGATCGAGTTCTCGATGACCGAGCAGTCAGTGGTGAACGGCGAGACACCCGCGACGCCGGCGGGCATTCCGAACTGCTGCGGCGAGCCACCGAACACGGCCTCGATGTGGGGGACCGTGCCCGGATCGGTCTCGACGATCTGGACGTCGAAGGGCGCGAACAGCTCCTTCATGCACGCGACCGTCGCGGCCCACGTGGTCGCGCTGACGTTCCACGGCGCGATCGTCGTGGTCTGCGATGCGACCGTCGAGCGGTTCGTGCGCGCGTCGTTCGTGCCCGGCGAGACCGTCACGCCGTTCTTGTTGAGGTAGACGACGCGGCTCAGTGCGAGCGCGCTGGTCGTCGGGCCTACGTTCGAGGGCGGCAACACCTGCCGCGCGAACTGCAGATCGTCGACGGTCTTGGCGCCCATCACGAAATCGAAGCTCTGGGCCGAGCCGCTCGGCTTGACCGCGTGAGCGGGGTGCTCGGCAGCAGCGATCGAGGGACCCAGGAGAAGCGCGCCGACCACGATGCTGCTGAGTCTCATGGGAGGCAGCAATCATCACGGATTGTGCCACTCGGGTCGGTTGTCCCCAGCGCACCGGAATCTGATGGCGCCGCACGGACTTCAGATCGTTTTGCACATCGTGTGCAGCGGTTTGCGAGTCACCTGGGATCGCGGACTTGGAGCGCTGCGATGGGGGTCGTGGTGGGACTGCGGGGAGGGCTCCCCCGGCCTCTGGAAGGCGACGTCGGGATCACGCGAGCACGCGCCGCTGTTCACGCGGGCTTCACGCGAGCGCTCACGCAATCTCACGTCGCGTCCCGGCAGTGTCGATTTCACCAACCGCCAACCCGGAGCCACTCCCATGAAGACCCTGCTCGCGATCGCCTTCCTCACCACCGCCACCGCCACCTCGTTCGCGCAGGCTCCCGCACCACAGCCCGCACCCGAGGAATGCTGCCCGCCAGCCGCACAGCCGCAGCCGCAGCCGGAGGCGCAGCCGCAGCCGGCCGAGCTCATGCGACCGGTCGCCGCCGCCGAGCCCGCTGGCTACATGCCGTCGCAGCAGCGCGAGCAGATGGACGACGGCGGCTGGCATGCGCCAGTCGGGCGCCGGCTGCTGCACGGGTTTCGACTTGGCTACACGTTCCTGCAGAACGCCGACAAGCCGACGCGCCTCGACGAGAACGGCGAGATGGTGTCGATCAAGGACAAGTTCGGTCTCAAGACGCCGCACATGATGTTGATCGGCTACGAGGGCTTCTACCGGATCATCGGCCACTCGTGGCTGAACGTGCTGCTGGTCGGCAACGTCACGGTCGCCGGCCTCGAGCAGAGCAAGTTCATCCCCGCCGCGAGCGGCCTGATCGGCGCGGAGTTCAACGAGAGCTTCCAGATCGGCATCGGCGTCAACGTGACGCCCGACCCCGACGCGCCGACCCACATGATCGCCGCGGCTGGCTGGACCCCGCGCGTCGGCGCGATCAGCACGCCGGTGCACTTCTTCGTCGTGCCCGACACCGACGGCAATCACCGCTGGGGCGGCACCGTCGGCGTCACCTGGTAGTCACCGGCACGCCGCTTCGAGATCCTCGATCTCCTTCGGACACGCCGCGGTCAGGACCTCGTTGCCATCGCTGGTGATCGCGACGTCGTCCTCGATCCGGACGCCGATGCCGCGGTACTCCGCCGGCACGTTCTCGGCGGCGACGCCGATGTAGAGCCCGGGTTCGATCGTGATCACCATGCCGGCCGCGAGCGGGCGCGGCTTGCCGCCGAGCATGTACGCGCCGGCGTCGTGGACGTCGAGGCCGAGCCAGTGCGACGTGCCGTGCATGTAGAACTTCTTGTAGGTCGCGTCCTCGATCCGCGCCTCGACCGGTCCCTCGAGGAGCCCCAGCTCGATCATGCCGGTCGTCAGCGCGCGCACGCAGTGATCGTGAATGTCGTCGATCGTCGCGCCGGGCCTGGCGAGCGCGATCGCGGACTTCTGGGTGGCGAGCACGAGCTCGTAGACCCGGCGCTGCGCCGGCGAGAACCGGCCGTTCGCCGGCCACGTCCGCGTGATGTCGGAGGTGTAGTGGTCGTACTCGCAGCCGGCGTCGACGAGCACGAGGTCCCCGTCGGCGATCGCGCAGCGGTTCTCGATGTAGTGGAGGATCGTCGCGTTCTCGCCGGCACCGACGATCGACGCGTAGCCCGGGCCGTTGCCGCCGCGCCGGCGAAACTCGTGGTTGATCGCGGCCTCGAGCTCGTGCTCGAACACTCCCGGCCGGCCGGCACGCATCGCGATGATGTGGGCGTCGCTCGTGATCGCGCACGCCTTGCGCAGCGTCTGTAGCTCCTCGGGTCGCTTGTGGAGCCGCAGCTCGTGGAGCGCGACCCGCGGATCGACGACGGCGCGCGGCGGCCGCTTGCCCTTGCGCTCGGTGCGCCGCAGCCGCTGGATCGCCGCGGCGACGACCAGGTCCATCTCGCTGTCGAGCCCGAGGCTGTAGTGCAACTCCTCGAAGTTGCCGATCAGATCACCGAGCTTGCTCGCGAGCTCGGCCGCCGGGAAGCTCGCGTCCGCCCCGTAGATCTCCTTCGCACCCTCGAGCCCCGCGCGCTTGCCGTCCCAGATCTCGAGCTCGGGATCGCGCGGCCGCACGAACATCACCATGCGGTCGGACTCGGCGCCCGGCCGCAAGATCAGTGTGGTGTCGGGCTCGACAAAGCCGGTGAGGTACAGGATGTCCGAGTGCTGGCGAAACGGATGCATCGCGTCGCCATTGCGCAGCCGCTCGGGCAGCGACCGCACGACCGCCACCGCATTCGGTCCGATCGCGGCCATGTACGCATCACGGCGTGCGGCGAACACGGCGGGGTCGAACATGCGGCCGTTCTAGCACGCTCCGCGCGCCTACCGACGGCGGCGTCGCACGACGAGGAGCGCCACGCCGAGCAGCGCGAGCCAGCTCGTGTTGCCGCCGCCGGCCGCGCACGCGCGTCCGTGGTACTCGGTGTCGTCGCCGGGGTAGTCGTCACCGTACGGCGGCTGCGGATACGGCTCGCCGGAGCGCGGGCAGCTCGCGAGCGCGGTCTCGGTGTTCGCGCCCTTCGCGCGCAGGTTCGTGACGAACTTGTCGAGCAGCACGAGGTCGGCGGCGATGTCCTCGTCGCTCGTGTAGATCTCGCCCCACGTCGAGGCGCTGCGCCGGACCGCGCCGAGCACCGCACCGGCGCAGTTCCAGTCGGTGGTCGCGTAGTCGGTCGCGAGCCGGAACCCGAGGAACATGTTGTACATCGCGTAGCGCTCGGCCATCTCCGGATACGAGAGGTACGGAGTCTCGAGCATCTCCGACGGATCGCGGTCGTAGTCGAGTGTCAGCGTCTGCGTGATCCGCTCGGTCGAGCCGGGCTGGCGATACGACAGCGTCAGGTCCGCGACCTTGCCGGCGCTGCTGGTGTGCGGTTCGAGCTGGATGAAGATCATGCTGCCGCCACCGCGCCGGCCACCGGTGTCGGGGTTCGGGCCCTGGGTGACCCGGCTCGCGAGGAACACCGCGGGGACCTCCATCGAGCCGACCCGCGGACCCGCGGTCCACAGCGTCGAGCCGATCACCGACTTCATCTCCCACGTCGCCGGCGTCCGCGCCTCGATCTTGATGTCCATCGCGAGCGGCGACATGAAGTACGCGAGCTCCTCGGTGAACACCTCGGTCGCGGCCGCGGCGTTCTCGACGTAGTAGAAGTTGCCGGCGCCGCGCTCGGCGAGCCCGCGCATCAACAGCACGTCGAAGTCGTTGCCGACACCGATCGTCGTCAGGCCGATGCCGCGCGAGATGAAGCTGGTCGCCATCGAGATGATCGTCGACTGCGTCGTGATGCCGACGGTCGCGAGCCCATCGGAGAGGAAGATCACGCGGTTCTGGCGCTCGTTCGGCGGGTTCTCGCCGAGCATGTTGAAGCCGGCGCGTAGGCCGTCGTGGATGTTCGTGCCGCCGCGCGGCTGCAGTCCGTTGACAACTTGATGGAGGCGGGTGCGATCGAGCGTCGCGGTGAACGGCGCGTCGATCGTGACGACGTCGTCGAACGAGATGATCGCGAGGCGATCCTCGGCGCGGACGTTGTCGATCAGCGAGTGGAGGCCGGTCTTCACCTTCTCGAGCCGCTGGTCCGCCGACATCGACCCCGAGTGGTCGACGACGACCACGAGGTTCATCGGCAGCCGCTGGTACTGCGTCGGATCGACGTTGGTGTTCACCGACAGCTGGAGCGCCGCCTGGTACTTGCCGGTGATCCAGTCCTTGCCGACCGAGAGGCCGGGCGACAGGCAGAGCGTGCCGCTGCACGTCAGCTCGGGCGGCGCGTTGTAGTGCTCGTTGAAGAAGCCATTGGCGTCGAGCGTGGTCGGCCCGGGAATCTCGCCGCGATCGAGGATGCCGCGGAATTCGCCGATGTCCTGGGCGCCGCCGAAGCTGACGCCACCGGCACCGGCATCGGGCGTCGGGTGGCCGCCGCCACCGCCTCCGGAGCCAGCATCGCCACCTGCGCCGCAGGCAGCCACCGAGAGCACGAACGTGATCATGAGGAACGAGCGCATGACCCCGACAACAGCAAGGCCGGGGCCACGCTGCGGGAGCACCGGTTTCGCGAGGATCCACCGTCACTTGTCCCGCTGCGTGCGGTGCGCGACGACACCCGGCAGTTTCGGCCGGCCCCCGCGGTCACGACATTGGTGTCGTAGGATGCGCCATGTCCTCGGTAGCCCGGCTCGCCCTGCTCGCGACTGTCCTGCTCGCGTGCTCTCGCAAACCACCGCCACCGCCGCCGCCCGCAACCGGCGACGCCGCGCTCGCGCAGCCGACGATCACGCCGCCCGCGCCGAGCGACGCCGCGCGAGGTCCGGTGTATCGCGACCCCGCGACGAGCCACGTCGTTCCCGCGATCATCAACACCGGCAAGACGTTCATGGTCGTATCCGAAGGCCCACTGTCGTCGAAGATCGGCAAGGACGTCCTCGCGAGCGGTGGTAACGCGGTCGATGCGGCGGTCGCCGTGGCCTTCGCGCTCGCGGTCGAGTGGCCGAGTGCCGGCAACCTCGGCGGCGGTGGGTTCGCCGTCGTCCGCACGGCGCCCGGCAAGGCCGTCGCGCTCGACTTCCGCGAGGTCGCACCGGGCGCCGCCACCGAGACGATGTTTCTCGACGACAAGGGCAACCCGACCGACGCCTCGCTCACCGGCCACCTCGCCTCGGGCGTCCCCGGGTCGGTCGCGGGGCTCCACGCGCTCCACGTCAAGCTCGGCAAGCAGAAGTGGGCCGACCTGATCGCACCCGCGATCGCGCTCGCCCGCGACGGCTTCACGATCGATGCGCGCACCGTCCGCGATCTCGCGCAGCCGCACACCAGCAAGCGCATGCTGCTGTCGCCCGCGAGCGCCGCGCTCTGGTACCGCGACGGCAAGCCGGTGCCTGCGGGCACCCTCATCAAGATCCCCGAGCTCGCCGCCACCCTCGAGCGGATCGCCGCGAACGGTCCCGATGGCTTCTACAAGGGGCCGACCGCCGAGGCGATCGCGGCCGAGATGAAGCGCGGGGGAGGCCTGATCACCACCGCCGATCTCGCCGCCTACAAGCCGGTGTGGCGAGAGCCACTGCGCGTCGGCTATCGCGGCCACACGATCACCGCGATGCCGCCACCGTCGTCGGGAGGCATCGTGCTCGCGATGACCGCCGGCATGCTGCGCGATGTCGATGTCGCGAAGCTCGGCTGGCACTCGCACGCGCACGTGCACCAGCTCGCCGAGGTCTGGAAGCGCGCGTTCGCCGCCCGCAACCAGCTGCTCGGCGATCCGAAGTTCGTCAAGGACATGCCGGTCTCCAAGCTGCTGTCACCAGCACTCCACGCCTCGCTTGCGAAGTCGATCACCGACAAGGCAACGAGCGCCAAGGAAGCCGGCGCGTTGCTCGAGGGCTCCCACACCACGAACTTCTGCGTGATCGATGCGAACGGCATGGCGGTCGCGATCACGACCACGCTCAACACCTCGTACGGTAGCGGCGTCACCGTCGCGGGCTTCCTGCTCAACAACGAGATGGATGACTTCACCGCGAAGCCCGGCGCCCCGAACACCTTCGGGCTCATTCAGGGCACCGCGAACAAGATCGAGCCGGGCAAGCGCATGCTGTCGTCGATGTCGCCGTCGATCGTCGAGGGTCCCAAGGGCGAGCTCGTGATGGTCGCCGGCGCGGCTGGCGGGCCGCGCATCATCACCGCGGTCTGGCAGACGATCTCGAACGTCCTCGACTTCGGTCAGCCCGCGAGCGAGGCCGTCGCGAATCGCCGCGTCCATCACCAGAACCTCCCCGACCTCGTGCGCATCGAGGCCGGGTCGATCGATCAGGCCACCGAGCAGGCCCTGAAGGCGGCGGGCCACACCGTCGACTGGAGCTGGGTCGACCGCGAGTTCGGCACCGCCAACGCGATCGTGCGCAGCAAGGCCGGCTGGGATGGCGCAGCCGATCCGCGCGGCGGCGGCGCAGCGCTCGGTGACTGACTGACGGAGCCTCGGCGCGGAGATGCGCTAGGCTCGCGTCCATGAGCAAGCGTCGCGAGAAGTCCGACAGCGGCATGCTCGTGTATCCGAAGCTGCCGATGCCGAAACCCGGTCGCGAGAGCGAGCCGAAGTTTCCGACGCACGGCCGCAGCGGTGGCGGAGGCGGACGCACGCTGCTGTTCGCGGCCGTCGCACTACTCGCTGGCGCCATCGGCGGGTTCTTCGGCGGCCCGCGTTTCATGCCCGATCCACGCATCGACGAGGCCGTGACCCGCGTCGCCGCTGCCGATGGCGAGCTCAAGCGCTCCAAGGACACCGCCACGAAGCTCGAGGCAGACATCACGCAGCTCACCGCCGACAAGCAGGCGATCGAGACCCGGCTCGCCGATGCCGAGAAGATCAAGGAGACCCTCGCGAGCAAGTCCGCCGAGGCCCAGAAGAAGGCGAAGGAAGCCGAGGCCGTCGAGAAGAAGCTCAAGGCCGCGCTCGACCGGAACGGCACGATCACCACCGAGGGCGAACAGATCCGCATCTCGATCACCGACAAGGTTCTGTTCAAGCCGAACGACGACGCGCTCACCGCCACCGGCACCAAGGTCCTCGACAAGCTCGCCGGCGCACTCAAGGATCTCGCGAGCAAGCAGATCCTCGTCGAGGGCCACACCGACGATCAGCCGCCGCCGAAGCCGACCGCACCGAAGCCCCCACCGCCGCCGAAGAAGGGCGCGAAGCCGGTCGCCGCGGCCGTCGTCGCCCCGGTCGAGACCTTCGCGACGAACTGGGAGCTCGCCTCCGCGCGCGCGCTCGCCGTCGTCCACTATCTCCAGGACATCCACAAGATCGATCCGACCCGCCTCGGCGCGCTCGCCCTCGGCCAGTACCGTCCGGTCTCGAAGACCAACAAGGCCGCGAACCGCCGCATCGAGATCGTGCTGTCGCCGAAGCCGAAGAAGTAGGGTCAGACGCAACTCGCGCAACTTGCGATCCGCAACTCCGCAACATCACTGAGTGCGGGTCAGACGGAAGGCGATCGCTGACTACGGCGCGAGCGTCACGTCGATACGTCGAACGAGGCCCGAGCGCACGGCGGCGGCATGCGTCGCGTCGGTAGTGGCACCGGCGATCTCGAACGATCGTCCGTCGCGATAGTGAAGACGATAGGCGGTCGCGCGCACGCCCTGCGGTCCGTAGGTCGGCGCGCGTGAGGCGTTGTGATAGATGACGAGCGCGCGATCGAGGAGCTTGAACGCAAACGCATTCGCCGGCACCTGGACGACTTGCCAGCCGTCGTCGCGATCGCGGTAGCGCCGCTCGCAGGGCGCCTCGGTGAACAGCCAGCCGGGAAGCCGCGGCGCGAGCGCGAGCTCGAGCGCGCCGCCGGCGGTGATGCGAAACGGGTGCTCGCCCGCGACGGCGACGATCCAGATGTGGAGCAGCTCGCAGGTGATGCCCGACAGACGCGGCTGAAACGCGCGACCGTGAAGCCGCGGATCGGCGTACGCGCTCGACACGATGAACGACGCGCCCTCCAAGGTGCTCCGGCCGTACACCTCGGGGTTCATGAACGGGATCAGCGCCGTCTTCGCGTCGCGCCAGAACTCGTCGCACAGCCCGCTGCGCAGCACCTCGAGCAGGTACTTGTACTCCATGTGCAGGTAGATCGATTCGTTCTCGATCCAGCCGCGCGGATACGCACCGACCGCGCGCCCGAGCTCGTACGACTCGCCGTCCATCGACTCGCACGCCTTGTACATCGCGAGCGTGCGGTCGTAGATCGGCGACGCGCGCACCGCCTCGTAGACTTGCGCGGCCTCGTGGCGGAGCTCTTTCATCCAGTGCACGGGTCCCTCGAGGAACAGCCGCACCGGGCGCTGGACGAATGCCTCGGGCTCGACGGTCGGCGCACCGCCATGACCGGTGCGGCCCGTCGGTCGCGCGGAGACGACGTCGTTGACGAAGTACGTGTAAGGCACGCCGCTCGGCGCCACGGCCTTCACGCGGCCGGGACCTTCGAAGATCAGATCCAGGACGGAGTTGCCGTCGGCGAGGAACCCGCGCAACTCGGTGATCGACATCGCGACCTCGGCACCGGAGAGCCCGTGCTTCGTCGCCTCGCGGTACGCCTCCTTGAGCGTGTTCGCGGCATCCCAGTACGCGAACGTTGCGCGATCGCCGGTCGCGCGTGCGCGTTCGGCGAGCACCGGTCGCAGCGCGCGCAACAGCTCTACGAGCTCCGCGTAGACGGGGACGTCGAGCGACTCTTCGATCGTCACGAGCGCATCGTTCAACATGCGCACCGCGCGCCGGAGCTCGACGGTCTCGGAGAGCCCGGATCCGAACAGCCCCGGGAGCCCGTTCATCGAGTCGTTCCAGCCCGGCTTGCCACCCTCCATCTCGATCCCGATCCCGGCGGGATCGAGCGTCGCGAGCCGCTGCACGACGATCGTCAACAGCTTGACAAGCAGGCAGGTCTCGTAGAACGCGCCCCCCTCGGTGCGCACGGTGTACGGCGCTTCGGTGCGTTCGCGGATACGCGCGAGCTTGTCGCGATCGCGCACGACCGCGCCGTACATGCGGATCTTGCCGCCGGCGTCGACAGACCGCATCGCACGCGGGACCACGACGTCGGGATCGTCGAAGTACGTGTAGTCGGTGCGCTCGAGCAAGACCGCTCGCAGCCGATCCGGAAACACCATCAAGTAGACTTCGAGCAGATCGATGTTGTAGTGCCAGTGATCCGCCCAGAAGCCCTCGTGTAGCCCGCCGAGCTCGTTCTCGCGTGCACACGCGAGCAGCTCGGCAAGCGTGGGCTGCCAGCCGCCGGCCGGTGCCGGCGCGCGTTCTTCGAGCCGCATCACGAGCTCGCCGGGCGTGAACGATCGCGCCATCCATGCGCAGAGCGCGCTGCGATCGTCGGCGGAAGGCACGTGCGCCTCGAGCGCGCGCTCGGCCCGCTCGGCGTCGACGAGCCGATAGCTGAGGCCGCGCACCTCGAGCGGGTTGTAGCCATCGAGCTGGATCAGGTCGAGAAACGTCTTGAGGTTCGCGTCCTCGGTCTCGGGGAAGAACCACGCGTCGGTGCGCCGGTTCTGCAGCACGCTGCGGTAGTGGCCCGTGCCCTGTGACAGGTACGTCGGCTCGAGCACGAAGAAGTGGTAGTCGCGCTCGAGATCGCCGTTCTGCCGCGAGTAGACGTAGAACGCGCTGCGGCCTCGCGCGGTGTCGAACATCACCGGCATCCCGCCGCGGACCACGTTGTCGAGGAAGCTCTGCTGTGCGTACGCGTCGAACGCCGCCGACGACGAGACCGTGAACGCGCGATCGCCGATCTCGGCGATGACGTCGAGGTTCTCGGCGCGCTTGGCCGCCAGCCGTTCCGGCTGCGCGACGATCTCGCGGGCCAGCGCGACATCGTCATCGCCGCGCGCGTAACCGATCACCGATGCGACTACCAGCTCGCCGGTGCCGGCGCGCACGGTGAACGCCGACGGAGTCTTGTTGTCGCGGAACTGCCGCGCGGCGAGCACGCCCTGCGCGCCGCCGGCCTCGAACGACCACGGCCGGTCGTAGCTCATCGCCTCGCCGAACACGACCTCCGGGTCGACGACGATCCCGTTCGCGAGGTCGGCGTCGCGGCTCGCATAGAAGTGCCCACCGGAGAGCTTCGCGACTTGCTCCGAGTCGTCCGCCGTCTGCTTGAGCCGGAACACGGGCACACCGCCGCAATCGACGACGCCCATCATTCCCTCGATGTGACGGGGGATCCCCTTGATGCGGGCCTGGTCGAGGCCGTACGGCAAGATCCGCGGCAGCCCGTCGACGCACTCGATCGTACGCCGGTCGCCGGCCAGGTCGCGCACGCGAACCTCGCGCGCCAGTCCGGCGATCCGGAGGTTCGGCAGCGGAAAGTACACGACCTCGATCTCGAGCTTCCGCGCTTCGTCGCGTTCGCGGAGCACGAGCTCGGCGGCGGACACCACCATCGTCTGGACCACGTCCGGGCGGTCGGTCTTCTGGAACGGCTCGTACGTCGCGCCGTCGATCCGCAGGAACGTGCGAAAGCCCTCGCGGGCGACGCGCATCATCGCCTTGTTGAACGAGTAGAACTCGAGGATCTGGCCGTCCTTGTCACGAACCCCAAACGACGACACCGCCTGGCCGCGGTTGACGTAGTACAGCCAGATCGGAATCCCCCACATGCCGGCGATGCCCGGGAAGAAGTTCGAGAACGGCGGCGCCCAGTTGTAGTTGTCGATCACGAAGCTCGATGTGGCGGGATCGAGGCGAAGGCTCGCGACAGTGGTCGGGCGACTCATCGTGCAATCCTCCGCATGTTCGGTGGCGGCGTCACGCGCAACGTCACGCTAACCACCGCGAGCATTCGATCTCTTCAGCGCCCCGGGTCGAGCACGTGATCTCCAAGGCCTCGCGCGTGCTTCGCGATCTGCCGACGGGGCACGGTGATCGCGAGCGACCTCGCTGAGCCCCACCACGTGCGCCAGCCTCGGATCGAGGCCAACGGCGTTCTCCATGTCGAACGGCTTGTCCGTCGATCGATGCCAACTGCAGGGACCTCCTCGCCGCTACCGGACTTCGACGGCTCGTCAGTCCGGCCGCTGCAGAGCGCGCGCGGCGCCGTGACTCGTGATGGACACGCGCCGAGCCACGACGACGAGTGACCTGCCCGCGCCTGCCCACACGACTCACCGCGCTTCCCTCGGGCCTGCGCGCCGTTTGATCATTTCATGTTTTGATCGTGGAGCGTGTGTATTGGTTCGGTACGAACCCGCCGAGACGGCGCCCAGTCACCGTTGCACGCAGCGCCGAAAGGTTCGCATGGCGGGCAGTGAGCACGAGCATGAGGCGCGGGCGACTCGCGAACGATGATGATTTAGTAGATGGTCAGTGTGAACTTCAATGTCAGAGTGATGATGTAGAACCTTATATGCACAAGGAGATCGAGTTGCTCGGCGAGGAGATCGCGGCGGACATCGCGCACCTCGATGCTGCGCTTCACGCCGTGCTCGAGAAGATCCGCACGTTCGATGAAGGAGGGGGCTGGTATCGGCAGGGCTTCCGGTCGTGTGCAGACTGGCTGTCGTGGCGCGTCGGTTGGAACCTGGGAACGGCGCGCGAGCACGTGCGTGTCGCGCGGCGGCTCGTGGAGCTGCCGCAGATCGACGAGGCGCTCCGGGTGGGCAAGCTGTCGTACTCGAAGGTCCGTGCGATCACGCGCGTGGCGACACCGGCGATCGAGGCAGTGCTGCTCGAGGATGCGTTGCTGACGACCGGCCAGCAGCTCGAGATGATCTGCCGCAAGTACGCGACCGTGCAGCGACACGGCAAGGAGCTCGGGCCGCGCGACGAACGCGATCGCCGGAACGTGCGCCGCCGCGATCTCGACGACGGGATGGTGCGGATCGAGGCGACGCTGCACCCCGAGGAAGCCGCCGTCGTGTGGGCCGCACTCGAGCGGATCGCCGCCGAGAAGTGCCGCGAGCCTCAGCGCGCCGAGGTCATCGAGGCCGCCAAGGCCAGCGAGTGCCAGCCCGTCCACCAAAGCGGGGCAACTTCACGGCGGCTCGACGTTCCCGCGGGAACGTCATCAACCCAGGAGACTCGCAAATCGTCCGCATTCGATCGCGCCGGCGCACTCGTCGCGATGGCGCAGGCGGTGATCCGTGGCGAGCACGGCAACCGCTCGCCGTACCAGCTCATGATCACGGTCGCAGCCCCGACGTTGCAGCGAGATGCCGCAGATCCCTCGAGCGTGGCGTGCTGCGCGGACGGCACCTGCATCTCGACGCATGCCGCACGGCGCCTCGGCTGCGATGCGTCCACGATCGAGCTCGTCGAGGACGCAACGGGCGCGGCGATCTCGGTCGGTCGCAAGACCCGGACGATCCCCGGGCCGATGAAGCGCGCGCTGCTGCAGCGCGATCGCACGTGTCGGTTTCCGGGATGCCGGACGCGCGTGTTCCTCGAAGGCCATCACATCGAGCACTGGGCGGACGGCGGGGAGACGAAGCTATCGAATCTGATCGCTTGTTGCGACTACCACCATCGCTTCGTCCACGAGCACGGATACCGGATCGAGCTGCGACCGGAGGGCGATGTCGTCGTGTTCGACGACGTGGGGCGTCCGATGTCCGAGGTACCCGAGGTGGCGCGAGTCGTGGGTCGAGGCCGCGCGATGATCGCGCGCCACACCGCGGACCTCGAGATCGATCCCGACACCCGCGAGACCTGGAACGGCCACCCGATCGACTACGTCCTGGTCATCGATGAGATCTTGCGCACCGAGGACCGCGCGGAGCGTCGCGACGGCGACGGCTTCGTGGTCGGCAGCTATGGCTAGACGCGATGCCGATGAGTCACAGCCACGTCCAGTCCAACCGGTGAATGCGTAGTTCCGGCCGTCGATATGCACCCTTGGACTCACCTCTCGGCGGCTAGTTCACGTCGTTCGGCTTGTCCTTGCAGTTGTCTCGGTGGGTTATCGATCTTGGAGACTGCCGCCAGCCAGTGCTGGCTATGATGTTCTCGTGACTGAGTTCGAGGAGAGCGTTCCCCTTATCGAGGCAGAGCTTGCAGCGGCCTCGCACGAGGGCGACACGCGGCAGGTCGCCGTATTGCTGGCGCGCTTGGGCTCGAACCTCGAAGCGATCGGACAGCGCGCGCGCGGCATCGAAAATCTTCGGTGGTCCGTGGCCTTGTTCGAGGGTCTCGGCGATCTGCATGGCCTCGCGGAGAGTCTCAACAGGCTTGGTGGCGTGCTGACGATGGAGCACCCCGAGGAAGCCCGCGCAATTCTTCATCGCGCGCTAGCGACTTCGCGCCAGGCCAGCAATCGTTCCGAAGAGGCGACGAGCCTCAACAACCTCGCGATTCTCGACGAGGTGGCAGGGAACCTGAACAGCTCACACGACCAGTACCGACGGTCGATCGAGCTGTTGAGAGAGCTGCAGGACCGCAAGAAGCTCGCTTCGACGCTGAACAATCTGGGCGTGCTCCTCGACGAGAAAGGCGACGGTGATGAAGCTCGGGAGGCCTGGCGTGAAGCGATGTCGATTCTCGAAGAGATTGGCGATACGAGCACGCTCGCCAGCACACACAACAACATCGGCATGTTCATGGCGAGATGTGGCGATGCACGGGCGGCCATCAAGCACTACAGCGATGCGCTCGTCATTCAAGAGAAGCTCGGCGACCTCGGCGAGATGATCATCTTCCTGGGGAACCTCGCAGATGCGTACAGCTCGCTCGAACAGCCTGCGGACGCGGTACGAGCCTTGAAACGAAAGCTCGCGCTTCACGATCGCGCCGGCGACACGCGCGGGGCTGCGGCGACCATGCACGAGCTCGCCACGGCAGGCGACTCGCTCACGCCCGAGGCCGATGCTTACTTCGCACGCGCAATCGAAGCCTTCATGACGTTGGGCGAGCCGATGGAGAACGCGCTCGTCGAGATGGATCGCGCGCGTGCATGGTCGCGAGCAGGCGATCACGCGAAGGCTCTCGCGTTCGGCGAGCACGCCCTCGGGCTCCAGGTCCAGGTCGGCAATGAAGCGCACCTCGCAGCAGCCCTGGACAATCTGGCGCAGCTCTATAGCGAGGCTGGCGACCATGCGAAGGCGATCGAGCTGATGGAGCGATCGCTGGACCTGGCCGAGAAGCTCGGTGACAGCGAAGCGACGCTGATCGTTCTGTGCAACCTCGCCGCTGAGTACGCCGTGGCGGACTTCGAAGCGAAGGCGATCGAGTGCTACCGCCGAGCCTTGCCGCTGGCCGAGGAAGCGGGAGATCGCGACACGCTATCGGAGGTGCTCGACCAGCTTGGTGCGATTCACTGGTCACTCGCGGACGATGCGCCTGCACTCGCGTTCACGAGACGAGCGCTTGCGATGTACGAGCACGATCAGAAGCACGATGCTGTTGCTCGTCTACGCCCGCGCATCGCGCAGCTGGAAGGAAAGCTCTCGGGAAACTAGACGTGGTGACAGCGACGTACGCTCCTGCCTGTGCCTGAGGGCACCATCACGGTGCGCGAGGTTCCTGGACCGGACACAAAGCGCGACGTCAGCTTTGAAAAAGGCGGCGCCGGCCTCGAGGCAAGCCCGGTCAGCCGTGTGCGGCAGGCGCGGTCGGCGATACCCACGCCCACACGGGCGCTATCCACACGTGACGGCGCCGGCGCGCGCTCAGCGACGACGGCCGATCGCGATATCGGCGAAATCAACCTGAAGAGGAATGCCGCGCGGCGCTCTGGTTGACCGGCTTGGCCCTCGAAACACGGAGCACACCGTCGCGTGCTAGCGTCGCGCGTGGCCGCGAAGCGAAAGCTGAAAGCCGACGCGCCGTTCCTCGCGATCCTCCGCGCACACGGGTTCCCCAGGTCGCCGGGACCAGGACTGTGCGCCACGTCCGATGGCGACGCATTGTATGCGCGTGGCTATCCGGAGCTGCGGCTGCTCGACGATGCTCGGGTGCCGGAGCGCGCTGCCGTCGAGCAGGCCGAGACGGCCCTCGAGTCGATCGATCCCGTGCTCCGGATTTGCGTGACACGCGACGTCGCCCGCCGCTATCTGCTCGGTTATTGCTTCGGTCCGAACCTGGCGAGCGCCGACGAGGACCGTGCGATGCAGCGTGCGGAGGCGATCCGCTCGCCCCGTGACGTCGACCTTGCGCTGTTGCGAGCCACGCTCGCGAACGTAGGCGCGCGAGCGATCCCCGACACCTATGCGCGCTGGCGGCTGCCCGAGGTGCTCTACCTGTTCGAGGCTTTCCTGGGCTCCGACGTGGTCGCGCGCGTGCTCGCGGATCACGTGCTCGAGCGCGTTGCGGAGCTGGAAAAGATCGCCGAGCCGTCGACGGACCCGGTCTGGCTGCGCGCGCAATACGCAGACGGTGCCGCGCGCGAGGCGCTGTCGTGGATGCTGCGGCGGGTGACGAGCGTGCCTGGACAGGCGATCCGAGCCGACCTCGCGAAGCTCCGCGATCCGCGCGGCACGGATCCGCTCCTCGCGGGGACGATCAACATGCTGCGGTGGATCGGCGACCCGGCGCGATATCCGATGCCGAGCGTCGACCGCGAGGTTGTCGCGGTGCTGGCAGACGACGCCATCGCGATGCAGGCGCGCCTCGACAAGCTCCCCATGGAGCTGTTCTGGATCGCCGGTCGCGCCCTGTGGGTGCTGGGGACGGAGCGGCTCGGCGTGGCGCCGCTGAACGTCGCGGGGCACATCTTGCCGAAGCTCGTCGACCAGGTCGCGCCGATCCGCGATCCGGGGGTCGTGCGGCTGATCGCACGCATCGCCGCCCAGCGTGCAGGGCAAGCCGCGGCGACCGCGTGGCTACAGGCGAACGCGCGGCATGCGACACCGATCCTCGAGGCGCTCTCCGGGCTCGACGATGCCAAGGAAGCCAAGCCCGCACGTGCAGCTCTCGAGCTGCTGACGCACGCGCCGGGCACCACCACCGTCGTCGATCCCGAGCCGGAGATCGCCTCGATCTTCGAGGAGCTCCGCAAGCGGCTCGCTCGCGTGAAGAAGCGCGACAAGCAGATCGAGCTGCTCCGCGTCGCCAACGAGCGCTACACCGAGGTGCGAGCAGCAGCCGGTGAGGCGACCCCGGAGGCGTACTTCACCCATCGCCTCGGCGAGTTCGGGTTGAGCGCGTGGGGCATGCTCGCGGTCGACGCGATCGAGGGAGGCGCGTGAGCTCGGCCGGAGCTCACCGCCCGAGCTTCTCGACGAAGTTCACGAGATCGCAGTCGGTGGCCTGGTAGACGGCGTCGACGTCCGCGGTCGGCGTGGCGTCGCGCGAGAACACGAGGACGGGAATCTGCTCGAGCTGCTGCTCGGCGCGCAGCTCGCGAGCGATGTCGATGACGCCGTCGGAGCGGAGGTCGAGCAGGACGGCGCGCGGGCGCAGCGCGCGGGCGAGGCGCGAGAGCTGGGAGAGGGCGCGCGTCATCGACACGACGGTGTAGCCGCGTGCGGACAGCACGAGATCGAGCTGCTGGAGGCGCGCGCGATCGTGCTCGACGATGAGGACGACGCCGCGATCCTTGTCTGGAGCGGTGACCGCGGGGACGCTGACGAAGGGCAGGGGCTGGCTGATGCTCTTGTGGGCATCGCGGGAGCGGTAAACGGCGAGCGCGACCTTGTTGAGGAGCTCGTCGACGTTGAACGGTTTCTCCACGACCTCGCTGGCACCGAGCGTGGCGAGGTTGACCTCGAGGCCGTGCACGGCAGTCATCAGGAGAACCGGGAGCTGCGCGTATGCGGCCTCGCCGCGCAGGGCCTGGAGGAACTCGCGACCGTTCATGCCCGGCATCATCAGATCGAGCAGGATCGCGTCGGGGCGCGCAGCGTGGACGGCCTCGAGCGCGCTCTCGCCGTCGACGGCGAGGTCCACGACGTAGCCCTCTTCCGTGAGGACCTGACCCAGGGTCTCCCGGACCATGGGCTCGTCGTCCACCACCAACACACGCCCTTCCTTCATTGCCGGCCGCCAGCGTACCACCCGCTCGCGCAGGGGGTGTAAAGTCGGTCAGATGTCGACATCGTCGACGGTGCCACCGCTGGCACGGGCTTACGAGGCGCTGCGCCCGAAGATGTTGCAGCGGCTGCTAGACCTGCGATCGACGCTCGATCCGTCGCTGGGGCGACTCGATGATGTGACGGCCCAGAGCCAGATCGGCGCGGTGCTCGAGCACCTCGGGAACTTCATCGCGACCGGTGACCTCGGGCTGCACCGCGCGTTCCTGCACACGTTCATGGCGATGCGCGCCGCCGAGGCGCAGTCGCCGGCGAACGTGCTCGCGATGCTGGTCGCGATCGGCGATACGGCGGCACAGGTGGCCCAGGAGGAGGGCGCCGGCACGAGCGAGGGCGCCGAGCTCACGCTGCTGCTGACGCGGGTGACCGCAACGACCGCTCGCGCCATCAACGATCTGATCGCGGACGAGCTCGCGCGCCGGCAGCGGTCGTGGGGCGAGCTGGCGGAGCAGGGCAAGCGGTCGTGAGCACCGCGATGCCACCGCCGGGGATGCGGATCGCCGGCGACACCAACGTCGGCAAGGTCCGCACGACGAACGAGGATTCGATGATCGTCGAGCCCGCGCGGGGGCTCTACGTCGTGCTCGACGGCATGGGCGGCGCGAACGCCGGCGACATCGCCTCGCAGATGGCGCGCGACACGATCCGCGACTACGTGATCCAGCGGCGGCTGACGATGGAGCCGAAGGCGTTGCTCGAGTCGGCGATCCTCGCGGCGTCGCAGGCGGTGTACCAGTCCGCGCAGGTGCATCGCGAGCGGCACGGCATGGGCACCACCGTGGTCGCCGCGCTCGTCGTCGATGCGAAGCACGTGATCATCGGTCACGTCGGCGACAGCCGCGCCTATCTGTTACGCGGCGGGCGGCTGCAGAGCCTGACGCGCGACCACACGATCGTCGAGGAGCTGGTCGATCGCGGCTTGCTGTCGGCGGACGAGGCCGAGCGCCATCCCTACAAGAACGTGCTGTCGCGCAACCTCGGCGCGCGACCCGACACCAAGGTGGATCTGCTCGAGCTCGAGCTCAAGCCAGGCGATCGGCTGCTGCTGTGCTCCGACGGGCTCTATGGCTACGCGGCGGCCGAGGGCATCCAGTATCTGCTCGGGTCCGGCGACGAGCCGCAGCACGTGGCTCGCGATCTGATCGACCTCGCGCTGCGCGGTGGCGGTGGCGACAACGTCACGACGATCGTGATCGAGGCGCCGCCCGCGGTGCAGACGTCGACGCAGGTCGTGCGGACGAGTGGCGCGATGGCCTGGTGGCAGAAGCGGCAGAAGTTCTTGATCGTCGCGAAGGATCGCGGGCTGCCGAGGAACCCGATCGTGCGCGGGCTCGATCCGAAGGAGGCGCTCGATCTCGTCGCGCTCAGCCTGTGCCAGGCGGTGTTCCACGATCTCGAGAAGTCTACCGGCGTGAACGTGTGGACGTTCGCCCAGAACCTCGCGGGCGGCTGGTTCGATCGCGGCGGTGAGTGGTCGGCGGTGCGCGGCATGATGGACATCCTCGGGACCAGCGCGCGCGCCGTCGTCGACGATATCCGCGGTGACGACGCGCAGCTCGGGTTCTTGCTCGACGTCGCGGTGAGCCGCGCGCTCGTGGTCGCGGAGCTCGCGCTCGGTGGCCTGCTCGCCGAGAAGCTGCGCCAGGTCGACACCGACCTCATCGAGCTCCACACCGCGCAGCAGGTGGACCCGAACCAGGCGATCGATACGCTGCCCGACGAAGACACCGGTGGGTTCGTCGAGCGGGCAACGATCCCGTTCCTCCGGCCGGATCGCCCGGTGACGAGCTCGGGGGTGTCGTCGGAGGTGGTCGACTCGATCGCGAAGACGATCACGATCGCGCGCGCGCGGACCGCCCCACGTGCCGAGCTCGTGAAGCAGGTGCTGTCGGCGCTCGAGACGATCGCGACCGAGGGCAGCACCAACTTCTCGACGGCGGTGCTGGCAGCGCGCGAGCTCTACGGCGTCCGGACGATCGACGATCAGGGGATCATGCCGCTGTTCGACGCGCTCGATCAGGCGCGCATCATCGCGGCGGCGAGCCTGCACCAGATCCAGTCGACCGAGAGCAACCGCGCGAAGGTGCTGAGCGCGCTCAGTGTCGCGCACCAGCGGCTCGTCGGCGCGATGACCGGGATCGTGCTCGAAGCGGTCGCGCCATACAGCGAGCGGCTCCTCCAGGTCCAGGCCGTCACGACCGGGCTGCGCGATCAGGTCGCCGAGGCGGAGAAGCGACGCGCCGAGCTCGAGCGGCGATTCGCAGGCAACATCGACGCCAGCCTGCCGTGGGGTTCCCGCGGCACCACGGAATGGTGAATATCGTGAATGTAGACATCACCGAAGCGGTCGCGGTCCTCCGGGACGAGGTGCTCGATACCGTCGAGCACGGTGATCGCGATCCGCCCGGCTCCGAGGTGTTCGACGGCGTGCTGCGCGCACTCTCCGTCGGTGGCGAGTCGGTGCCCGGCCTCGACCTCGCGCTGCACGATGCGGTGTCGCGCCGGCTCGCGTGGGGCGATAGCGAGGAGGCCGTGCTGGCCGACGCCGAGCGGGTGTTCGATCGACTGTGCGTCGCGGTCGAGCGCGCGTTTCGCGACCCGACCGATCAGATGGTGGTGATCGAAGCGACCACGCAGGTCGCGGTCACGGTGTCGCGCGTCGTATCGCTCGCGGCGGTGGCCCGGGCGTCTCGCGATCGCGCCGCGCGGCTCCGCGAGGAGATGGCGCAGCGGCAGCTCAAGGAAGTGCTCGAGAAGCAGAAGGCGACGATCGATCGACTCGAGAAGGATCTCGCGTCCGAGCTCAGGTGACCGGGATGTCCGCGGTCATCGCGTCGAGCAAGGCCTCGAGGCCGGCGTCACGCGCGACGAAGCGATGCACGAGGTCGCTGTCGCCGCGGCCGGCTCCCCGCACGATCCGGCGCGCGGCGGGCTGGACGTGGCGGACGTTCTCCATGATCGGCGGCAGGCGCTCGTCGCCCTCGTCGAGCTCGGCGACCACGGCATCGAGCGTGATGCTGCTGACCGCCTCGCTGACCGAGTCCTCGTCGGAGGCGAACAGCACGTCCCAGCCACTCGTCACGTAGAGCGCCATCGCACCGCGCTGGCGATGATCGTCGCCGACGACGAGCACGCGGAGGCGCTTGGTCGGCTTGTCCTTGCCCGAGATCGAATTGCGCGCGGCGCTCGCGACCAGGGCGGACCACTCGAGCGGCGGCTCGATCACGAGGACGCCGAGGATCCAGCTCGGCGCGGTGGCATCGCGGACGACGTCGCCGATCACCTCGATCGCGGTGCTGTTCCACGAATCGAACAGCGACAGCGAGAGCCGGGTGCCGACCGGGAACCAGCCGATCGTCGTGCTAAGGCTCATGCCGGCCTCCGATACGTCGCGCGTCCGACAGACGACGCCTTCACCGCCGAGAAGTGGCACGGCTGTGACGGCGAGATCGACGCGGTACCGGGGTGAGCGGCGTGACAACGCTCTCATCTTGCCACGCCCGGGAGTCGACGGGGGCACGCTGCGACGAGTTCGCGGCGTCGGCGTCGCGGTGGTGCTCGCGGTGCGGGGGAATGACAGCCAGGGGGTGATTGACCCCGATCGCAGCGTGCGCCAACCTCCGCGCATGTCACCACGGTCCTCGCGGCTCGCCAGCGTGCTCGCGATCGGGCTCTTGTCACGCGTCTCGTTCGCCGAGGAACCAACGCCGCCGCCTGCCGAGCCGGCGCCGCCGCCTGCCGAGACACCTGCGGCACCTCCCGCTGACCCGCCGCCGGATGACCGGCCCGCAGCGCGGATCGCGCCACCACGGCGCGAGATCGTCATCGAGGTGCCCGGCGAGCGCTCGCGGACGAACATGCTGCTGTGCGGTGGGCTCGCGGGCGCCGGTGTGCTCGTCGGCCTGGCCGGCCTGTACTGGCACCTCGACTCGCGCGACGCCGCGGACGAGGTCTCGACGGATCGCTTCTCGGGACGCGCGTGGACCCCTGCGCATCAGGATCTCGTCGAGCGCGCGGACCGCTCGAAGACGCTCGCGACCGGCGCGTATATCGCCGGCGGCGCGTTCGTGATTGGCGCGGCGCTGACCTTCATCTTCACGGCGCCGAAGACCACGACCGAGGTCATCAAGACCGGCACGACGGTCACGCCCGTGCGCGATGGCGCGATGGTCACCCGGATGTGGAGCTTCTGATGCGGCTCGTGATCGCCTGCCTCTTCCTCGCTGCATGCACGCCGGAGATCCCGCCGGGCTCCTACCTCTGCGGGCCCGAGCAGCTGTGCCCCGAAGGCCAGTCGTGCAACGGCCCCGATAACGTCTGCGTCGTCACCTCGTCCGCGATGCCGTTCGCGTGCGAGACCGATCTCGATCCACCGGGCGACGACGCCCCGGCAACCGCGCAACCGCTCGGGACGCTCGATTGCGTGTCGCCGCTGCGGGTGACGAAGGGCTGCATGTCGGCCGGTGATGTCGCGGACTGGTACCAGTTCGACGTCCCCGCGAACTGCGTCACCGTCCAGGTCGAGGCCACGCTGGCGTTTCCGATCGCATACGAGTCGCTCGACCTCCAGCTCTCGACGAACCTCGGCCCGGGCAGCGTCGTCGAGGGTACGTGCCCGCCGTCGCGCTCGCCGGACGAAGGCGAAGCGCACCGCTGCTTCGAGATGACGGTGACGCCGGGGACGCGCTACGCACTCGGCGTCGTCCCCGACGGCACCGGCGACTGCGATCGCGCGTGCGCGTTCAATCGCTACCGGCTCAGCATGCAGCTCGCGACGCCGTGAGCTCGTAGAGAGTAAGCTCGGGCGCGGTGGATTACGCGTGGAACTGGCTGAGCGTGCCGTACCTCGCGTGCGCGCTGTCGCTGATCTCGGTCGGCCTGACGGCGGCGCTGGTCCGCGGCGATCGCGTGTTGCGGCTCGGCACGATCGGCGCGGCGACCACGGCGCTGCCGTGGGCTCTGTGCTCGGCAGTCGCGACGTGGACCCCCGATCCGGTGCTCGCCGAGCGGTTGTTGCGGCTCGGCAACGGACCGACCGCGCTCGTCGGTCCGAGCCTGCTGCTCGTGCTGCTCGGCGTCAGTGGCCAGCTCGAGCGTCACCGCTGGATCGCACGGATCGCCGGCGTGATCGGACTCACCTCCCTCGCGATCTGCTGGGGGACGAAGTGGGTCGTCGCCGGCGTGCACGTCATCCCGGCCGGCACCTTCTACATCAGCCCCGGTCCGCTCACCGGCCTCCACTTCTCGCAGATCGCGATCTGGCTCGTGATCGGCATCTTCGTCGTGCGGCGGGCGACCACCGGCGGTGAGCGGCGACGGATCCAGGGGATGCTCGTTGGCGTACTGGCGCTCGGCGCCATCGGCTCGACGGATCTGCTCCTCGTCTACGATATCGGTGGCTACTTCCCGATCGCGTGGCTGTCGGCGACGATCGCCGCGCTCGCCGCGCTCCGCCTCGAGCTCAAGACCGATCTGCTGCGGCCACAGGGCTTCGACCGCCCGATCTTCATCGAGCTCCTCGGCTTCTTGATCACCGCCGTGATCGTCGGCGTGATCGCGCTGTCCCTCGACGACGCTGCCCCGGTCACGCTCGCCGTGATCGCCAGCGTCGTGTGGACCGCGGTCCTCGGCGTGACGTGGACGTTCGCCGCCGACCAACCCGTGCGGATCGCGCGCGAGCGAGCACTCGAGCAGCTGATCGCCGCGCTCGGCGATGTCCACGAGGATGCCGAGATCGGCCGCCGGCTGCGCACGCTGTGGAAGGAAGTCTCGATCGAGGTGCGTCACACGTTCCGTGCCGACGGCGACGCGCTGGTCGATGTGGAGAGCGGAGAGCGCCGCGCGATCGATCGCGAGGTCGCCGCGTGGCTCGTCGAGCACGGCGAGATGCTCGCAGCCGGCGATCTCGGCACGATGAGGGTCGGGCCGATCCGGCCGATGCTCGAGGGGCTGGTCGCACGTGGCGGCGCGTCGCTGCTCGTCCCGTTGATCGATCGCGGTGCGCTGGTCGGGCTCGTCGAGGCCGATCACGTCGCGGCGCTGCGCGAGGACGAACGCGGCCTGGTGCTCGAATCGGCGCGCGCTGCGGCCCGCGCGATGACCTATGTCGCACTGTCGCGGGAGGCCGCTCTCGAGGGCGAGACTGCGCGCGAGGTCGAGGTCGCGGAGGCGATGCGGCTGCAGGCATCGGCGAGCCGCGACGACGAGCTCGGGCGCTGGATGGTCGCCGCCGAGTACCGCACCGCCGCGCGCACCACCGGCGCTGGCTGGTCGGCGATCCTGCTTGCTGATGGCCGGCTCGCGGTGCTCGTCACCGAGGCGCAGGCCCACGGCGTCGCCGCCGCACTCGCGACCGCCGCGCTGACCGGTGCATTCGCGGCCGCGACCAGCACGACCGCTTCGATCGCGCTCGACGATCTGCTGACGAGCCTGCGCGCGAGCGCCGAGGGCGTGATCCGCGGTGGCGAGCCAGTCGCCGCGTTCGTCGCGATCCTCGACGCCAGCACCGGGCGCGTCCAGTGGGCCGCAGCGGGCCATCCCGGGGCGATGGTGGTCGGGCCCGTCGCGTACGACGTCGCGTTTCCTGCCGGCTCGGTCAACGCGGCGCGGCCCAGGACGATCGCGCTCGGCGGCGGCGGTGCCCGGCTCGGCGCCAGCCTGGTGGCCGCGACGCGCGGCGAGACCGCGCTCGACGCTGACTCGCTGCTCGTGATCGCCTCGACCGCGGTGCGTGGCGATGACGAGGCGCGCTGGCAGCAGGTGCTCGCCGACCAGGCGCCGGCGGGCTCGCGGCTCGCGTCGATGCTCGTCGACAGCGTGTTGCGGGCCGGCAAGCCGCCCGAGGATCTGCTCGCCGTCGTCGTCCGTCGGCGCACGCCCGGTCCTGGCGGCGTCACCGTGCCGCCGAGCACGTCGGCGAGCGGCTGAGCACTCCGATCGAACAGTCGAGCGGTCGACACCGCAGCAGGGGAGCCGCTGTGAGGCGGGGGCGCTTGCCGGCGAGGCCAACACCCGGAAAGCTTGCGACATGAGGCAGTTGTCATGGCTCGCGCTCGGGTTTTTCGTCGCGTGCGGTGGCGACGATGCGGCGACGCCGCCCGACGCGAGCATCGTCCCCGACGCCTCGACAGAATTCATGGTTGGCTGCGGTGAGGTGCCTCAGAGCGCCGATGCGTTCGCGACCGCCGCCGACTTCGGACCCGTGCCGCCCGGCACGCTCGCCGGCTGGGATCCCGATGGCCGGTGGTTTCTGACCGGCACGCGCGTCGGCGGCGTGTCGAGCTTTCACTTCGAGAAGCGCGGCAGCGACGTCGTCGTCGACCGTGACACCGTGAACCTCGGCACGATCGACGACGACCAGATCTTCCAGCGGACCGTGTTCTCGAGCGGCGAGGAGTCGTTCATCGTCGCGAAGCGCGTCTCGACCCGGCTCGCCGATGGCTCGCTACGCGCGGACCGCGCGGTCTGCGATGGCACGAACTGTCGGATCTGCACCGCGAAGATGATCCGCGCGGAGCATCACGATCCCCAGGTGTCCGAGAACCTGACGCTCGTCGGCGAGCTCAAGGGTGCCGACTGGAGCAATGGCTTCACGTTCAACGTCCGCGTCCGCGGCACCCTCGCATACCTCGTGCGGATCGACGGGCTGTACATCATCGAGACCAGCAACCCTGCGAACCCCGTGCAGGTCGGCCACTACAGGCGCACCGGCGACGGCTACAGCAACGACGTCAAGCTCGTCGACGCCGCGGGCGGCAGGCGCTACGCGATGATCGCGGACTACCCCGTCGATGTCGTCGATGTCACGAATCCCGCGGCGCCCGTGCTGGCCGCGACGATCGCCGAGGAAGCGCACACCGTGTTCACCGAGGAACGCAGTGGCGTCACCTACGCGTACTTCGGCAACTACGACGGCAGCACGCCGGTCTACGACGTCACCAACCCCGCGCTGCCCGTGCGGCTCGGCCGCTACCAGACCGAGGGCTCGCTCGTCCACGATCTCTCGGTGTCCAACGGCATCGCCTACCTCAACGCATGGGATGGCGGGCTCCTGACCGTCGACTTCACCGTGCCGGGGACGCCGCAGCTCCTCGGCACGTGGGATCCGACGACGCGCGGCGCGAGCCACTCGAACTGGACCACCAGCGTGGCCGGCCGCAAGATCGCGCTGCACGGTGACGAGACCTACGGCGCGCACCTCGACATCGTCGACGTCGACCCGGCGTCCGCGACCTTCATGAAGCCGTTCGCGAGCTACAAGACGCGCGACTGGGTGTCGATCCACAACATCATGGCGTTCGGCGCCAAGGCGTACTTCACGTACTACCAGGACGGCGTGCGCGTGATGGATCTCAGCAATCCGGCGGCGCCGCGCCTCATCGGTTATTACAACACCTGGGATCCGCAGGCCGACTACACGTCGAGCGCGTTCTTCGAGGGCGCGGTGGGGCTCGATGTCGATCTCGATCGCAAGCTGATCTTCGTCGCCGACTCGCCGCGCGGCCTCCTGATCCTCCGCGACGACACGCCGTAGTCAGGTCAGGCAGGCGGTGGCTCGGCGTCGGCCGGTCGCTCGTCGTCGATCACGAGGCGCAGGCCGGCGGGCAGCGTATCGCCGAGTGCGACGCGCTCCTCGCGGGCCTCGAGCGCGACGACCTGCTCGATCAGCACGACCGGTCGCTCGCCGCCGGGCATCGCGCGAACCGCCGTGGCGAGCTTGGTTCGCGTGGCGTCGTCGAGATCGCGCGTGCGATCACCGGTGCGTCGCCCGAGCTGCGCGAGCGGGAACGCGGTCTTGTCGGCGTCGGGCCAGTCCCATGCGATCAGCTGGCCGATCCACGACGAGACCTTCGACGCCGGCACGACCGCGTTGAGCGGACCGTAGAGCGGCACGCGGGCACCGACGCGCGACAGCGCCCACAGGTGCACCGGATCCTCGCGGCCCTTGCGGGTGTCCATCCGCCGCATCAGCTCGTCGCCGAGCTTGATCTTGTGCGCGATCGGCAGCCGCTCGAGGCTCGCGACGACGCGCCACATCTCGGCGAGCTCCTGCTTGCTCGCCTTGAGCTCGGCGAGCTTCTTCTGCTGCTTGGGGCTCGGCAGCAGGAGCTGCGCGAGGCGATCGTAGATCTGCTCCTGCTGGCCGTTCGCGAGGCCGCCCGCGATCCGCCGCCACACGATCCACCACGCGAGCTTGTTCGGCTCGACCTTCGGATACGCGAGGTTCTCGTTGAACACCCCCCACATCACGCGCGCGCGCCAGGTGTCGAGCGGCGCACCGGTTCCGGGCCGCAGCAGGAAGCCGGCGAGGTTGAGCCAGCGCTGCTCGTGATCCGCGGTCTTCTTGCGATCGGGCGCGACCTCGACGAGCGCGTCGAACAGCGCGCGCGCCGTCATCATCGACCAGTCATCGCGGCGCGCCTCGAGTAGCGTCTCGAGATCGCGGGTCAGCGTCGCGAGCGCGCTGCCAGTGCGAAACGCGAGCTGGATCCTCGCCTTCGCCTCCTCCGTCTTCGGATGCGGCGCGGCGTCTGCGGCGCTGTCGACGACGGCGAGCGTCCCACCGGATCGCATGTCGAACGCGAGCTTCCAGGTCTCGGCCTGGGCACCGGGCGGCGGCTGCGCCCCCCGAGGCGCGGATGCGCCGAGGTCTTGATCGACGCAGAAGATCTCGAGCGCGCCGAGCGCCGTGATGTGGACCTCGAGGCGGACCGTGACCTCGCCGCGGCCGCGCGCGCGCAGCACGGTGACGATCGGCGGCAGCTCGAGCAGGTCGCTGCCATCGTCGACGGTATCGGCCTGGCCATCGCCGATCGGAACCAGCGCGCCCGGCTGATCGTCACGTGACGTCGACGAGTAGAGCCGGAAGCTGACCGGCCGGTTCGTCACCAGCTTGAAGTCGCGTGCGAGCTGGACGCGAGCGCCGTCGTCGAGGCCCGACGGGGCGAGGCACACGGCATAACGTGCGGGCTCGCCGTCGGCGCCGGCCTCCGTCGTCGGAATCCGCCGGCGCGCGCCGCTCGCGTCGACGCCGACGTAGAACGCGCGGGCGGTGCCGCCCTTGATGCGCGTCGCGAGGCCGCGTCGCACGAGGCCGTAGTACGCGGCGCCCTGCGCGACCGCCATCTCGGGCATCGTCGCCGTCAGCTCGCGGGGCGGCGTGCCCTGCCACTGTCCGATCTGGTCGAGCACGCGCGTGCGGAGCGACGCCGGTGTCATCGCGCCGCCGTTGAACAGGATCGCGTCGACGGTGCTCGCGCCGTGA
>JACCTC010000429.1 GCA_013812655.1 Deltaproteobacteria bacterium | reverse complement strand
CTGCTCGCCGGCGCCACGCGCGACGCCATCGACGTGAACCTCGGCGAGGGCGTGCCATTCGCCGGCCTCGCAGCGGACATGGGCGTCACGCGCGACGGTGCCCGGCAGCCGCACCTGGGCCGCGGGTGCGCTACCGATCACGACCGCGGCGTCACCGAGCGGCGCGGGCAGATCGAGCGCCGGGAGATCCGGCTGCCCCTGCTCGCGCACCAGGAAGCGCAGCATCACGGCGCTCGCGGGCGCGCGTCCTCGGTCTTGTACTGGTAGTAGCGGTCGAGGACCATCTTCAGGTACTGGCGCGTGTACTTGTACGGCGGCACCGTGTAGCCGAACTTCGCGAGCGAGCCGAGCCCCGCGTGGTAGCCGGCGATCGTGAGCACGAGGTCGCCGTCGACGCGGTTCGCGAGCCACCGCAAGAGCCGGGTGCCCGCCATGATGTTCGTCCGCGGATCGAACACGTCGCCCTGCACGCCCATGTCGATCTCGACCGCGGGGTGCACCTGCATGAGGCCCTTGCAGTCCATCGCCGATACCACCTTCGCGTCGTAGTCACTCTCGACCTTGATCACGGCGCGAATCAGCGGCACCGGGATCCGGTAGAGCTCGGAGGCCTCGGCGATGAACGCATCGTAGCGGTGGAAGCGCTCGGGCGAGTGATCGGTCGCCGGGACCTTGTCGCAGCGCTCGCAGCCGCCGCGCCGCGCCGCCGCCTTGCTGCCCTTGTCGGGCTCCGAGACGAGCACCTTCTTCCAGCCGGCGGTGCCGCCGCGCGGCTTGATGTTCGTGAAGTGCACGACGCCATCCGCGTCGGTGAACGAGTACACGTCCGCCGTCGCGAGCCCCGCACCCGCGAGCCCGACCACCAGCATCGTAGCGATGGCCACGCGCATCGTCGAAAGCGTAGCGCGCGGCCCCATCCCCGAGCAAACCCTGTATCGTCGCGGCTTACATGGCGCTCGAGACCGACTACCTGGTCATCGGATCCGGCATCGCGGGACTCAACTTCGCGCTACTCGCGGCCGAGCACGGGCGCGTCGTCGTCATCACGAAGAAGGCACCGGCGGACACCAACACGAACTGGGCGCAGGGCGGCGTCGCCGCGGTGCTCGCCACCGACGACAGCTTCGAGCGCCATGTCGAGGACACCCTCGTCGCCGGCGATGGACTGTGCGACCGCGCGACCGTCGAGCTGTGCGTCAACGACGGGCCCGCGCAGGTCCAGCGCCTGCTCGACCTTGGCGTCCGGCTCGATCGAAACGCCGCCGGCGACCTCGACCTCGGCCGCGAGGGCGCCCACAGCCGGCATCGCGTCGTCCACTGGGAGGACGTGACCGGCCGCGAGATCCAGCGCGCGCTCGTCACCGCGGTCGCGAGCCACGCAAACATCACGATGCTCGACGAGCACATCGCGGTCGACTTGCTGTCGATGGCGAAGTACGGCGGCGACGCGGCCTGCTTCGGCGCGTACGTGCTCGACCGCCGCACCGGCGAGGTCAAGACGATCGTCGCACGCGCCACGCTCCTCGCGTCGGGCGGCACCGGCAAGGTCTACGTCTATACGTCGAACCCCGACGTCGCGACCGGTGACGGCGTCGCGATGGCATATCGCATCGGTGCGGCGGTCTGCGATCTCGAGTTCGTGCAGTTCCACCCGACGGTGCTCTACCACCCGATGGCGCGGAACTTCCTGCTCTCCGAGGCGATGCGCGGCGAGGGCGGCGTGCTCCGGCTCGCGAGCGGCGAGACCTTCATGGAGCACTACCACCCGATGAAGTCGCTGGCGTCACGCGACATCGTCGCCCGCGCGATCGACAACGAGCTCAAGAAGTCAGGCGCCGACTCGGTGTTCCTCGACATGACTCACCTCGCCCCGGCGTTCGTGCGAGGGCGGTTCCCGAACATCGCCGAGCGCTGCCTGTCGCTCGGCATCGACATCACGAAGCAGCCGATCCCGGTCGTGCCGGCGGCCCATTACATGTGCGGCGGCGTCAAGACCGACCACACCGGCGCGACGACACTCCCCGGGCTCTACGCGATCGGCGAGTGCGCGTTCACCGGGTTGCACGGCGCGAACCGCCTCGCCTCGAACTCGCTGCTCGAGGGCATGGTGTTCTCGACGCGCGCCGCCGCCGCGGTCAAGGACGCGCCGCGCGCCCGCCCGAGCCAGGTCGCACCGTGGTCGTACGGCGGAGCGACCGACTCGAACGATGCGATCGTCGTCGCGCTGAACTGGGACGAGATCCGCCGGTTCATGTGGTCGTACGTCGGGATCGTCCGCAGCAACAAGCGCATCGAGCGCGCCGGCCGTCGCATCGAGATCTTGCGCGACGAGATCCGCGAGTACTACCTCGACTTCAAGATCACGAGCGACCTCATCGAGCTCCGCAACCTCGCGCTCGTCGCTCACCTGATCATCGAGAGCGCGCGACGCCGCAAGGAATCGCGCGGCCTCCACTACACGCTCGACTATCCCGACAAGCTCGCCGAGGCGCGCCACTCCGAGATCCAGCTGACGAACGGCCCCCGCGGCTAACGTTCTCGCGACCTTGGCGGCTTTTCACACAACACCGAGTCAACCGTGGTTCACATCGGCGACCGACTGTGACCACCGTACCGCCACTTGAATGGCGTGCGCGGCGCTCCGTCCACCTGGCATCTGCCTCGCAGTACTGCGGGACATACTCCACGCTGCCGGATCTTGACGGACGGCCACGCAGCGCGGGGGGGCCACCGAGGCATGTTGCTTCGGTGGCTTTGCTATTTTCGGCACGCTACTGTCAGCCGATGCACCGGCACGCCCTCGTCCTCCTCGTCTGGGTGATCGCCGTGGGCGCCGGGTGTCGTGGACCCGCGGGTCCGACCACGCCGGCATCGACGGGCGTCCGCGCGTACATCGCGGCGCTCGAGAGCAACGACGCACGCGACGCCTACGCGCTGCTGACGTCGGCGACCCGCAAGCAGGTCAGCTTCGACGAGTTCGCGCTGCAGTGGAAGCAGAGCGCGAAGGAGCGCGCGTGGCAGGCCAAGGCGCTCGCGGAGAGCCTCAAGGGCAACGAGGACGTCGGCGAACGCGCGCGCGTCAGCTTCGCGGACGGCAAGGTCGTCGCGCTCGAACGTGACGGCAAGACGTGGCGCCTCGAGTCCGAGCTGGTGAGCAGATCGCGAGCGAAGCGACCGCGCGATGCGATCCGGGTGTTCGCCGACGCGCTCGCATCGCGCGATGTCAGCGCGCTGCTCCGCGTGCTGACCCAGCGTCGCCGCGACGGGCTCACCAAGCAGGTCGAGGGCTTCGTCTCCGGTATCGGCAAGCGGATCAACGAGAAGATGGAAGAGTTCGGCGATCGCGCGGAGCTACGGTGGGACGAGAACGGGATCCGCTACCGCATCGTGCTTCGCAAGGAAGACGACGAGTGGCGCGTCGACGACATCTACATCCGTCCCGCACCGAAGGACGAGGAGAAGGAAGTCGAGGGCACGCCCCCCGACGACTTCTGATCGCCGATGATCTTCGTCGCGCTGAGCTGTCTGCAAGGACGCCCGATGCGAGCTGCGTTCGCCGAGCTCGCGCGGCTCGGCTGTGGCATCCAGCTGACGCCCGGCAATCTGCCGACTGCGGGGTTCCGCGAGCATGTCGCGATCTCCGGCGTGCCGACGCGTACCCACCATGGCTTCAGCTACGAGGCGCGCAAGACCGCGACGTGGTCGGAGGGCACGTGCGTCGTCGCGTCGGACTCACTGCATCCGCCGAAGCTGACCGACCACGCGAATGGCAACTGGCGCGCGTGGGTCGAGAGCACGCCGGCGCCGCCGATCCTCGAGGTCATGTACCCCGGCTACGCGCTCGGGACCGGTGACGAGGTCGAGCGCGCGATGGCGGATGGCATCGCGCTCGCCGTCGACGTCTCGCACGTGTACTTGCAGATCATGCAGGGCGCGATGACCGAGCAGGTGTGGCGGCGACTGCGCGACTACCAGCGGATCGCCGAGGTCCACGTCTCGGCGAATCGCGGCCGTGCCGACACCCACCAGCCGCTGGCCGCGGACACCTTCGGGCTCGACTGGGCACGCGAACGCGTCGCGAACGACGACGTCGTGATCCTCGAGTCCTACATGCATCGAACGAGCGACGTACAACGCGAAGCGCAAGTGAGCTTGCTGAGAGGAGCGCCAGGTGAGTGACGCGAGTGATGACACCGGTGACGAGAATGTCGACGAGGTCCGGACCGAGGCGCTGGACCAGCTGCGGATCGAGGCCGCGAAGCTGTTCGCCGAGAAGCCACAGTACCGAACGCTGATGATGGCGGTCGCCCAGTACTGGTGCGACGAGGCCGACGACGCGGTGCACGTGAGCCTCTACGCGTCGGAGCGCGAGCTGCCGCTGTGGCCGCATCGCTGCGCCGAGTCGTATTACGGCGACGACGAGGACGAGGTCGAGAACGTACCCGGCGAGGCGTGCGGCGACTGCGAGAGCGGCCTCGGCTACCTCGACGTCGACGACAACGGCAGCGCGATCGCGGGCTTCGAGGCGTACTGCCACGAGGCCGGCAGCCAGGAAGAGGACAGCGCGAGCAATTACCTGCCCTACGCGGTCGCTCGCCGGCGCGGCGACGCGATCGAGATCGAGGTGATCGCGCGCCTCCAGCGGCCCGAGGCGGAGCACTACGCGCACGCGCTCCATGCCGAGGTCGAGCCCGACGACACCTGGCTCGATCCGCGTGCGCGCGAGCTGTTCGAGCTGGTCTGCGCGACGCCCGCCGACGACAGCCCGCGGCGCGTGCTCGCTGACTACCTGCTCGAGCGCGACAACCCGCGCGGCGAGCTGATCGCGGTCTCGCTCGAAGGTGCGCACAACGCCGATGCGATCACGAAGCGTGACGACCTGCTCGCCGCACACGCGGTGCGCTGGATGGCGCCGCTCGCCCACGTCATGCCCGTCAGCACCGCGCGCTTCGAGCGTGGGTTCCTCGCCAGCGGCGAGGTCCACGCGCACGACGACTACAGCATCGCTGCGGTCCGCGGCGCACTCGCATGGGGGACCGTCGAGTCGCTGTACGTCCATGCGAACAGCCGCTGCGTGCTCGATCCGGCGATGCGGGCGCTTCGCGAGCTCGGGCCGATCGACGGCGACTGGCTCGCCGACCTCGCGAGCGCCACGGCGCCGTGGGCGATCGAAGCGCTCGATGTGATCCTGACTACGCCCCAGGACGTCACCGCACTCGGCGCGATCACCACGCTGCCGCGGCTGCGTCGGCTCACGCTACGTGGCAAGCGCGTCGCCGAGGCCGTCGCGCAGCTGCCCCACGCTCGATGGTGCTCGCAGCTCGAGCGGCTGACCGTGATCGATGACGGCTCGCCCGCGACCTGGTACGCGCGCCACCGCGAGCTCGCGCCGCTGCCATGGCTCGCGGTCGTGGCCCGTCACGACGATCCGTGCGAGGCGCTGGGCTGGGAGGTCGCGTTCGGTCCCGGCGGCGCGTGCGAGATCGCGCTGCGCGGCTGGCACCCGCAAGGCTCGCTCGATCGGCTCGCCGACGTTCTGCGCACGCTGCCACCGACGTCATCGCTCGCCTTCGTGGCCTCGCGTCACTGGTCACCGACCGCCGCCGATCTCGAGCGCCTGCTCGGCTCGCCCGATGTCGACGATGACAGCGACGACGTTAACTAACTTCAGCCGCGCTTGCGGCCGAAGAACGGCAGGTAGTGGCGCAGGCCGCGCGGCTTCTCGGCCGGCGGGTTCTTGAGCTGGCCCTGGATATCCGAGATCTCGATCCGCGGCGTCAGATCGCCCGTCAGCTCGGCGATCGGCGTCGCGTCGGAGTACTCGGTCGCGACGTGCGTGATGCCGAGCCCGGTCCGGGCTTCGACGACGCTGCGCGCGAGGATCGTGTGCAGATCCTTGCGGAGCTGCACCTTCTTCAGCACGGTCCCGATCTGGCGCGCCATCTCGCGCGTCGACGGGAACCGGGTGTCGACGCCGGGACCGAGTGCACGATGGATGATCTGCGCGAACGGCGCCGGCACGTCGGGGCGTAGCGGCCGCAGCGGCTGCACCATGCAGTCACGGAGCCGCGTATAGGTCTCGTAGTCGGTGTCGCCGTCGAACAGCTTGCGACCGACGAGTGCCTCCCACAGCACCGAGCCGCACGCGAACTGATCCGATGCCGGCACCGGCCGTCCGCCACTCACGATCTCGGGCGCGAGATACGACATCTTGCCCTTCACGATGCCGGGCTCGGTGGTCTCCTGCTTGCGGTCCGGCGCGAGCGAGAGCCCGAAGTCGATCAGCTTCACCATGCCGCGCGTCGTCAGCAGGATGTTGTGTGGCGACACGTCGCGATGGACCGCCGGGAGCGCCCGACCATCGGGGCCGAGCCGCTCGTGCGCCGCGGCGAGCCCGCGCAACACGCCGACGCCGACCGCCGCCACCAGCTCCCACCGCGTCTGTTCCTTCCGCGCGACGTGCCACTTGATCCAGCTGCCGAGATCGATCCCGTCGATCCACTCGAGGATCATGTAGTAGTTGCCGCGATCGTGAACGAAGTCGTGGACCTCGGAGACGTTCGGCGACTGCAGCGCCGAGCCCAGCCGGGCCTCCTCGACGAACATCGCGACGTAGGTCGGCTGGCTCACCAGATTCTGGTGCATCTGCTTGATCGCGACCTCGCGGACGAAGCCGGAGTCGCCTCGCACCCGCCCCCGCCAGACATCGGCCATGCCGCCACGGCCAGCGATCTCGATGAGCTCGTAGCGCCCTCCGACGATCAGTCCCGGACGCGGCTCGTCAGCCATGGAATGCGCAGCATCGCATACAACCCCGTCATTCGTCCTCGCGCTCGGGGAAACTCCGACGAGATCATTCACGAAGTTACGCGGCAGGAATGCTACGGTTAGGTTCGATGGATCCGAGCCCCGGGCTGATCCGATTCACCGAGGTGGTGGCGCGGGATGACTTCGCACTCGACCAGGCCGCCCTGTTGATCGGGGCGTGGGACTACCCGGAACGCGACGTCGAGATCTATCGCGATCAGCTCGATTCGATCGCGACGTTCGTGGCTCCCGAGGTCGCGCGCGCCACGGGAGGCATCGGTCGCGCCCGCGCGATCAGCGATTGTCTGTTCGAACGACTCGGGTTCTGCGGCAACACCGACGATTACTACGATCCGCGTAACAGCTTCCTCGCCGACGTGCTCGATCGCCGCACCGGCATCCCGATCTCGCTGTCGGTGCTCTATCTCGAGGTCTCGCGGCGGGTCGGCGTGCTCGCGCAAGGGGTGAACTTCCCCGGTCACTTCCTCGTGCGCGTGGCGATCGAGGATGCGTGGCTGTTCGTCGATCCGTTCGCCGCCGGCCGCGCGTTGACGCCCGCCGATCTCGAGCACCTGCTCCGCAAGACGACGACGCCCGATGCCGTGCTCGAGCCGAGCGTGATCGCCGCGGCCAGCAAGAAGCAGATCCTCGCGCGCATGCTCGTCAACCTCGCGGGCATCTACGGCCGCCACGGCGATCTCGTGCGATCGCTCGACGTCCTCGAGCGGCTCGCCGTCCTCGAGCCCAGCAATCCCCGCATCGCGCGCGATCTCGCGCAGCTCCGCGAGCGCGTCGACGGGTTGAATTAGCTATATTCCAGACGTTGGCCGACGCACGCGATCCATTCTCGCCCGGCTCGGTGGCGAGGCAGCTCGACTACTGCACCTTCTGCCCGAAGATGTGCCGGCACGCCTGCCCGGTCTCGACGGCGAGCGGCCGCGAGACGTACATCCCGCAGGTCAAGATGGACCGGCTGAACCAGCTCCGGCTGTCCCACTCGACGTGGACGACCGAGACCACGGATCCGCTCTGGGCGTGTACGGGATGCCGGCACTGCACGATGTACTGCGACCACGGCAACGAGCCCGGGCTCGTGCTGTTCAGCGGTCGCGCGGCGGCGGTCAGCCGCGGCGTGCCGCATCCCGCGCTCACGAACTACAGCGAGCGGTTCCGCGCGCGCGAGCAGCGCCTCGCCGCGCAGCTCCAGTCGCTGTTTCCCGATAACCTCGCGACCGAGGGCGAGGTCGGGTTCTGGCCCGGCTGCGACGCGATCGACAAGGGCACTGCCGACATCGCAGCATCGCTCGCGCTGCTCGATCGCGTGGGCCTCTCGGCCGTCCGGCTCGTCGACGCACCGCAAGCCTGCGCCGGCTATCCGCTGCTCGCCGCGGGTCACCCCGATCTGTTCCGGTGGCACGCCGGCCGCGTGGCGCAGTCGCTGCGCGGCTTTCGCAAGGTCGCGATGGGTTGCTCGGCGTGCCTCTACGCGATGCGCGCGCAGTATCCAGCCGAAGGAGTCAACCTGCGTACCGAGGTGGTCTCGCTCGCCGAGCTCCTCGCGCCCGCGGCCCAGAACCTCGCGTGCTCGCTGCAGCGACGCTCGGTCTACTATCACGATCCCTGCTATCACGCGCGCTACAACGGCGTCATCGATCAGCCGCGCAAGGCGCTCTCGCAGCTCGCGCAGGTTCGCGAGTTCGCGTGGAACAAGGGTGACACCGAGTGCTGTGGCGGCGGCGGCCTGCTGCCCAAGACGATGCCGCTGGTCGCCGACCAGATGGCGAAGCGCCGGCTCGCCGAGGTCCAGGCGACGGGCGGCGGCATGGTGGTGACGTCGTGCTCGACGTGCTCGTTCATGCTGAAGCGCAACGCGCCGCCGAACGTCGAGGTCGCGAACCTGGCGACCGCGATGGCTCAGCTCTCCGAGACCGCATTCACCGCGCCGATCACGCCGCCCGACGACGAGATGTGACGCGAGGATCTCCGCGGTTCAGGCGACGAAGCGGTAGTAGATCGAGACCCCGAGCGCCGACGCGGACAGCAAGTAGACGAGGACCACGAGCCACGTCCCGCGCGGCTCCACGCGCACCGGCATCCGCGCGCTCGCCGCGGGCGTCTGCACGGGCAGCATCGTCGGCGTGACCCGTTGCGCGTCCGGCGGCGCGGCCGGCCGGATCAGTGGAAGCGGGGCCAGCGGTGGCACCGGCACCGGCGGCGCCGGCACGGGGTCCATGTCGACGAACACGGTCTGGACCTCGGGCTCCGGCGGCGTCTCGGGATCGGGACCGAGGTCGACGAGCACCTTCGCCTCGGCTGCAGGCGCGCCGTCGCGGACCTGGGGACGACCATCGACGAGGCCACTCTGACCGAGCTGAAGCAGATCCGCGGTCTCGAGCTCGATGGTCGCGTTCGGCTTCATCGGATCGATGACGTAGTCCGGATCCTTCGCGCGACGCTTGCGTGGTTCGCGGGGGCCGGTCACGACCCAAATGGTATACTGCTCCTCGCAGATGGCGCACCTGCTGCTGATCGATGACGACGCGCACGCCGACGAGGTCGTGAAGTCGTTGTGCGAACGCGGCCACGAGGTGCGCTGGGCCCGCACCATGGCGGACGGCCTCAAGCTGTTCCGCCGCGATCGCGCGGATGTCGTCCTGGTCGATACCGATCTTCCCGACGGCACCGGGCGCGAGGTGCTCGTCCAGGTGCGCATCGAGGACCCGACGACGATGGTCGTGCTGACGAGCGAGCGCGGCACGATCGAGGAGGCCGTGGACGCGATGAAGGACGGCGCGTCGGACTTTGTCCGCAAGCCGCTCGATGTTGCCGATCTCGATCTGCGGGTGCAGCGCGCGATGTCGAGCCGGCGGCTGGCGACCCAGCTCGAGTACCTCAAGTCGCGGCAGGCGCGCGGCGCAAGTATCGCGGGCCTGGTCGGCGAGTGTCCGCAGATGCGCAGCGTGTTCGACACCGTGATCCGGCTCGGCCAGAAGACCACGCGGCGCGCAGGTCCGACGGTGTTGATCGTCGGCGAGACTGGTACCGGCAAGGGCGTGATGGCGCGGGCGCTGCACTACAACAGCCAGCGTCGCGACGGTCCGTTCGTCGAGGTCAACTGCGCCTCGATCCCCGAGAACCTCATGGAGGCCGAGGTGTTCGGCGCCGAGCGCGGTGCGTTCACCGGCGCGATCGCGCAGCACGTCGGCTACGTCGAGACCGCCGATGGCGGCACGTTGTTCCTCGACGAGATCGGCTGCCTGTCGCTGCCGCTCCAGGCGAAGTTACTCACCGTCCTCGAGTCGCGGACGTTCCGTCGGGTTGGCAGCTCGGTCGAGCGTCACGCGGACATCCAGATGGCAGTCGCGACGAACATGGACCTCCGCGCGGCCGTCGATCGCGGCGCGTTCCGCGAGGATCTGCTGCATCGCCTCGAGATCATCGTGCTCAAGATGCCGCCGCTCCGCGAGCGTGGCTCGGACCGGATGCGGCTTGCCGGGCACCTGCGCGACGAGATCTGCCGCGAGTACGGATTGCCGCCGCGACCATTCGCCGACGACGTCGCCGACCTGGTCGATCGCTACCAGTGGCCGGGCAACGTGCGCGAGCTGCGGAACTCGCTCGAGCAGATCCTGCTGCTCGAGGATGATCCGGTGATCGCCGCGCGGCACTTCCACCTCCGCGGGCGGATGATGGCGCCGAAGCGAAACTCGGCGACCCGGCTCGCGGTCAGCGAGCGCGACATCGAGATCGACATTCCCGCCGAGGGCATGGCGCTGCAGACCGTCGAGGACGCGCTGATCGACCGGACGATGGCGATGTGCGAGGGCAACGTGTCACGCGCGGCGCGGATGCTCGGCGTCAGCCGGGATCAGCTGCGCTACCGGCTCGCCAAACGTGGTGCGTGAGAATCCCCAGCTGGGGAATTTGACCCAATCGCCATCGTGCCAAGTGACCGGAACCAGCTGTCGCCCGGCGGATCGGTTCTTGCGACAGCGACGGCGTTCGTGGTCGAGCCCAGGATCTGCGTTGTCTGCTCGAGGGTGTATCGCGCCGGCGAGACTACATGTCCCCACGATGGCTCCACGCTCGTCCAGGAGATGACGCCCCCACGGGGCAGTCGGCTCGGCGAGATCATCGGCAACTACCGGCTGCTCCGCATCCTCGGTGAGGGTGGCGTCGGCACGGTCTACGAGGCGGAGCACATCCGGCTCGGTCGCAAGATGGCGATCAAGCTGCTGCACACCGACGTCGTGACCAAGGAGATGGTCGTCCGCTTCTTCAACGAGGCGCGCGCGGTCAACGAGATCCGCCACCCCAACATCATCGAGGTCGAGGACTTCGTCACCGCCCCGAGCGGCGAGCACTACATGCTGATGGAGATGCTGGTCGGCGAGGACCTGCGGTCGGCGATCAGCCGCGAGAGCAAGCTCGCGCCGATGCGCGTGGCGTCGATCGGCGAGCAGGTCGCGAGCGCGCTCGCGGCGGTCCATCGCGTCGGCATCGTCCACCGCGATCTCAAGCCGGACAACGTCTTCCTCTACCAGAAGGACGGGCGCGAGCACGCGAAGCTCCTCGACTTCGGCGTCGCGAAGTTCACGAACGATCAACAGGGCGTCACCCGCGCCGGCATGACGATGGGCACGCCTGCGTACATGGCGCCCGAACAGATCATCGCGGGCCGCGAGAAGGACGTCGGAACCGGTTCGGATATCTACGCGCTCGGCATGGTGCTCTACGAGGCGCTGACCGGTGGCCCCGCGTTCCACGGCACGGCGACGGCGCAGATCCTGCGCGCGCACTGCTTCGAGGCCGTCGAGCCGCCGTCCAAGCGGCGTCGCGAGCCGCTGCCGCCCGTGCTCGAGGCGGCGGTGATGAAGTGCCTCGAGAAGGATCGCGACAACCGGTTCGCGACTGCCGACGAGCTATGTACGGCGCTCCGCGCACAAACCCCGGTGAAGTTGTCGGGGAAGATCGCGATCGCGCGGCCGGCGGACTATGACCCGGTCCGCACGCGGCCGCGCCGGGCACTCGTGATGCTGCCGGCGGTCGCGATGGCCGCGGCAGCGCTCGCGATCCAGCTCTGGCCGCACTCGCGCCCGGACGCGAATGCCGCGAATGCCGCGAATGCCGCGAATGCCGCGAATACCGCGAATGCCGCGCATGCCGCGCCGTCCGCGTCGGTGGTCCAGATGGCCGCGACGCCGAGCGTCGCAGAGCCCTCGCCTCCCCCGTTGCCGCCAGCGTCGGTCACGCTCCAGCTCGCGTCCAGGCCAGCGGGCGCGGAGCTGTTCCTCGGCGACGACCGCAAGCCGCTCGGCCGCGCGCCGCTGACAACGACCGTCACGATGTCGAGCGAGCTCGTGACGCTGATCGCCAGGTTCCCCGACGGGTCCGAGGTCGTGCAGGCGATCGTCCCCGATCACCGCATCCCCGAGCTGGTGTTCGTGCAGCCCGCACGTCAGCCTGTCGCCGAAGTTCGCAAGGCACCCGCCGCCAAGCGCCCACCTGCCGCCACGCCACGGCCCACCTCGACTTCCTCGACACCGAAGGCCAAACCGCCAGAAGATCGTGACGGCACGATCGATCCGTTCGAGGCCCCCTGAAAACGGCAATGAGAACGGCAATGAGAACCTGCCCCGCCTGTCAGCGCTCGTTCGTGGATACGCAAGATGCGTGTCCGCTCGACGAGGTGCGGCTTCTGGCGCCAGTCGATCGCCCTCCCATCGAGGGCCTCGGTCGCGTGGTCGGCAGCTATCGCCTGGTCAGTCTGCTCGGCGAGGGTGGCATGGGCAACATCTACATCGGCGCCCACACCCGGCTGAACCGCTACGCCGCGATCAAGCTGCTGCGCCCCGAGCTCCAGCATCGGCGTGAGGCGATCGCGCGATTCTTCGAGGAGGCGCGCACCGTCAATCGCCTCGAGCATCCGAACATCGTCGAGTCGATCGATCTCGTCGAGGATGTCGTCGACGGCGCGTACTGCGTGCTCGAGCTGCTGCACGGACCATCACTCAAGACGCGGCTCGCGAACGGGCGGATCCCGCTCGCGTCGGCGATCCGGATCGGCGCGCAGATCGCGGATGCGCTGCACGCGGTGCACGCGCTCGACGTCGTCCATCGCGACCTCAAACCCGAGAATCTGATCCTCATCAACCGCGACGGGCACGACGACTTCGTGAAGCTGATCGACTTCGGTGTCGCGCAGATCAGCCAGGAAGAATCCGGCGGCCTGCCGTTCGGCACCGCGGCGTACATGGCGCCCGAGCAGGCGGCTGGCGAGCGAGTCGATGGCCGCGCGGACGTCTACTCGCTCGGCGTCCTGCTGTTCGAGATGGTTACCGGGTTCCATCCGTTCCCGTCGACGACCGACAACGAGTACGTGCTGCGGCATGCCGACGACACACCGCCGCGGCCGTCGAAGGTCACGATCGATGCGCGGATCCCCAAGGCGCTCGACACGATCATCCTGCGCTCCCTCGCGAAGCGGCCACAGGAGCGGTTTCCGACGGCGGCGGCGCTCGCGGTCGCGCTGCGCGAGGTCGAGCTCGAGCCACGGGCGCGGCGCACCGGTCTCGCCGTGTCGCTCGGGTTGCTCGTCGGTGCGGGTGTCGGCGCCGCGCTGATCGTGCCAGATCTGGTGACGCGCGAATCCGCAGCCCCGGCGTCGGCGACGAGCATCGAGTCTTTAGAGCCTGCGCCGCCCGCGCTCCCCGCGCCCCCCTCGCCGCCCGCACCGACGATGACGCCTGCGCAGCCTGCACCTGTCGTCCCGGCGACCGTGACGCTCCGGTTCACGTCGTCACCGCCGGGCGCGCGCGTGATCCGACAAGGCGAGACCGTGCCGCTCGGCGTCACGCCATTCGAGACCACGCTGAGCCGCGTCGATCGCCACACCCTCGTGAAGTTCGTGCTCGCCGGGCACGAGCCGATGGAGGTCGATGCCTCGCTCGCGGTCTCGGATACAATCTCGGTGCAGCTCGACAAGCTGCCAGCCCCGCCGAAGCGACCGGCGGTCGTTCATCGCAGCCGTCCGACGCCGCAGGTGAAGCGCGACAAGCCGACCACCAAGCCGGTGCAGCGCGAGGGTGTGATGGATCCGTTCGCGAGCAAGAACTGAGGTGCCCATGCGATCGATCCTGATGACGTGCGCGGTGACGACGATGATGCTGGTTGCGGCACCAGCACGCGCGGACGTCGACCTCGTCGTGTTCGGGCCGATCGCAGGCGCCGGGGAGACTGCGAGGACGGCACCGGCAACTGCGGCGCTCGCCAGTGCCGCCGTCGGGACGCCGGCGACGAAGCTCGTCGACGTCGCGTGCACCACGACCCCGAGCTGCCTGGTCAAGGCCGGTGCTGCGGCCGGCGCGCGCCGCGCTCTCGCGGTGGTGCTCGTCGGCGGTGGACGGGTCGGCTTCGTGCTCGTCGACGTCGTCGATCAGGAGCTCGTCGCGCGACGCGAGGTCGCGATCCCGGACAAGCAGCTCGACAAGCAGCTACGCAAGGAGCTCGCGAGGTTCCTCGCCGACGCGCCGACCGAGCGCGCGAAGCTGCTGTTCGCGGCCGGCAACCGCCACTACGAGCTCGGCGAGTTCGCGCCAGCCCTCGAGCTCTACAAGAAGGCGTACCGCGTGAAGCCGCTGCCCGCGTTCCTGTTCAACATCGCGCAGTGTCACCGCAAGCTCGGCCACCATGGCGAGGCGATCCAGATGTATCAGTCGTACCTCGTCGGCCTCCCGAACGCGGACAACAAGGGACTGGTCGAGTCGCTGATCACAGAGTCGCAGAGTCGGATCGCCGATGGGCAGCGGCACGAGCGCGCTCGCCAGGCCGCCGAGCTCGAGGCCGGCAAGCAGCGCGCCGAGCATGCCCGCAAGACCAAGGAGGCCGAAGCGCGGGCCGAAGCCGAGCGACGCAAGATCACGCAGGCCAAGCTCGACGCCGAGCGCGCGCGCGAGCTCGACCGGACGTACAACCAGCACCCGGCGCGCAAGTGGACGATCGTCAGCGGCATCATCGGCGTCGCGGCGATCGGCACAGGCGGCTACTTCGGGCTGCGCACCCGTAACCTCCAGAGCGAGTTCGACAATGCCGGTTGCGGCGATCCGTCGATCAACACCGATCAGGCGACGCTCGCGACGTGCGATGCGAACCGGCACGAGGGCCAGCGCAATGCGCGGCTCGCCACCGTGTTGCTCGCGAGCGGCGGTGCGCTGTTCGCTGCCTCGGTCGTCGTGTTCATCGTCGATCCAGGCAACGTCAGCCGCCCACCGCGCGAGCGCGCGCGGGTCGCGATCTCGCCGACGTCCATCCAGGTCGTGATGCCATGGTGATGCGCTGGTTCGCGCTCGTGACGTGCACCGTCGTGGTCACCGCCTGCCAGTTCGACGAGGGGCAGTTCGACGACCGCGCATGCAACTCCGATCAGGACTGCCTGCGCCCCGATCAGGCCTGCGTCGTCGGGCTGTGCACGCAGAAGACGTGTGAGGCCGCCGCCGACTGCGGCACGAACGAGTTCGACTGCAACGCCGGCCTGTGCGTCGTCCGTACGTGCACGAACCTCGGCGCGTGCTCGCTCGGCTACGACTGCGTGCGCGGATACTGCGAGCCCGGCTGCGTCGATCACGACGGCGACGGTGTGCCCTTCGGCGCGGGCTGTGCTGGCGTGCAGGACTGCGACGATGCCGACCCGGTGCGCTCGCCGACGCTCTCGGAGGGGCCGTACGGTTCGATCAGCTGCCGCGACACCAAGGATAACAACTGCGATGGCCTCGCCGATCTCGCCGATGTCGGTTGCAAGGCCCGGTGCGACAACGGCGTCGACGACGACGGCGACGGGCTCGCCGACTCTCCGACCGACCCGGGATGCGCGAGCGCCACCGACGATGACGAGCACGGGACGACCGCGTGCGACAACGGGCTCGACGACGACGGCGATGGCAAGACGGACTTCCAGCTCGATGGCAACGGCGATACCGCCTGCTCGTCGCCGACCGATCCGACCGAACGCTCGGGCGAGGCCTGCAACGACGGCATCGACAACGATGGCGACGGCACGGCCGACTTCCTCGCGAACGGGATGGGCGACCCGGGCTGCACGAGCCCGAACGATGCATCCGAGCGCGGCGATCTGGCCTGCGATAACGGGCAGGATGACGATGGCGACGGCCGCGCCGATTTTCACATCAACCCGGCGCTCGGCGATCCGGGGTGTCTATCGTCGATCGACAACGACGAGCACGGGACGAACGAGTGCGACGATGGCATCGACGATGACGGCGACGGGCGCATCGACTTCCGCCCCGACGGCACGGGCGATCCGGGCTGCGTGACAGCCGATGACCTCAGCGAGTATCAGGCGACGTTGCCTTGCGATGACGGACTCGACAACGACAACGACAACACGATCGACTTCCGCGCCGACGGCACCGGTGACCCGGGCTGCACGTCGCTGATCGACGCCGCGGAGCGCGGGTCGGCGGCGTGTGACAACGGGATCGACGACGACAACGACGGCCGCACCGACTACAACAAGACCGCGGCGCTGTCCGATCCGGGATGTATCGGCCCCGACGACGCGACCGAGAAGTGCGCCGGCGCCGGCTGTCCACAGTGCGACAACAGCCTCGACGATGATGGCGATGGCCGCACTGACTTCAACCTCACGGCCGCGCTCTCGGATCCCGGGTGCAGCAGCCCCGACGACGTCGGCGAGAAGTGTGCGCCCGGCGCCGGCTGCCCGCAGTGCGATGACGGTGACGACAACGACGGCGATTCGCTACGCGATCTCGCGGATCCCGGGTGCGGCGATCCGACGGGCAACAACGAGGCGAACGCGAACCCGGCATGTGCGGACGGCATCGACAACGATGGCGACGGCTCGATCGATTTCGGTGCGGCTGGCGATCCCGGATGCACCAGCCTCAGCGATCCGAGCGAGAAGGGCAGCGATCCGTGCGACGACAACATCGACAACGACGGCGATGGGCGCACGGACTTCAACATCGATCCCGCGATCGGCGATCCGGGATGCACGAGCTCGGCCGATGCGACCGAACGCTGCACCGGCGCCGGCTGTCCGGCGTGTGACGATGCGGTGGACAACGACAACGATGGTTTGATGGACTTCACGCTGGCGGGCGCGGATCCTGGTTGCACGGGCCCGAGCGACCAGCTCGAGACCGGCGGCAATGTCTGCGATGACGGCATCGATAACGACGGCGATGGTCGCGCCGACTTCCGGCTGAGCGGCGGCGATCCGGGCTGCGCGAGCACGTTCGATCCGAGCGAACGCGGCACGAACGCGTGCGATGACGGGATCGACAACGACGGTGACGGGCGCACCGACTTCTCGACGACCGCCGCGCTTTCGGATCCCGGCTGCGCGAGCGCGACCGGCACGAGCGAACGCTGCACGGCCGGCTCGGCCGGCTGCCCGCAGTGTGACGACAACGCGGACAACGACCTCGACGGCCGCACCGACTTCTCGATGAACGCGGTCCTCCGCGATCCTGGCTGCACCGGCCCGGACGACTCCAGCGAGAAGCAAGCCGGCCTGGTCTGCGACAACGGCATCGACGACGACAACGACGGTCGCACCGACTTCGTGGTCAACGGCACCGGCGAGACCTGCTGCACGTCGCCAGGCGACACCGCCGAGCAATGCACGTGCGTCGCCCAGCTCGGCGGCGGCAGCTTGCACACCTGCGCGATCAAGGTCTCGGGGACGGTGTTCTGCTGGGGCGACAACGCCAAGGGACAGCTCGGCAACAACTCGCCGGGCGACGCACGCACGCCCGTGCAGGTGCTACAGGCCGGCACCGGAGCGCCGGCAGCGCTGACGAACGCCGTGCAGATGGTCGGCGGCGATCAGCACAGCTGCGTGCGCAAGGCGGATCGCACGGTGTGGTGCTGGGGGCTCAATTCGTCGGGCCAGCTCGGTAATGGCGCGTCGGGAGATCAGCGCGTCGCGGTGCAGGTCTCCGGCATGACCACGGCGATCGATATTGCCGCCGGCTTGACTCACACCTGCGCGGCGAAGGCGGACGGCTCGGTATGGTGCTGGGGCAACAACGGCCTCGGCCGGCTCGGCGACGGCACCACGACGAACCGCAACACTCCGGTCCAGGTGCCGGGGCTCGCGAGCGCCCAGCAGGTCGTCGCGGGCGAGACGTTCAGCTGCGCGCGGATCGGCGGTCCGCAGCCCAAGGTCACGTGCTGGGGCGGGAACGCGAGCGGTCAGCTCGGAAACAGCTCGACGGTCGGCAGCCTGTCGCCGGTCACGGTGACCGGGCTCGCCAGCGTCGCGGAGCTCGCGGCGGGATCCATGCACGCGTGCGTGCGGCTCAACAACAACAAGCTCCAGTGCTGGGGCGACAACGCGAGCGGGCAGCTCGGCAACGGCAACACGACGAACCAGAACCGGCCCGTCGACGTACCGAGCTTCACGAACGTCGATCAGCTCGCGCTCGGCGCGGCTCACAGCTGCGCCCGCAAGGCCGCGACGGTCCTGTGCTGGGGTTCGAACAGCGACGGGCAGATCGGCAACAACGCCGCGTCACCGCCAACGCTCTATACCGATCCCCAGCAGGTCTCCGGCATCACGACCGCCGCCGGCATCGGCTCCGGGGCCGGTCACAGCTGCTCGTTCAACACCAGCGAGACCACGCAGTGCTGGGGCGACAACGCGCAGGGTCAGATCGGCGACAACACGGTGCTCGATCGTCGCGCGCCGGTGAACGTGCAGCTGACCTGCCCGTAGCCCGCGATCAGACGCCGAACTTCGCCAGCTTCTTGTGGAGCCCCTCGCGCGTGATGCCGAGGGTGACGGCCGTCTTCGTCTTGTTATTGCCGTGATCGCGCAGCGCCTCGGTGATGAGCCAGCGCTCGACCTGCTCCATCATCTCCTTGAGCGTCCCCTGCTTCGGCGCGATCCGCGTGATCGTGCCCTCGACCTTGCGCAGCCGCGGTGACAGGTCGGTGATCTCGATCCAGTGGCCGGGCTCGGCCTGGATCACGAGGCGCTGGATCTCGTTCTCGAGCTCGCGGATGTTGCCGGGCCAGTTGTACGACGACAGCGCGTCGAGCGCGTCCTGGGTGAAGCCCGGGAGCTCGACACGATATTCGTCGGCGTAGCGCTTGAGGAAGTGCGCGGCGAGCAGCGGGATGTCCTCGCGCCGCTCGCGCAGCGGCGGCAGCTTGATCGGGAACACCATCAGCCGGTAGTAGAGGTCCTGGCGGAACCGGCCCTTCTCGACCTCGGCGGCGAGATCCTTGTTGGTCGCACAGATGATGCGGACGTCGACCTGCTTCTCGCTGGTCGCGCCGACCGCGCGGATCGTGCCTTCCTGGAGGACGCGCAGCAGCTTGGCCTGCAGCGTCATCGGCATCTCGCCCATCTCGTCGAGGAACAGCGTGCCGCCGTCGGCGATTTCGAACAGGCCCTTCTTGTCGCTGTCCGCGCTCGTGAACGCGCCGCGCTTGTGTCCGAACAGCTCGCTCTCGAGCAGGTTCTCGGGCAGCGCCGCGCAGTTCTGCGCGACGAACATCTTGTCGGCTCGCTGCGACTGGTGGTGGATCGCGCTCGCGATCAACTCCTTGCCGGTGCCGGTCTCGCCCTCGATGCAGACCGTGGCGCGGGTGTCGATCACGCGATCGAGCTGTGCGAGCAGCGCCTTCATCGCCGGCGAGTCGCCGATGATGTTGTCGAACTTGAGCTTCACTTCCTTGCGCTTGAGGTAGACGTTCTCGCCGCGCGCCCGCTCCTCGGCGATCCGCAGGCGCTGTACGAGCGTCGCGTTGTCGATCGCGAGCGAGGCCTGCGCCGCGAGCAGCAGTGCGCGCTCGAGATCACCCTCGCTGAACATCCCGGCCGACGCGCGGTTGTCCGCCTGGATCAGGCCGATGATGTCGACCCCGCGCCACAGCGGCACCGCGAGGATCGAGAGCAGCTGACCGCCGAGGATCGACTCGCTCGACAGCACCTCCTGCGCGTTCGCGGTGAGCACGGCGGCACGATCGCTCAGCACGCGACGCAGCACGGCACGTGACGCGCGGACCGGGTCTGGGACTGGACGAGCGACGGCGTCGGTCGCGCCACCGGTGGCCGTGCTGACCGAGCGCGATACCGCGAGCGCGAAGCGATCCTTGTCGGTCTCCGAGCGCAGCAGGATCGCGACGTGCGTCGCCCGCGGCAACAGCTCGAAGGTTGCCGCGACGCAGGCCTCGATGACCTCGCCCGGCTCGAGGCGCGCACCGAGCGGCTGCAGCGCCTTGTAGACGCGCAGCGCATCCGCGGGCTCGCCGCGCTCGAGCTGATCTGCGACCGCCGGCAGATCCATGATCGAGCGCGACGCGATCAGTCGATCGCCGAGGTCGTCGTCGGCCTCGTCGCCAATCCGCACCGCGATCCGCACGGGATCGTTCGGGTTGCCGAGCAGCAGCATGTCGCCATCGGCGAGCGCGACTTCCCAGCGAGCGGCCGCGTCGACCGGGATCCGCCGACCTTCACGCTCGATCGCCGATCCGTTGGTCGAACGCAGATCGCGGAACACGAAGTGATCGCCGACCTGGCTGATCTGTGCGTGATCTCCGGATAGGTGATAATCCCCGAGGATGATCGTGCTCGCGGGTGAGCGACCGATCGTCGCGGTCCCGCCATTCGCGAGGACCCGATGAGTGGTCTGCGTCGCGTTGCCGTGCAGGATTTCGAGAACGATCACAGAAACCTGGCCTTGGGCCAGCACCTCATCGGCGTTTATACTGCACACTCTTTCGCTACGCATGTCGGGACTCTCGAAAGTCATCGTGGTCTCGTCAGACTCCGGGGACGCCGGGGCTGACCCCGGCACCCATGGGAGCTCGGGACATGCGAGCCGGCAGCTCCAGCTCGGCTTTGTCCGTGAAGGTGTCCCGGCGCACATCGCCCGCGTGCCGTCGGATCTCGGGCGGTTCGACCTGGCAGCCGGTGAGCTCGAGGACACCGGGCTGCTCGTGGTCGGCGGCCGGGATGGCCGCGCGGTCGAGCTCGTCCGGCGGGCCCGCGAGCTCCTCGCGCAGCGCAACGTCGACGCGCCGATCGTGTTCGCGGGCCACGGCGTGGCGCGCGCCGAGCTCGAGGCGGCAGGCGCCGACGAGGTCGTGCTCCAGCCGGTGTACCTGCGCGACGTCGTCACGATCGGCCGGCTGCTCCGCGGCCAGCCGTCGACCCATCGCAGCCACCTCGTCGGTAACCTCGCCGAGACGACCGGTGTGCTGACGCTGGTGCGCGCGCTGTCCGCGCTCGGACGCAGCGCGGTGCTGACGTTGATGCGCGGCCTGCGGCGTGGCGAGGTCCGGTTCTTCGAGGGCGAGGTCACGTCGGCGCAGGTCGGCCTGATCCATGGGCAGGCGGCGCTGCATCAGCTGCTGCTGTGGACCGAGGCGCGCTTCGACTACCACCACGAGTCGGTCGTGCGTCGCCAGCAGATCCCGCTCGGTCGCGAGGAGCTGTTTGCCGATGCCGAGCGCTTCCTCGCGGGTGTTCGCGAATCGAGCGGCTCGCTGTCGCCGTCGATGGTGCTCGAGCAGGACATCGGCCGGATCCAGATGCTCGGCAAGCAGATCCCGACAGAGGTCCACGGCGTCCTTCGCATGTTCGACGGTCACCGCGTGCTCGCCGACGTGCTCGAGGACTCGCCGTACCGGTTGTTCGAGACGCTGCGGGTCGCGCAGCGCGCGCTCGATGTCGGCTTGTTGCGCAAGGCCTCGACGCCACGCCCGAAGGCGACCTGGCGCGCGGTCCTCTCGATCGAGGAGTGGCTCGTCGGTGACGACAGCAAGGGCGAGGCCCGGGTGCGCACCGCGATCGCCGATACCGCGCCCGTTCCGAAGGTCGACAAGCCGGGCAACACCGGCAAGTTCTCGAAGTCGGGCAAGCGGCGCAAGCGCACGGAGCGCCGCGCGAACACGCCGCTCGCCGTGCCGGTCGTCACCAAGGGTCCGGACATCGACTGGGGCTCGCTCGTCCCACGCACGATCGGCGCCGAGGTCGGCCCGCTCGCCGGGGTCGTGCCGTCTGCGAACGCATCGGGCGAGATCGTGACACCGACCCGCGAAGCGCCACGCGAGAAGCTCGAAGCGCTGATGGATACCGGGAAGCGCGAACGCATCTTCCCGACGGACATCGGGCTCGAGCCATCGGTGATGCTCGACGAGCACGGGCCGACTCAGAGCTCGGCCACAGAAGCTGCTTCGCCCGCTGCCCCGCCCGCTGCCCCGCCCGCTGCCCCGCCGCCGAGCGACGACGCGGCACGCGAGCGAGAGATCGCGCAGGCGCAGGTCCGCGCGCTCGTCGAGCGCCAGCGCCAGGAGAGCGGCGAGGCCGAGGCCATCGTGCGCGCCGCCGAGGCCCGCGCGAAGGTGGAGGCCGAGGCCAGGGCGGCGGCTGACGCACACGTGATTGCCGTGGCTGCGAAGGCGAAGGCGAAGGCCGATCACGCCGCCCGCGAGCAAGCCGCCGAGGAGGCACTCACGCGGCGGGTCCAAAAGTTCGATCTCTCCGAGGTCACGCCGATGCCGGCGCGCGCGAAGACGGCCTCGGTCCCGCAGACCGCGAGCGATCTCGTGAAGCGGCTGATCGACGACGAGCGCTCGCAGCCGGTGCGCGCGATCGTCGAGACGCCCGACGTCACCGTCGCCGAGACGCCCACCGCGACGGTCGCGGTTCGCGACGCGGTCTCGATCACGCACACCGCCGAGACTGCGCGTCTCGTCGCGACGCCGGTCGCCACGGTGAGCGAGGTCAACCCGTGGATCGCGACGCCGGTGAGCACGCCGATCACGCCCGCCGTGCGGACCGCAGAGCCGGCGCCCGTGCCCGTGTCGCAGCCGGCGCCCGCGCCGCAGCCAGCACCCGCGCCGCCAGCGGAGGCGCCGGTCGAGACCCAGGATGAACCGTCGGACGGCGTGGTTCGCTCGCGACATGGCGGCGCGCAGACGGCGCCGGTCGTGGTGCGACGTCCGCCGCCGGCCGACATCCCACCCGACGATCGCCCTGCCCTACAAACCGGCGAGATCGCTGCGAGCCAGCCCGTGGTCGTCCCGCGTGCCGCCACCGAGCCGTCGATCTTGATCGCCGATATGGCTGCGGTGCAGTCCGCGGTCAGCGCCATCGCCTCGGTTCAAGCTGCCGCGCCCGCGACGCCATCGATCGCGACGCCCGCCCGCGAGACTGCCGTACGCGAGGTCCGGCGCGACGCGACCGGTGCATTCACACCGCTCGAGGAAGACTTCTTTCGCGAGGGTCTCGACGAGGCACGGCCGCCACGCGTGGCGTCCGCGTCCGATTCATTCGACGATCTCGACGACGGCTATCAGCCGACCGGGTTCTGGGATCGACTGCTCGGTCGCAAGCCGCCGCGGCGCTAATTCGCGCTAATTCGGGCTAATTGCCGGACTTCCAGACGAGCTGCACGTGGCCGCGCGAGCTGCTCATGTGGAGCCGCAACTGCTTGACGTCTGGCCCGAGTAGCGCCTTCTCGCGAGGGAACCGCGCGATGTACGCGATCGAGAACTTGCCGAATGCGGGGAACTCCGACTTGAGGACGCCCTCGGACCGCTTGTCGCGGACGATCTCGAGCGGCTCGACTTCCATGCCCTGCTCGTCGAGCACACGCACGCGCCACACGCTGCGCTTGCCGCGATCGAGATCATTCTCTCTGCGATCCCAGGTCGTCACCAGCAGCTCGAACTCGTAGGGCCCGGCGGCATCCGCCTGCGCCTGGGCCATCCGCTGATCGAACGCGGCGCCCGTGAGCCCGCGATTCTTCGCGTCGCGTGCCGCGTAGGCTGCCCGCCACTCGGGAGACTTGAAGGTTGCCGCGAGCTCGAGCGCTTCCTGATAGCCGGTGTTGAGCGTCGCGCTGCGCGTCCACGTGGCGGTGGTGTCGCCATAGTCAGGCGGCGTCGCAGGCCAGGCGTCGGTGAGTGCGACGGACCCTGCAGTCGCGCCGCAGCCGAGGACGAACACCAGACACAGGAGGCTCTGCTTCATGGCTTGTCGGGCAGAAAGTCACGCCGTGTGAACAGCGTGGTGAGAGGCGTTTCCTTGACGACCGCATCGCGACCACCCTCGAGCCGGTCGACCAGCGCCACCGCATGCACGACGATGAGCCCGGCGAGCCGCGACCGTTCGATCGCCTTCAGCGTCGCGGCCCCGGTGGTCACGACGTCCTCGAGGATCACGACCGGCGCGCCCGGCTTCAGGCCGGCACTCTCGACCCACTGGTTCGTGCCGTGACCCTTGGGCTCCTTGCGGACGATGAACGCGGCGCGTGGCCGGCCAACCTGGAAGCTGATGACCGACGTGGCGGTCGCGAGGGGATCTGCTCCGAGCGTCAGCCCACCGATCGCGATCGCGGTCGGCGCGACCTCGTCGATCACGGCGTGGAACAGCTCGCCGATCAGCGTCGCGCCTTCGGGGTGCAAGCTGACCTGCTTGCAGTCGACATAGAAGTTCGACTTGAGCCCCGACGACAGCGTCACCTCGCGCTCGGCAAAGGCGAGGTCGCGGATCAGCTCGAGCAGGCGCGCCCGCTTCGTCGCGAAGGCTCGTTGATCGAGGAGGCTCTCCCACGTCATCGGTGACCGAACGCTACCACGGCCGAGCCGCCACGCCTCGCATTGACGCCCGTGGGATCACCCCCTAGAGTCGCCCCACCTCGGTGCACCTCGTCGACGAAAAGGATGCTGTACCGGTCCGCTCGCGCGACGAGCTGATCGCGTTCTTCGTGAATGCCGGGAAGCCTGCCTCGGCATGGCGCGTCGGGACCGAGCACGAGCTCGTCGGGGTGCTCGCCACGCCGCCGAGCGAGGCCGGGACGGCGCCGACCTACGAGGGCCCGCGCGGCATCAAGGCCGTGTTCGACCACTTCACCGCGCGGGGCGCGACGCCCGTGATGGAGGGCGATCACGCGATCGCGCTGGTCCGCGGCGAGGAGCAGTTGACCCTCGAGCCCGGCGGGCAGTTCGAGCTCGCATCGCGGCCCGTCGACGACGATCGCGCGTTCGCGTCCGAGCTCGCGACGTACGTCACCCAGCTCGGCATCGCCTCGCGCGAGCTCGGGATCGCCTGGCTATCGACGGGGTTTCGTCCCTTCGGCAGCCGTGCCGACGTGCCGTGGATGCCGAAGCAGCGCTACGACGTGATGCGCGCGTACATGCCGACCGTCGGCTCGCGTGGCCTCGACATGATGCTGCGCACGGCGACCGTGCAGGTGAACCTCGACTTCGCCGACGAGGCCGATGCGGCGGCGAAGCTCCGTTGCCTGTACTCGGTCACCTCGATCGTGACCGCGCTGTGGGCGTCGTCGCCGATCGTCGAGGACAAGCCGAGCGGCTACCAGAGCTATCGCGCGTGGATCTGGCGCGACACCGACAACGCGCGCGCGGGGCTGCTGCCGTTCGTGTTCGACCGCGACGACATCTTCACGGCCTACACCGAGTGGGCGCTCGACGTGCCGATGTACTTCGTCTACCGCAATGGCTACCGGCCGGTTCCCGCCGGGCTGACGTTTCGCACGTACATGCGCGATGGCTGGGGCGGCGAGCACGCGACGATCGCCGACTGGGCGATGCACCTGTCGACGCTGTTCCCGGACGGGCGCCTCAAGAAGTTCATCGAGGTGCGCGGCGCCGATTGCGGATCGTTCGAGATGATCGCCGCGCTCGCGCCGATGATGCGCGGCATGCTCTACGACCCGAGTGCTCGCGCGGCTGCCACGGCGCTGACCGCCGGCATGACGTTCGGCGAACGCCAGCAGCTCGCTGACGAGGTCCCGTTGCGAGGCCTCGCGGCGCGCGCCGGCGGGCACACGATCGGCACGCTCGCCCGCGAGCTGGTCGCGATCGCGCGCGATGGTCTCGGCCGGGTCGCGCCGGCGGCGGTCGGCCTGCTCGCGCCCGTCGAGGAGATCGCCACGTCCGGTACGACGCAGGCCGATCGGATCGTCGCGCTCTGGCAGCGCCACGCCGGCGATCGTCCCGCGCTGGTTCAGGCCCTGGCGCATCCGGGTCTCGACGGCCTCGCCGGTTGATCAGTCGTCGTCGTCGTCGTCGAAGTTGATCAGGACGCCATCGTCGGTCGTCGCGCGCGGCGGTCGATCGGGCTTTGCGAGCGGCGCGACCCGGCCCAACCCGACGAGCCGGCTCTTGCCAGTCGAGCGAACCGAGGAGCCCGGGCTTGCCGGGAGACGAGCTGGGGACCGCGCGGTCACCGGCTCGTCGATCGAGGACGGCGGGCGGTTGCGTGCCGCTCGTGCCGGACGCTCGGCGGCGGGAAGCTGGCGCGCGCGCGCCGGGCGCACCTCGGTCGGCGGCGGCGCGGGCGCGATGTCGTCGAGATCGACGTCGAGTTGCTCGAGTGCGGACTCCAGATCGCCCCCATAGACGTCCCCGGGCGGCGGTGGTGCGACCGAGATCACGTCGCTCTGATCGAACGCGTGGAGCGGCGGAAATCCGGGCGCCGCGGCGTAGTCGTCTTGCGCGTCGTCGAAGCCGACGTCGCCGGGCAGCGTGAAGCTGCCGTCGTGCGGCTCGTCAGCCGGCTCGGGATCGGCGAAGGCCGCGAGTGCGTGCCCCGCGCTGACCTCGCGCGGATCGAAGCTGGCGCGAAGCTTGGTCGGGATCGCATGCACGCCATCGTCGTCGTCGAGATCGAGGCGTGCCGCGAAGTCCGCAAAGCTCGGGCGCTGTGCGTCGTCCGACGCGGCGTTCGCGGCGTGCGCGGCCGAGATCTCGCGCTCGCCCCGCGAGGTGAGTAGATCTTCGTCCTCGGCGTCGGCCTCCGCGAGGATCTCGAAGTCGTGGAGCTCCTCGAGCTCGTCGAGCTCGTCGACGTGCTCGGCCGGAGCTGGCGCGCCAGTGAGATCCTGCTCGAGCGCGCCGGCGAGATCCTGCTCGAGTGCCTGCTCGAGCGCGCGATCGTCGGCGTGCGCGTCGACCTCGGCGTAGCTGTCGGCAGCTGGCGTGACGCGACGTGGTTCGCCGAGCGGGATCACGTCGTCGCCCACCGCATCGACGCGCTCGTCGTAGGGAACGCCATCGAGGCTCATCCGATCGCCGGGATCGTCGTCAAAGCGGTCGAAGCTCGCGGGCGCGATCCCGAGGTCATCGGCGTCGGCCTCGGCCTCGGCCTCGGCGAGGCGCTCGTCGAGCCGAGCGGCGAGACCCACCTGGTCCTCGGACGGGATCGTCGCGTACGCGTGCTCGTCGAACGCGTTCGGATCGACCGGCCGTGCCCCGAGCTGCGTGTGCTCGACCTCCTCGTAGTCACCCTCGGCGAGCTGGTGGATCTCGTCGTCGATCTGGTCGGGCTCGACCTCCTGCGCGTCGTCGCCATCGTCCGCGCGTGCTGCCGCGCCAGTCGCTGCGAACGCACCGGGATCGGCGTCGTCGTGGATCAGGCTCGAGACCTGCGGGTCGGTGTGGATCTCGACATTGGCCGGCGCGAACGACTGCGGCCGATCGAGCTCGACCGCCTCGACGGCCGCGACGAGCGCCACCGGAAACGGTTCCTCGTCGACCGCCGTGATCGGCGCGGGCGTCGCTGGCTCCGGTGCCGCTGCCACTGGCTCGGGCGGTGCTGCCGCTGGCTCGGGCGGTGCTGCCGCCGCGCTCGCGCTCTCGGCTACCGCCGCGCTCTCGACCTTCGGTACCTCGACGACCGGCGGTGGTGCCCAGCGCGCGCTGCGGTCGCGGCGGACCGCAGCACCACCGAGCTGGCGTGCGAGCTCGGCCGATGCAGCCTCGATGTCGATCGCGACCGGCGCCGCGGCGCTGTCGAGCAAGGCGGCGAGCTCGCCG
>JACCTC010000417.1 GCA_013812655.1 Deltaproteobacteria bacterium | reverse complement strand
GCGGCACGGCGGTCCCATCGGCGTTGCGGCGCAGCGGCGGTGCGATGCCCTGCAGCAGGGTGTCGCGGTCGTCGACCTCGCGCAGCCGGCCCGGCGTCGCGACGACCTCGGCCTCCGGCGGCGTGGTGATCGTCGCCGGCGTACCGATCGCCGAGACCTTGCTGTCGAGCACGAGCTTCATGATGAAGCTGCGGCCCTCGCGCGAGAACCCGACGCCGGCGGTGAGCTCGACCGAGAGCGGGACACCATGCTCGGCATCGAGCACGACGGTGCCGGCGAGCGCCTCGATGCTGCGGCCTTCGCGCCACTTGCGCTGGTCGAGGATCTCGCGCGGTGGCTTCTCCGCGGACGGGGCGAGCTTGACCTCGATCTTGCGGCCGGCGCGCCCGGCGACCTGGATGGCGCCGCGATCGGTCAGCTCCGCGGCGAACCCGACGAGGTCCCAGGTGGCGGCGATCGCCTCGTAGTACGCGTCGCGCAGGCGCACCGGCTCGTCGGGCGCTTCCGGCAGCCGGCCATGCCAGCGCTGGTAGCGCGGGCGCAGGTAGAGCTTGCCGCCGATGAAGATCGTCTCGCGGCCGTAGTCTGCGGAGTTGTTGTAGAGCCCGCGGAACGCGCCGGCTTCGGCGTTCTCGATCGTGGTCTCGTCGGTGAGGTCGCTGGTGACCTTGCCGGCTTCGATGATGGTCGTCGTGGTCTTGATCGCGGTGGCGTGTGGCCCGAGCGCCGCGATCACCTTGGAATACGGCAGCTCGAGCGCGCGTTCGAGCTCGGCCGGTTCCTGGGCGGCACGCTCGACGTCGATCCGCTTGGCCGATGGCTTCGGTTCGATCACGAGCGATCCGAGCTGGTCATCGGTCACGCCCTGCGAGCGCCCGCACGCCACCGCGCCAGCCGCGAGGGCGAGGCTCGAGAGCGCGACGGCGACGCGGATCATCGCCTGGTTCTTAGCTTTCTCGACGAGCCGGGTCAACCACCGCGAACCCGCGTGACATAATCAGCTGTCCGCGTGCTCGAGCAGCTCGAACCCTTGACGACCGAGCCGGTGGCCTACGGGTTCGCGATCGTGCTCGGCCTGGTCTGGGGCAGCTTCGCGAACGTCTGCATCTATCGCTGGCCCCCGTCGGAACAGTTCCCGAAGGGCCGGTCGGTCGTGAAGCCGGGGTCCCACTGCTTTGCCTGCCAGACCCCGATCCGCTGGTACGACAACCTGCCGATGATCAGCTGGCTGTGGCTGCGGGGCCGCTGCCGCAGCTGCAAGGCGACATTCTCGGGCCGCTACCTGATCGTCGAGGCGACGACGGCGGCGCTGTTCGGGGTCGCGTGGTGGGCGACCGTGGTCGCGAACCAGATGTTCGAGCCACTCGACGTGCGGCTGATCCGGTTCGCGATCTACGCGGCGTTCTGCTTCGTGCTGGTCGCGATCACGTTCATCGACATCGATCACAAGCTGATCCTGAACAAGGTCACGATCCCCTCGATCGTCGCGTTCTACCTGCTCGGGCTCGCGCTGCCCGGGCACGCGTGGTGGAACGGGCTCGTCGGGATCGCCGTCGGCTACGGTGTGCCGTGGCTGATCGGCGAGATCTATTTCCGGCTCAAGGGGCGCGAGGGGCTCGGGCTCGGCGACAGCATGTTGCTCGCGCTGATCGGCGCGCTGCTCGGGTGGCGGGGCGTCGTGTTCGCGCTGTTCGGCGGCTCGGTGATCGGCTCGGTGATCGGCATCACCGCGCTCGTGCTGATGCGCGATCGCGCCGAGCCCGCCGAGCCCGTGGCACCGGCCGAGAAACCCGCCGGGCCAGGGCAGCCCGACGGCGATGGCGAGCCGGCACCCGATGACGAGCCGTCGCTGATGCGGACGGAGCTGCCGTTCGGACCGTTCCTCGCGATGGCCGCAGTGTTCTATCTGTTCGCCGAGCCGTGGATCCAGCTGAACTTCAAGCTGCTCGGCGGGTGAGCACCGCGCCCGCCAGTGCTATCGTCGAGGGAGTGGGAGGCCAAGCGGCCGAGCAGATCATCGCCGGCGTCGTGCTGAGCGACCGCCTGGCCGTCACGATGTACGGCGCGATCCACCGCGCCCAGTTCAGCGGCCAGCGGAACCTGCGCGGGCTGGTCGTCGACCAGCGAATGCTCGCGGAGGACGCGTTCCGGACGGCGCTGACCGATCGCAACGCAATCGCGACCGCGGTCGCGCTCGATCACAAGTGCATCGTGCCGACGTTCGGCGTCGAGTCGAACGGCCCCGATGTCGTCATCGTGACCCGCGGTGTCGGGCGCTACGTGACGGTGCAGGATCTGATCGCCGCGGCCCGCGCGAACCGCGCGCAGAACGGCAAGCTGCCCACGCCGGTCGCGGCCGCGATCGGCAAGAGCGTGGTCGAAGCGCTCGCGGCGGCGCACAAGGCACGCGTCGTCCATGGCGCGGTGCACCCGCGCAGCGTGCTGATCGACGAAGGGGGCGAGGTCCAGCTCGGCGACTTCGTGGTCGGCCGCGCGCTCACGACCGCGGTCGCGCAGGGCGCTGACTCGTCGCTGTGGCGCGGGCTGTCCGGCTTCCTCGCGCCCGAGCTCGCGGTGGGCGAGGCACCGACGCCGGCGTGCGACGTGTTCGCGGTCGGCGCGCTGCTGTTCACGATGCTGTCGGGCGAGGCGCCCCCGGGCACGCTGCACGTCACGCCCGCCGTCGAGCGGCTGGTCCAGCGCGCGCTCGATACCGACGTCAACCGCCGCTACAAGACCGCGCGCGACCTGCTCGAGAACCTGCTCGAGGCGTTCGAGGACGATCGCTGGGAGCTCGCGGACCGCGGCGAGGTGATCAAGGCCGCGGGGCTGTCGTCGACCGACACCAACATCGACGACGCGACCGAGGATCTGCTCGCATCGCTCGGGTCATCGCTCGGCGCCGTCCAGGTCACGCCGGTCCGGCCGAGCGTGGATCTGCGCGCCGAGGCGGCGGCCGCCCGGCACACCAAGACGCCGACGCCGACGTCGACGGCAGCCGGCGGGTCCCGGCTCGACGCGTTACTCGCGGATCTCGACGACTCGCCGGAGCACACCGCCGTCGAGGACATCGACCAGTTCAAGCGGCACGACCCGATCAGCGACATCATCAAGCACGATCCTCGCAAGCGCGAAGCGATCGTGCAGATGAAGACACGTGCCCGGACGCCGGTGCCGCGTGTGCGGGTGCCGTCGCTCGACGATGTCGACGATGACGACTCGCTGACGCCGTTACCACCACCCGAACGCCAGTCCGATGCCGAGCTGCGGACCGCGCGGCCGAACACGCTGGACGAGGCGGCCGCGTTCGATGCGCTTGCCGGGCTCGACGGTCCGGTCCAGCGGGTCTCGAGCGCCGCGCAGCAAGCCGCCGCGGCCGCCGAGAAGCTCGAGAAGGCAGCGAGCCGTGCCGAGGCCGCGGCCGCTCGCGTCGAGACCACCGAGACCGTCGCGCGCCGCGATTCGACGCCGCTGCCGGTGCGGCCGGTCGTGCTCGACGCGATGCCGGACTTCGATCCACCGCCACCGCGGCTGCGCAGTCGCGCCTTCGGCATCATCTCGGCGCTCGTCGTCATCGGCGGCGCGGTCGGCTTCTACATGATCTATCGCCACCAGCAGGGCGAGCAGGCGACGCACGAGGCGCGCCAGCTCCAGCGCCAGCAGGAGGCGGACGAGCAGACGCGCCTGCTCCAGGAAGCGCAGCTCGATCCCGGCACGATCCTCGTCACCACGACGCCGCCCGAGGCGAGCGTGTGGCTCAAGCTCGGGCGCACGCCGCTCGACTCGGTGCCGCTGTCGTCGGGTCAGCTGCATCGGATCCGCGTCGAGCTCGAGGGCTATCATCCGCTCGACACCGAGGTCGTGGCCGCGAGCTGGGCGCCATTAACCCCGGATGGCGGTGCGGAGCGACGCGCGAGCGTGAACGTGATGCTCAAGGCCGCCGCCCGCGATCGCAAGACCGGCAAGGCTGTGGTCGACAAGCTGCCCGCGCGGCCGCCGAACCTCGTCGAGCAGAAGGGCTTCACGGCCGGTGAAGGTCCCGTCCACGTCGAGTCGACGCCGCCGGGCGCAGAGGTCTGGTTGCTGATCGGGATCGATCAGAAGGGCCCGTTTCCGACGGTGGCCGGTCGCCCGTACGAGCTGCGCGCGGTCGCCGACGGCTACCTGACCGGCTACGTCTCGATCACCACCGACGAGTGGCGCGATCCGAGCGATCCGAAGACGCCGATCGATCGCGCGAAGAAGCGCCGCGGCATCGAGAAGACGCTGGTGCTCGAGCGCGAGCCCGTCGGGACGACCGAGACTGGCCGCGCACCGAAGAAGGGAACCTGATGGCGAGTGGGCGAACATTGCACGTCCGGTTCACGACCTGGGAGCAGGTCGAGGCGTTCCACACGCGCAAGCTGCGGCGCGGCAAGCTGCTGTCGATGAAGGTCGCGTTCCAGGCCGCGATCGGCGCGCAGGTCACGCTCGGGCTCGAGTTGCCGAACGGGATCGTGATCGCGATCGACGGCACCGTGCTCAAGACGTCACCGATCGCGGGTGACACCAAGACGTGGACCGAGATCGAGCTCGTCGGCTTCACCGAGGACGTGCTGTCGCGCATCAAGGCGATGGCGAACAGCGGCGAGACCGCACCGGCGCCGGCACCCGCGCCGGCACCACCCCCGCCGCCAGCTGCGCCCCGACCGCGCGCGCCCTCGATCCCGCCGGATATCTCGGGTGACGAGCGCCAGCTGTTCCTGAACCTGACGACCGAGCTCCGTCGCATGCGCCAGCTCGCGGTGCACGAGGTGCTCGACGTGCCGCGCGACGCCGACGCCGACGCCGTCCGGCACGGGTGGATGACACTCGTCCGCCACCACCACCCGGACCTCGTCGCGCGATACCAGGCGCCTGCCATCTCGCACCTCGCCGAGGAGATCACGATCCTCGGGAACCGCGCCTACGACCGCCTGCGATCGGCGCTCGTCGCCGAGGGGCGCGCGACCTCGGTCGGCTCGGTCGTGCAGGAGCCGGCGGGCTGGCTCGTCGGATTCGAGGATCTGTCGAGCGTCGACGGCTCGTCGTTGCGCCCCAACGCCAAGTCGCGCCCGGGCTTCGCCACGCCGACGCCGCCGACCGGCATCCCGGCGGCGGACGCCGCGGCGCCATCCGCTCCCGGGGGCGTGCAGGGCGGCGAGGCGTTCGAGTTGCGAGCACGCGCGATGCTCGGCGACGGTGACGCCAACAACGCGCAGGAAGTGCTCGCGGCGGCACTCTGCGTCTATCCCCGGAGCCGGCCGCTGCGCTCGCTCTATTACGTCGCGTCCGCGGTCTCCGCGCTGCAGAAGGGCGAGGTCATGCTCGCGACCTCGCAGCTCGAGACCGCGCTCGCGCATCACGAGAGTTGCCGCGAGGCCGGGACGATCCTCGAGCACGTTCGCAAGCACGGCCATGCACGGATCGACGAGATGCGAAAGTTGTTCAAATGACGGCGAAGGGTCGCGCGGTCGGTATCGATCTCGGAACCTCGAACTCCGTCGTCGCGGTGATCGACAACGACGGCATGCCGCGCATCCTGACGACCGACGAGGGCATGACGACGCTGCCGTCGATCGTGTGGTTCGTCGGCAGGCGCGTGATCATCGGCGAGGCCGCGCGTGAGGGCCTCGACTCGAGTCCCGAGACCACGGTGTTCGGTGCGAAGCGGCTGCTCGGCCGGCGTTTCGATCATCCCGAGATCGCGAAGCTCGCGCGCATCCTGCCGTACGACCTCGTCGCCGCGCCGAACGGCGATACCTGGATCCAGCTGGCGCCCGGCCGCACGATCTCGCCCGAGGAAGTCTGCGCGATGATCCTCCGCGAGCTGAAGCAGACCGCCGAGCGGCACTTCGGCGAGCCGGTGACCCGCGCGGTGATCACGATCCCCGCCTGGTACGACGCCGCCCAGCGCCAGGCGACCAAGGACGCCGCGCAGATCGCCGGGCTCGGCGTGATCCGGCTGCTCAGCGAGCCCACCGCGGCGGCATTCGGCCACGGTGCGCATCGTGGCGCGAACCGTCGATATCTGGTGTGCGACCTCGGCGGTGGCACCTTCGACGTCGCGGCGGTCGATGTCGACGGCGGCATCTTCGAGGTACTCGCCACGACCGGCGACCCGTTCCTTGGCGGTGACGACGTCGACCGTGCGCTCGTCGAGAACCTCGTGCGTGACGTCCGGGTCTCCAAGGGCTTCGACGTCTCGACCGACGCGATCGCCATCGAGCGGTTGCGGCTCGCCGCGCAGCGGGCCAAGCACGAGCTGTCGTCGACGAGCCAGGCCGCGGTGCACGTCGCGGAGCTCGTGCAGCTGCCGTCGGGCAAGGGCATCGAGTACAACCGCGCACTGCGCCGCGACGAGGTCGAGCTGTGGTCGGCCCCGCTGATCCGCCGGCTCGAGCCGCCGATCAGCCAGGCACTCGCCGGCGCTCGTCGTGGGCGCGATCAGGTGGACGAGGTGTTGCTCGTCGGCGGCTCGACGCGGATGCCCGCCGTCCGCCGCGAGCTCGCGCGGGTCACCGGCCGCGAGCCGAGCGTCATCGCGAACCCCGAGGAGGTTGTCGCGATCGGCGCGGCGCTCGAGGTCGCACGGCTCGAGGGCACGATCGAGGGCGTGCTGTTGATCGACGTCGCCGCGCGCGGGCTCTCGATCTCGGTCGCCGGCGGCGACTGCGAGCTCGTGATCGCGCAGAGCTCGGTCGTGCCGACCCGCGAGCATCGGGTGTTCGCGACGCGCCAGGACGATCAGGCCCGCATCGAGTTCGACATCTGGGAGGGCGAGGCGCCGGAGGCCGCCAAGAATCGCCAGCTCGGACGCTACGCGGTCGTCGATCTGCCCGAAGCGCCGGCCGGCGACGTGCTCGTCCTCGTCGAGGTCACGCTCGACACCGACGGCACGGTGCGCCTCGGCGCGACCGAGCTGGTCTCCGGCGATCGGCTCCAGCTCGAGCAGCTGTTCCACGCCGGGCTCGCCCGTGCCGACGTCATCCGGCTCGCGCGGCAGCTCGCCGAGGGGTCGTGATCCGCATCGCCCTCTGCGGGGCGCTCGCGACGCTCGCGGCACTCATTACCGGCGCGTGTGGTCATGCGGCGTCGGTCACCGAGCCCGCGCCGCCGCCGCCAGCGAAGTCCGTGCAGCTCAACGCGCCCGGCGCGAACGTCGATCTCGACGCCGCGTTGCTGCCGGGCTACGTGACCGTCGTCGACTTCTGGGCCGAGCACTGCGGCGCGTGCGTCGTCGTCGGCGGTATGCTTGCGGTCGGCGTCGCGCAGCAAGATCGCGTGCTGATCCGCAAGATCGACGTCGGCGATGGCTTCTCGGCCGTCGCGAAGGCGTACAGCATCGGCGCGCTGCCGCACTACCGCGTCTACGACAAGCACAAGCGGCTGCGCTACGACCTCGTCGGCAACGACTGCCTCAAGGCATCCGAGATCGCGGCGCAGCTCGCGGCCGAGTAACCTCAGCCGGGTCAGGGCAGGCCGGGGATGCCTTCCTTGCCGGTCTTGATCTGCATCGTCGAGGACTTGATCTCGTCGGCGGTGATCGGCTGGTAGAAGCCGCCGAGGTGCGCCGACAGGAATGCCTCGGTGACCGCGAAGAACGCGATGCGGTTCTCGGGGCGCGCGAAGCCGTGGCCCTCGTCGGGGAACAGGACATACGTCACCGGGATCCGCTTCTCGGTCATCGCGGCGACGATCTGCTCGGACTCCGCCTGCTTGACGCGCGGATCGTTCGCGCCCTGACCGATCAGCAGCGGGCGCTTGATCTTCGCGGCGTGGGTCAGCGGGGACGCCGCGATCAGCAGGGCCTTGCCCTCGGCGGTCTCCGGGTTGCCGACGCGGGCGTGCAGCCGCGCGATCATCGGCGTCCAGTAGGACGGGATCGTCGCGAGCAGCGTCAGCAGATTCGACGGCCCGACGATGTCGACGCCGCACGCGAACACGTCGGGCGTCATGGCGAGGCCGGCGAGCGTCGCGTAGCCGCCGTAGCTGCCGCCCATGATGCAGATCTTGTCCTTCGGCGCGACCTGCTGCGCGGCAGCCCACTCGACGGCGTCGAGTAGATCGTCGTGTGCCGTCTTGCCCCACTGGAGGTTGCCGGCGTTGAGAAACTGCTTGCCGAACCCCGTCGAGCCCCGGAAGTTGACGCTCAGCACGGCGTAGCCGCGGTTCGCGAGCAGCTGGTGCTGCGGGTTGTAGCCCCAGGTATCGCGTGCCCACGGGCCTCCATGCACGAGGAGCACCATCGGCACCGGCTTGTCGGCCTTGCCGTCGGCATTGGCGTCGGCGTGCGCCGGCAGCGTGAGGTAGCTGACGAGCGTGAGGCCGTCGCGCGCCTTGATCTCGACCGGCCACATCTTCACGAGCGGCTGCTTCTCGAGCTCGGGCTGTGCGGCGAACAGGAACGTTGCCTTCTGCTTCGTGCGATCCCACCGGTAATAGCGCTGCGGGCGCTGCTCCGACGTCGTCACCACGATCCATGTCTTGTCGTCGAGCGTGCGCGAGCCGACGTTGACCTCGCCACCGTCGAGCTTTGCGAGCGCGTCGAGATCTCTCTGGATCGACCGGTCGAGAACCTTCCACATCTTGCGGTCGTACTCGAAGGCCACCGCCTGCAGGTGGTGCTTCTTCGGGTGAAACAGCATGCCGCCGGCATCGGCCCTCGCGTCCTCGGCGAGGACCTTCTGCTTCTTGCTCGCGAGATCGAGCTGGACGAGTGCGGCGGTATCGCGGCCGCGGCTCTCTGTGAAGTACAGCGACTTGTTGTCGGGCGCGAACGCGACGACGTTGGTCGTGTCGGAGTCCTCGAACGCGATCGTCTCGAACGGCTTCCACGTCGTCTTGCCGGCCTTGGTCTCGGCGGTGAGGATCTGCGTCGAGCCGTCGGCAGTCTTCTTGGTGCCGAGCCGCACCCGCATCGTGTTGTCGAACGTGAAGCCGAGGAGGTTGTCATCGTTCTGGACGACGAGCTCGCGCTTGCCGGTGAGCAGATCGACCTTGTGGACATCGAAGACCTTCTTGTCGCGGTCGTTCATCGAGACGAGCAGCGTCGTCGGCTGCTTCTCGTGCATGTCGGCGACCGAGGCGCGGACCCCGGCGATCGGCGTGAGGTCCGTGGGCTTGCCGGCATTCGGACCCTCGAGATCCGCGCGGAACACGTGGAAGTCCTCGTTGCCGCCGGTGTCCTGCATGTAGAGCAGGTGCTTGTTCGTGAACGCCCAGAAGTAGGTGCGGATCGGACGCGTAGTTTCGGCCGTGATCGCGCGGGCCTGGTCGAGCTTGTCGATCGGCGCGACCCAGATGTTCATCACGCCGTCCTTCGGCGCCAGCCACGACAGGTGCTTGCCGTCGTGGCTCACCTGCACGCCGGCGCGCTCGGGGTTACCGAACAGCACCGCGCGCGGGATCAGATCGGTCTTCGGGTGGCCCTTCGCGACCGCCGGGGCGGGCGGCTCGGGCGGCTTGGGCGGCTCGGCCCGGCGCGACTCGGGATCGGCGAGCACAGGCTCGACGGGATCGGCGACCGGCGCGGACTTGGTGCCGCCACACGCGGCGAGGAGCGACAGGACGATCAGGTGCTGCTTCATGGTGGAACTCCTGGGAGGAAGAATCAGGGCAGGCCGGGGATGCCGGGCTTGCCCGCATTGATCTGCATCGTCGAGGACTTGATCTCGTCGGCGGTGATCGGCTGGTAGCTGCCGCCGAGGTGTGCGGACAGAAACGCCTCGGTGATCGCGAAGAACGCGATCCGGTTCACCTCGCGCGCGAAGCCGTGCCCTTCATCGGGGAACACGACATAGGTGACCGGCAAGCCGCGCTTCGTCATCGCGGCAACGATCTGCTCGGACTCGGCCTGCTTGACGCGCGGGTCGTTCGCGCCCTGGCCGATCAGCAGCGGCTTCTTGATCTTTTCCGCGTGGGTCAGCGGCGAGACCGCCTCGAGCGCGGCCTTGCCGGCGGGGGTCTCGGGGTTGCCGACGCGCTGGTGGAGGAACGCGATCAACGGTGCCCAGTACGCCGGGATCGCCGACATGAACGTCAGGAGGTTCGACGGCCCGACGATGTCGACGCCGCACGCGAACACGTCCGGCGTCAACGTGAGCCCGACCAGCGTCGCGTAGCCGCCGTAGCTGCCGCCGAGGATGCAGATCTTGTCCTTCGGCGCGACGCCGGTCTTCACGGCCCAGCCGACGGCGTCGATCAGATCGTCGTGCATCGCCTTGCCCCACTGCAGGTTCGCGGCGTTGTAGAACTTCTTGCCGAAGCCGCTCGACCCTCGGTAGTTCACGCTGAGCACGGCGTAGCCGCGGTTCGCGAGCAGCTGCGCGAGCGGATCGAAGCCCCAGGTGTCGCGCGCCCACGGCCCGCCGTGGACGTAGAGCACCATCGGCACCGGCGCGCTCGCCTTGCCATCGCCATCGGGATCCGCGGCCCCCGGGAGGGACAGGTAACTCATCATCGTCAGGCCATCGCGGGCCGTGATCTCGACTGGCCACATCTTGACGAGCGGCTGGGTGTCGAGCGCGGGCTCGGTCGAGAACAGGAACGTGGCCTTCTGCTTGCCGCGATCCCACAGGTAGTAACGGCCGGGGTGCTGCTCCGAGGTCGTCTCGACGATCCAGCGCCGGTCGTCGAGCGTGCGCGACGTGACCTCGACCTCGCCGCCATCGAGCTTCTTCAACGCCTCGAAGTCGCGCTCGAGCGACCTGTCGAGGATCTTCCAGCGCAGCCGGTCGTACTCGTACGACGCCGCCTGCACGGTGTGCTTCGTCGGATGCATCGTGATCCCGCCGATGTCGGCCTTCGGATCGGCCGCGAGGACCTTCGTCTTCTTCGTCGCGAGATCGATCTCGACGAGCGCCGCGGTGTCACGCCCGCGCGGGTCGAGCGCGACGGCCTTGCCATTCGGCGTCACCGCGAGGTAGCTGACGGCGTCCGCGTCCTCGAATGCGACCGTCTCGAACGGCTTCCAGCCTGCCTTCGGATCCTTCGCGGCAGCGTCGCGGACGAACACGGCGGTGCCGCCGTCGGGCAGCTTCTTCACGGCGAGCCGGGGCCGCAGCGCGTTGTCGAACGTGAAGCCGACGAAGCCCTCGTCGTTCTGCGCGACGAGCGTGCGCACGCCGGTCAACAGATCGATCACGTAGTAGTCGAAGACCTGCGTGTCGCGATCGTTGATCGACACGCCGATCTTCGTCGGCTGCTTCTCGTCGGTCGTGTCGAACGAGGCGCGCGCGCCGGGGTAGGGCGTGAGGTTTGTCGTCGTGCCGTCCGCGAGGTCGACCCGGAACAGGTGGTAGTTCTCGTCGCCGCCGGTGTCCTGGAGGTAGAGCAGGTGCTTGCTCGTCTCCGCCCACCAGTACTGATAGATCGGACGCGTCTTGTCGCCCGTGACGGCCCTGGCCTGATCGAGCTTGTCGACCGGGGCGACCCACACGTTGACGACGCCGTCCTTCGGCGCGAGCCACGAGAGCCACTTGCCATCGCGGCTGATCCGCACCGACGCGCGCTCGGGATCGCCGAACAGGAGACTGCGCGGGATCAGATCGGAGCGCGGGTTGCCACGCGCGATCGGCGGCGCGGGTGGGGTCGCCGGCTGCGCGGGTGCAGCTTCCGCGGCGATCGGCGGCAGCGGTGCCTGGAGATCGGGGGGCGACGACGGCGGCGCTTTGCTCCCGCCACAGCCAGCGCCCACGCCACCGAGACTGAAGACGAAACCCGCGATCGCAGCTGCGCGCTTCATGCGGCCCGCGTACCACACGGTTCGCGCGGCATGCCACCATGCGGCTCGTGCGACACGCGATG
>JACCTC010000408.1 GCA_013812655.1 Deltaproteobacteria bacterium | reverse complement strand
CGCCGGCTTCGACCGGCACCGCGCGCGTCCGCCGGACCTCGCTGACCGCGAGGTTTCGCGCGATCCGCACCCCGAGCCGCAGCAGGCCGTTGGGCCGGCCATCGGCGACGAACCGCGGCGCGACCTGCCAGACCCGGAGCAGCGCCTCCTGCAGCACGGCCTCGACATCGACCACGCGCGCGAACGAGCGCAGGCTCTCGCGCACGGGCGGCTCGGCACCGGCGAGCCAGCGCGCGAAGGCCCGGGTGTCGCCGGCGACGATCGCGCCGAGGTGGAGGTCGAGGTCGCTGCTCACCGCACGAACCACCAGACGAGCGCGGCGATCAGGCCGAGCACGAGCGCCAGCACGAGGAACGCGCGGTAGCGACGCGCGCGCGGCTCGGGCAGCATGACGTTTGGCGTGAAGGTCGGCTTGACGGCCGGCATCAACGTCGGCTCGGCGAGCGGCGGCGCCGGCGGTGGCTCGTAACCGAGGGCGATGGACTTCGAGGCCGGCTGCTCCGGCTTCTGCGCCGGATGCTCCGTCTCCTTCTGCTCGGGCTGGCGTGGCTTCGCAGCTTCCGGCGCGTCGGTGATGAACGCCTTCTCCGACCACGGGCGGCGGCCGATCGTGCCGGTGCGGGTCATGTTGGCGCTCGGGCGTACCGACCGCGCAGGCGGCGGGATCTCCGCATAGACCTCCGACGGTGCTTCCTCGCCGAAGTAGCCATCCTCGTCGATGTCGGCCCGCATCATCGACGCCATCGGCGCCATCGGCGCCTGCCCCGGCGCGCCGCCGTAGGCCGCTGTCGACGCACGGAGCCCGAAGCTCGCGGCGCTCGTGCCGTACGGCAGCTCCTGCGGCACGGTCTCGTGCCGCGCCGGTCCCTTGACGATGCGGCTGTCGTCGATCGCGACCCACGACGTCAACCTCGTCGCGATCTGGAACGCGACGCCGGTCGCCTCGATCTCGCGATCGATCGCGGGCGTGTCGCCGAGCGTCCACCGGGTCTCGAGATCGGCGACATGCTCGCGCGCGTAGAGCGCCGCGATCGCCTGGTTGCCCTCGCCCGCCGCGCGTGCCGGCACGCGGATCCGCTTCTCCCATACGTCACGAGCCAGCTCGCCACGCACCACGAGCTCGCCACCCTCGGGCCGCAGCGCGAGCGCCGCGACGATCGGCGCGCCCTCGTAGACATCCGGCACGTGCTCCGGCGCGTGGCGAACGAGCGCGCTACCGGTGATCGACACGTTCATCAGCATCGGCATCCGGGTGCGATCGATCATCCGCTTGATCCCGCGCTCCGCATCCTCGTCGAGGCCGATCAGCACCTCGGCACCGCAGCCCGCGCGCGCCATCGCCGTCGCGAGCGAGCGGTTGACCGCCGAGCCGACGCCGAGCACGTGCAGCCGACACGACGCCGGCAGCTTCTCGTGCAGGAGCTTGATGATCTGCTGCTCGCCGCCGACGTAGCCATCGGTGACCACGATCACCTGGCGCTGGACCCCGGCGCGCAGCACGTGCAGCGCCTCGAACACCGCGGCGCCCATCTCGGTGCCGCCGTTCGCGGAGCGCGACCGGACCCAGCGGATCGCATCCTGCTTCTCGCGCGCGGTCGCCGGCAGCGCGCCGGCCTTGTAGCGCACCGGCTCGTTCGAGAACTCGATCAGCTCGAGGCGATCCTGCTCGTCGAGCGTGTCGATGAGGAGCGCGACCGCCTGCTTCGCCTTGTCGAGTGGGCCGCCGGACATCGAGCCGCTCGTGTCGAGCAGCACGATCAGGTCGCGGCCGATCGCCTGCGCCTTGGCCTCACGCGCCGGCGGCACGATCGTCAGCAGGCCATACGCATCGCCGTCGCCACGCCGCGCGGTGTCGAGTGCGAGCCCGCACGTGGCCGCCGCCACCGGCCAGCGCACGACGATGTCGCGATCGAGTGCCGCCGCATCCTCGAGCTGCAGCGAGCCATCGGCGCGATGCACGAGCGTGTGCGACGGCGATGCCGCGCCGCGCCCACCGACCAGCGGATCACCGATCGTGATCGCGATCTGGATCCCCGCCGCGATCCCGCCGGGCGCCACCGCCACGTGGGTGTCGCGCGCGTCGACCTCGGTGTCGCGCGTGCCGATGTAGCGCGGGCCGATCACCGTCGGGAACCGCAGCTCCCACTCGCCCTCGGGCAGCCACGCGAGCCGCTGGTCGATCGTGATCCGCGCGATCAACGCCTCGCCCGGCGGCAGGTTGCCGATCTGCTGCGTGAAGATGTCGGCGCGCTGTTGCTCGAGCAGCGCCGCCGTCTTGCCCTGCACGAGGGCGCGCTCGAAGCGCTCGCGAGCTGCCGCCTTCTTGTCGACGACGCCGGTGATCACCCGGCCACCGATCTCGAACGCGTAGCCGCTGACCGCGCCATCCGCCGGCAGCGGCATCCGGTACGTCACATCGAGTGGCTCGGCGAACCCGTTCTCGAACCGCTGCTCGAGCACGAGGCGCGCGATGCCACCACGGGCCTCGCCGCGCAGCCGCGCCCCGACCAGCGCGAGCGACCGCCCATCGGCCGTCGTCAGTGATGCACCCGACAAACGGGCCTCGGGAGAAGCGAAGAGAGACACGCGAGCCAGCGATGAGATTAGCGGTAGCGCCATGGGTGATCCGTCCTTTCACCCGACCAACGCGAGCCGCCCGCCGCTGGTGACAAACTTTCTTCGCGAGGAGCTGCGCCCACTTGACTGGGGACGGGTCCCCTCCTGCGCACGGGCATGCGCAGCCGGCGGGTGGGCTCCCCCACGCGGAGCGTTCAAGCGTGCGGATCTGCAGGCGCGACCGCGGGACCCGTGCTTGCAACCAGCAACGGAGTCCCCTCATGATCCATTCGTTGCGCGTTGCGATCCTCGCTGGCTTGGTCCTCGCCGCCTGCGGTGGCGCCGCGAGCTCGCCCCTCGATGCCGCGAGCGGCGATGGTGGAACCGACGCAGATCCCGGCGTCTGCACGACGCGGATCACGTACGGCAGCGACTGGATCCGTCCGGCGAACCACCCCGACGCGTTCGACGTCGTCGATGGCAAGGTCACGTGGGACGGCACGTGCACGGTCGATGGCGCGAATTCGTTCGCCGAGCTCTCGAATGGCTTCAAGCCGTACTTCGGTGGCACCGGCTGCGCGATCGCGCTGGACTACGCGTCTGCGTGCGGCGAGCTGACGGCGTGCACGACCCGCGTGACGTACGGGGCTGGCTGGCTCAAGCCGGCGGCGCATCCCGACTCGTTCGACGACGTCGAGGGCCGCGTGTTCTGGGATGGCAGGTGTCGCGACGCCGGTGCAGATTCCGCCGGCGAGCTGTCGAATGGCTGGGTCCCGCACTTCGCCGGCGACGACTCGTGCGCGATGGCCTTCCGGTGGACGGGTTGCGGCGGGCTCTACGCGAACCCGGTCGTCCCGGTCGATTGCGCGGATCCCGGCGTCGTCCGCGACGGTGATCGCTACGTCATGAGCTGCACGTCCGGCAACGCCGGCGATGCGTTCCCGCTCTACACGTCGAGCGATCTCGTGACGTGGACGCGCGCCGGTCACATCCTGCCCGCGGCCGCACGCCCGGCCTGGGCACGCAGCGACTTCTGGGCACCCGAGATCCATCGGATCGGCACTGGCTGGATCGCCTACTTCTCGGCGCGCCAGTCCAACGGCAAGCTCGCGATCGGCGCTGCCTCCGCTGCGAGCCCGCTCGGTCCGTACACCGCACTCGCGACGCCGCTGGTCGCCGACGCCGACGTCGGCCTGATCGACGCGAACGTCTTCATCGGCAACGGCGCGCCCTTCCTCGTGTGGAAGGAGGACGGCAACGCGATCGGCGTGGACACCCCGATCCGCGCCCGCGCCCTGACCGCCGACGGGCTCGCGCTCACCGGCTCGACGACGACGCTGATCACGAACGACCGCGCCTGGGAGGGCAACCTCGTCGAGGCGCCCTTCATCGTCGAGCACGTCGGCACCTTCTACCTGTTCTACAGCGGCAACGCGTACTACGACGGCCGCTACGCCGTCGGCGTCGCGCGCGCGAGCTCGCCCCTCGGGCCGTACACCAAGCTCGCCGATCCGATCCTCACCACCGCCGGCCCGTGGGTCGGCCCCGGCCACTGCTCGGTCGTCACCGGCAGCGGTGGCGATCCGTACATGGTCTATCACGCGTGGCGCACCGGCATGGTCAACGGCCCCGGTGACGGCCGCGTCGTGCTCGTCGATCAGATCGTGTGGCGCGACGGCTGGCCACACGTGCCCGGTGGACCGTCGTCGAAGACGCGTCCGCTGCCTTAGCTACGAACGGTCGGCAGCGACGGCCGGCGAGTTGCCGCTGGCTGACTCGCGATCGCGGCCATCGCCTCGGGATCCGCGGGGACCGTCTCGCCCGAAGCGAGCTCGAGCTCGAAGCCGGCGTCCTTGATCATCTGGTGATCGGCGTGCGACGTCGCACCACCGGTCGTCAGGTAGCCCTGCGTGAAGATCGAGTTCGCGGGATAGAGCGCCATCGCCTGCAGCGCGCGCAGCGTGATCTCGCGGCCGCCGGCGACCCGGAGATCGGTGCGCGGGTGAACGAGCCGGAACATGCAGAGCGCGCGCAGTGCGTAGCCGGGCTCGACGAGCTGATAGCCCGCGAGTGGCGTGCCCGGGCGCGCGTCGAGGAAGTTGACCGGCACCGAGTCGACGTCGAGGTCGCGTAGCGCATACGCGAGGTCGAGCAGATCGTCCTCGCTCTCGCCGAGCCCGACGATGCCGCCGCAGCAGGTGTCCATGCCCGCGCGCTGCGCGATTCGCACGGTCTCCACGCGATCGCGCCAGCTGTGCGTCGACACGATCTTCTCGTAGTGGCGCTCGCTGGTCTCGAGGTTGTGGTTGAAGCGATCGACACCGGACGTCGCGAGCCGCTGCGCCTTCGCCTCGGTCAAGAGGCCGAGCGACGCGCACAGCTCGATATCGAGCTCGGCCTTGATGCGGGTCGCCGCCTCGCAGATCGTGTCGAGGTCGCGCTGCGAGGGCCCACGCGTCGCGGTCACCATGCAGTAACGCTTCGCGCGTGCCGCGTGCGCCCGCCGCGCACCGTCGACCAGATCGTCGACCGACTTCATCGGCGCCTCGCCGCCAGGCGACTCGAACTTCGAGGACTGCGAGCAGAACCCGCAGTCCTCGGGGCACGCGCCCTGCTTCGCGTTCTCGAGCACGTGCAGCGAGACCCGGCGTCCCCAGTGCGCGCGGCGGACCCGGAATGCGGCGTCGAGCAGCGCCAGCAGCTCGTCGGCTGGCGCGTGCAGCACCGCGCGCGCGTCGTCGCGCGAGATCACGTTTCCTGCGAGCGCTGCGTCGGCGAGCCGGGACCAGGTCGACATCGGCGGGACCCTATCTCAGATCTGCGACTTGCGCACCGACCACACGAACGCGTCGTACCAGAAGTGCATCAGCGACACGACCATCGTGATCGCCCACAACTCCTTGAGATCGGCGTCGAGCGCCGTCACCCCGAGCCCGTAGACGAGCACGCTGCCGAGGTAGATCGCGAGGGCGATCCGGGGGCGCCCGGGTAGCCGCATCGTCGTCGCGATCCGCTTGCCCTCCATCGCCCACACCAGGGCGAGGTACTGCACGCCGTGGAACAGGTTCATGATCAGGAAGGCCTGACCCCACGAGTTGAACCCCCACGAATAGACCGAGACGAAGCCGGTCGAGCCGACGAGCCACACCTTGAGCCACGACGGCCGGTACCCGCGCTGCGCGAGCCGCCAGTGCACCGCGACGTAGAGCACGAGGAAGGCGCCGGCGATCCCGAGGATCGTGTACGTCAGCAGCCGGGTGTTCCCCTCGACGTGCGCGGGCACCGACGAGAACACCGCGTCGCCGATGCTCTTGAAGTTATCGAACGAGTCGACGTGGTCCATCAGCGTCGCGCCGGCGAGGATCGGCCCGGCGTAGAGCAGCTGATGCAACCAGAAGTCGAGCCGGCGCCCGAGGTCGGCGGGCGTGCCGTGGTTGCGCTCGTAGATCCGCGCGAACCCGAAGGTCTGCGCCCCCGAGTGCCAGACGTCCCAGAACGTCGCCACCACGGTCGTCGCCACCGCGATCCACGGCGACAGCATGATCGCGGCGTACAGCACGATCGGCACGACGATGAAGCGGCGCGGATAGAGCCGGCGGATCGCCGCGTTGCCGTGGCTGCGAAACAACACGGCGACGAGGTGCGCGTGGATCACCGTGCCGATGAAGAAGCTGACGAGCGTCCCTTCCTCGTTGCCGAACAGCCAGTCCTCGTGCGCCAGCGCGGTGTCCGACACCAGGATGCCGAGCGCGAGCGCCAGCATCGGCGCGCCGAGGAAGAACGCCCAGTCATAGACCGGGCCGACGATGTAGCGCCGCTCGCTCACGGCGTGAAGCGCTCCGGATCGCGATGCCGCACGAACGCGAGCAGCGCGAGGCTCGCACCGATCATCTCGAGCGTCTCCTCGACCCAGTCGACGAGCGCGTAGGCGAGGTTGTGCGTGCCAAGGCGCTCGGTGACAAAGCCGAGCGGCAGCTCCATGCCGACGGCGCCCGTCAGGTAGATCGCACCCGCGATCACGAGCCGGGTCCGGCTTGCCGGCGCGAGCGCGCGCACGAAGGGCAGGAAAATGATCGCGGTGACCGCGAGGATCGCGACCGCCCAGATGACCCAGTCGAAGTAGAGGATGCCGCCGGTGTTGACGTGACCGCCGAGGTGCTCGTGCAGCCCGATCGCCTCGTCGAGCGAGGCGTAGGCGAACACGCCAACCACGCCCCACCAGTGCCCGCGATACGTGGTCGCCTCGCGTGCGATCGCGCCCGCCGCGAGCGCGCACGTGAACAGCAGCGTCGACGCGAACCAGGTCGGAACGTTCGCCTCGTAGCTCAGCGACAGCCGCGGCACGAGCGCCTCGACGAGGTCGCCGTGCGCCCGCGCGCCCCACAGCTCGACGCCGAGCCCGAGCCCGGAGACGATCGCGACCGCGATCACGAGCCACCGTCCGAGCTCTCGTGACGTCACCCGATTCATTGTACCGGCGTAGCCCCTCAGTTATGTTCGCAGGCGATGCTTCGCCGCCACGGTGCCCTCATCATCTCGCTGTTCCTCGTGCTGTTCGTCGCCGGGGCCTGCCTCGTGCGGACGACAGGACGCCCGGCCCGGCGTGGCCAGCCGGCTTATGCCGAGAAGCACAAGCACGGCAAGCACCAGGACAAGAAGCAGAAGAAGTGGAAGAAGCAGAAGGAGCACAAGAAGCACAAGGACTAGCGTCGACCTGGGGTCGATCCAGGCCTGAGCCGCTCCGCTACTTCGACAGCTTCATCACCTGGTTGATCGTCCGCCCGCTCGGGTCGACCTTGCGCCGATCAGCCGCCGCGACGAGCACCTTGCCCGCCGCCTGAGCCATCCCGGTCGCATCACCGACCCACACGAGGCCTGCCTCCTCGGCCGCCTTCGCCTCGTCGGGCGTCTTGTACTGGCAGACCACGACGTCGACGCCGCCGACGGTACCGCTCTGGCAGTCCTTGCCGAACGCGACGGTGGCCGCGGTCAGCGGCGTGGTCGTCAGCCCGGCCTTCTTCCACGCGGCGACGACACTGTCACGCGACAGCTCGCCGGCATTCGCGCCGCGGCCCGTGCCGTCGTCCTTGCTGCACGCTGCCGCGACGAGCAGGCCGAACATCACCATCACGAGTGCGCGCATCACGATCACCACCGGCGCTTGTGCTTCTTGTTCTTGAACTTCTTGTGCTTGTGGTGACGGCGATGGCGGTGACCGTCGTCGACGTAGACGCCGCCGCCGATGCCGACGCCGACATCGACGCGGATGGTCGGCGCGGGGACGTGGACGCGCGCGTCGATCACGACACCTGGGCTGACGACCGTGGCGCGCGGCGCCGCGACGACCACGCCGGGCGTGACGACCGCGAAGTCGGCACGAGCGTGGATCCAGCCGGTCGGCGGTTCGACGGTGACGACCGGGCGTGCGTAGACCAGCGGCGTGTAGACCGCGTTGACCTCGATCATTGTGGGCCGCGCCTCGATGTACGCGCGCGGCGGCTCGGCGACGTAGAAGTGGACGTCGCCCTGGACCTTGAACTCGGGGCCCGGCGGCGGCGTGAAGTAGTGGTAGTGCGCGCCGTTCAGGTAGCAGAACTCGGTGTCGGGATGGCCGGTACCGACGACCGCCTCGACGTGGATCGGGTGATGGCCCTGGTAGGCGTGGCGCGGGCCGTCGTAGCCGTACGCGACCGGGTCACCGACGAAGTGCTGGTGCCCGCGGTGGTCGCGGTACTGGAGCTTGTCGGCGCCGAACACGTGGACGTGCGGGCCTTCGATATAGCAAAACCCGCCGCCGTGGGCCTTCGCTACCGGGTGAATCCCGATGTACTTGACCTGCTTGCCTCTGCCCGCGCTGGCGACTCCAGTGCCGGCCACCGTCGCGAAGATCAGCGCGATTCCTATTAGTACGGTTCGCATGGAACCGATGATGCCCTGACTTCGGGGTATGGACGCAAGCCTCGGGGTGGGCGGGCTGCTTACCTACCGAGTAGGCTGGATCTGCGCAGAAACCTTGAAGATTCTGACCAGGTGATCGAGCTCCGTGGTGAGCTCGCCTCGTAGCGTGGTCGCCTCGGCCGACCCACCGTCCATGGGCACCTCGACGACAACCGCCGCTCCCGCCGGAACGTCACGATACAGCTGGAGCTCGCCCTCGGAGACCGTGGTTCCGCCCGCGGACGCGAACCGGTACTCGAGCTTGGTGAGCCGCATCGAGCGGCTTGCCGGGTTCGTGACCTGGACGAACACGACCTCGTGCGGGTTGTGCTCCTGGACTCCGAGCACGCGCAGCTCCGGCCCCTTCGCTGGGCGGCATCCGGTGGACCCAGCAACGACCGCGAGAATCAGAATACAAGCGAAGCGAACCATCGTCGGGAACGTGATTGTGCTGGTTCCATGCCAGCGGGCAAGTAATCGCAAGATCGTGGTTTGTGGCCGATTCCGGCACGTGATCATCTCACTGCGTCATCATGCGTTCACAACCGCGGGGCGTTGCCGTCGCGGATAGCTCACGTGTACCGTTTGGCCGTGAAGATCGAGAAAGGCCGCCGAGTCGTCCTCAAGGTCGACCTGTCCGTCGTCGATGGCCAGCAGCTCGAAAAGAGCACGGTCGAGTACATCCAGGGCGCCGGCACGATGCTGCCGGGTCTCGAGGCCGTGCTCGAGGGGCTCGAGAAGGGCGCCAAGCGCGACGGCGTCATCAAGGCCAAGGACGCGTTCGGCGCCCAGCAATTCCCGCCGAAGAAGATGAAGCGGTCGGAGTTCCCGAAGGACGCGAACCTCGTCGCCGGCGAGCAGTTCGTCGCCCAGGGCGAGAACAAGATGAACGTCATCCTGCGGCTCGAGAAGGTCGGTCCCGACGAGGTCGACGTCCGGCTCGTCCACCCGCTCGCCGACAAGGACATCAAGTACGCGTTCGAGGTCGTCCAGGTCAGCAATCCAAGCCCGCCGCCGATCCCGATGCAGGCGATGGAGCTCGAAGAAGACAAGTAGATGCACGCCCGCCGGCTCTACGCGCACCGCGGTGCTGCAACGGAACGGCCGGAGAACACGATGATCGCGTTCGCACGCGCGATCGAGATCGGTGTCGATGCGCTCGAGCTCGATGTCCAGGTCACCCGCGACGAGCACCTGATCGTCTCGCACGATCCCGATGCCCGCCGCTGCGCCGGCGTGTCGGTCGCGTGGTCGGCGATCGATCTTGTCGAGGCCCAGCGCCTCGACGCCGGTTGGGGCTTCGTCGCCGCCGATGGCTCGCGGCCATTCGCCGGCAAGGGCGTGCACGCGCCGCGCTTCGAGGAGGTGCTCGACGCGTTCCCCGCCATGACACTCAACGTCGACATCAAGCAGGACTCGCGCGCCGTCGACTTGATCCTCGATCTGCTGCGCGCGAAGAAGGCCGAGGACCGGGTGACGCTCGCGAGCTTCCACGTCGGCCAGGCGATCGCGCTTCGTCGCCGCGGCTATGGTGGAGAGACCGCGCTCTCGCAGGGCGAGGTCGCATCGCTGATGGCGCTGCCGGCGCTGCTGTGGCGCCAGCTTCCGTTCACCGGCTCGGCCGCGCAGGTCCCGACCCACGCCGGGCCGCTGCGCTTCGATCGCCAGCCGTTCATCGCGAAGTGTCACAGCCTCGGGCTGCGCGTCGACTTCTGGACGATCGACGATGTCGACGAGGCCAAGCGGCTGCTCGCGCTTGGCGCCGACGGCATCATGACGAACGATCCGGCAGCGATCAAAGCCGCGTTCGCTGCGGCTTAGCCGCGCCGTCGCCGGCGCAGCACGAGCCCGAGGCCAACCAGCGCGAACGCCGTGAGGCCTCCGCTGGAGCTTGCCGCGCAGCCGCCGGTGACATCCGCGTCATTCGCACCGACCGTGCCGCCGCCGCCGCCGCCGCCACCGCCACCACCGTCGACGGCGCAGTCGGCGTCGCTCGCCTCGTCGCAGCCAGCCGCGCAGCAGCCATCACCATCCGCGCATGCGGTGATCGGCTGGACGGCGCAGTCGGCGGTGCATTGCATCGGATCGCCCTGGAACACGGCCGGCATGCACTTGTCGACGGCGGGCGCGCAGCCGGTCTGGTTGACGACGCAGCTGCCGGGGACCGTGTAGTCACAGGTCTCGGGCGCGTCGACGACGCCGTCGCCGCAGATCACGGCATTGGGATCGTAGGTGATCGAGACGTTCGTGAAGCCGCCGTTGGTCAGCGCGGTCTGGGTCTGCGGATTCGGGCCCTTCACGAAGGTGAACGTGCCCTGGTTGTTCGAGGCGATCGCGTTCGCGTTCGACTCGGCGAGCTCGAGGCGGATCGTGTACGTGCCATCAGGCGAGACGTTGCCGGCCTTGTCGCGGAGGTTCCAGACCACGGTCAGCGGGTCGGCGTGGCTGAGGCGCGAGGCACCCGACACCGCATCGGGGGCCAGCGGGTCCGTCGCGGTCGCCGCCTGGCGATACGACAGCAAGTACTGGGTTCGCACCGCGGACCATCGGCCAACCGTCCGGACGTGGGCGCCGCCGCCGGTCTGGATCCAGGCCGCGACCACGTTGTTCGGGGTGTAGGTCCGGACCGGGGCCGGGGTCGTGGTGAACGTCACCTTGACGGAGCCCTTGGCCTCCACCTCCGGGGAGGGAGTCCCCAGCAAACCGACCACCAGCACAGCACCAATCCGGTGGTTACGCCTCATGCAACACCGCTGTAGCAAGAACCCCGCCCGGTACGATGACCGGAGGCCTCGCCTTCCTCCCAATTGCGACGGGCCTAGTTGACGCCGCGGCTCGCGAACAGGCTCGCCGGGTTGATCCCGAGCGACTGCAGCGCGACTTCCCAGATCTCGTCGGGTGGCGTGCGAAACACGAGCTCGGGATCCGCGGAGGCGTGCAGCCACGCACCGCGCGACATCTCGGCCTCGAGCTGACCGGCGCCCCACCCGGAGTAACCGAGCAACAGGCGAATATCGCGGGGCGGCTCGGTCGCGATGGCGCGCAGCCGGTCGGGCGACGTCGACAGCAGGATACTCGAGGTGATCGAGATCGTGCCCTGGCCAACCGGCGCGATCCCGATCGGCTCGTGGAGGACCCAGCCGGTGCTCGGTGACACAGGACCGCCAGCCCACACGACGGCAGAGTCCTCACCGCCCCAGCGCATCTCGAGGCTGTCGAGCAGCTCGCTCGCCTTGATCGGGCTCGGGTGGTTGATCACCAGGCCGAACGAGCCCTGCGTGCTGTGCTCGATCATCAGCACGACGGCGCGGGAGAAGTTCGGATCCTGGAGCTGTGGCATCGCCAGCAACAAGCCAGGCGCCAGGTTGGCCGACTCCATCACGTCCTTCGAGTGTTCCCGAAATTGCGCGAACGCGCCGCTAAATATTGCAAACAGGTGCGTCGGGCATGCCGGCGTGGTGTGCCGGTGTCGTACCCGCTCAGGTCTGCAGATCAGGATCGGAGACCGCATCCTGCTTCACGGTCTCGTCCTTGTCAGGCGTCTTGTCCTCGAGCCCGAGCTGCTTCTGGACCTTCTTGAAGAGAGCCGAGCCAAGGCTCAGCGCGAAACCAGTGACGACGGCACGTACGAAGAACGTCATGCCGCCGATCGTAGCATCGCGCTGTGCTGGCGCGACTCAGGTCTTCTTCAGCGTGAGCTGGAGCTTGACGGTGAGCTCCTGGGCGACCGACTCGTCCTTGCTCGGCTTGCCGCCGACCTTGAAGTCGAGGCGCGCGAACTTGTGCTCGCCCTTGACGCGGATCCAGTCCTCGCCGGTCTCGACGACCTCGAACGTGACCGGGTACTTCTTCTCGGTGTCGCGCAACTTCACCTTCGCGTCGGCGGTGTACGTGTTGTCCGCCTTCTTCTTCACGTTGCCGATGTCGATCGTCAGCGTCGTGAACTTGCTGGTGTCGAGGTAGTCGGGCGAGGCGAGGTGCTTGTCGCGCTTGTCCGAGCCGCTCTTGAGGCTCGTGAGATCGAGCTCGATCGTCGCGGTGCCGCCCTCGACCTTCTTCGGATCGAAGTCGGCCTTGACGACCTTGAAGCGGTCGAAGTGCACGGCGACCGGGTCATCCGGCTTCTTCTCGGCGTGCTCGGCGTAGACGTCGATGTAATCGGCGTTGGGATCCGGCGTGACCGCGGCGCTGCCCGCTGCAGCGGAGCCGGCCATGTCGGCGGAGCCAGCCGAGCCGGCCATGTCAGTGGCTGAGCCGGCGGAACCAGCCGAGCCCATGGCACTGCCCGTGTTGTCGGCGACCGGCGGTGCCTTGTTCTCGGCATCTTTCTTGTTGCTGCAGGCGGGGCTGACAGCGAGGACGGTGGCTAGGACGATCAGCTTCAAGGTCTTCATCGATGACTCCATGCGCCGGGAAACCAGTCAGCCGTTGGTGTGGCGCAACACCAGCGACACGTGAATCGGAATGCGATCGCCGTCGAAGTCACCCGCGTCGGGTGCGAAGGCGGTCTCCTTGATGACGAGCGAGAAGTCGCCCTGCACGAGCAGGATGGCACCGGCCAGCCCGAGCCTCGCGAGCGCGGCGACATCCGGCTTCTTCAGCGTGCCGATGACGTCGACGACGTGCTGCTTGCCGACGAAGTCGAGCGTGCCCTTCGCGGTGAACGCGATCTGATCGGGCGCCGTCGGGCGCGCCGACACGACGCGATCGAGCTTGAACGTGATGCGCGGATACTTCGCTGCCTGCAGATAATCGTCACGCGCTGACGCCGAACGTTGGCGGATGCCGGTGTCGACCGAGGCGGCCGCGACGCTGACATCAGCGGTCGACGGTGCGCGCAGGTCACGCGGATCGCCGAGCCAGGTGCCGCGGACATCGCCACCGAGCCGCGCGTCGAACGCTTCGCCACCGGCCGAGACCTTCGCCGTGATCGAGGTGCCGGCGTGGGTGACGACCTCGTAGCGGCCGGCCGGCAGGTCGAGCGAGCCGGTGATGCCGTCGCTGATCGGCGCGCTACCCGCGGTCTGCGTCGGCAGCGTGTCGTGTCCGCCGTCGACGCCGGCGCCGCTCATGAACGCCGCGACCGGGACGACGAGCGGGACGACGGCGATCGCCCACGAGGCCGCGCGCAGGATCGTCGCGCGGCGGCCGGCCGGAAGATGACGCTCCTCGCGGCGCCGGATGATCCAGCCGCCCACGGCGAGCCCCGCCGCGATTGCCGCGATGATCGCGCACACCTCGAGGCCGAGCCAGATCGGATGGACGTCGCTGATCCGCCACCCGAGGTCAGGGTCGGCGACGTAGAACCGCTTGTCGATCGCGGTGTAGAGGTTGCCCGAGCCCTGCATCCACCACCGCACGAGCGCCGCGATCAACGCGGCGAGCGAGAGCACGACGGGAGCGAACGGCGATCGCACGATGCATCCCGTGTACTCGTTGCCGGTGGTCCGCGCACCCTTCTGGCCTGCAACATTGTGTTGCGCTGCCTGTCACCTCACGCTGACAAGTGGTGATAACCCCGGACGATTTCAGGGCCGGTCGACGATCGGGACCAGCGGCTCGCCGTACAGCTCGAGCCACACCTCGCGGGTGATGGCGCGCAGTCGATCCGCGGGGAGCGCCGCGAGCTGGGTGGCGATCACGGCGAGCCGCTCGCGATCGATCGCACCGCTGTGGATCGCCGGATCGACGTCGAGCCCGAGCCGCTTGCCGAGCGCCTCGATCAGGATGACCGCAGCATACGACTCCGGGGTGCCCCAGCTCGGCCGCGCGAACGCGAACTGCGCCACGTTCCACAGGCTGAACTGCGGCGTGAGCGGATCGTTCGCGAGCTGGCTCGTGTACGCCGCGAGCTCGTGGCGCGCACGCTCGACCGCGCGGCGCGGGACGTCGTTGCGGTCGTTGGCGGGACCGAGCTGCTCCTCGAGCGCCGGCGGATAGCGCAGCATCGAGTCGCGCTGATCGTCGAGGCCGTGTTGCGCCTCGTGGCGGCGGATCGTCGCGGCGACGAGCTGGTGACAGCGCGACGCGATCCGAGGACCTTCGAGCGAAGCGATCTCGTCATCGATCGCGCTCGCGCGATCGAGCTGGCTCGCGGGGATCTTGCCCTCGAGCGAAGCGATCAGGTCGTCTCCGAGGAAGAGCTCGCGCGTGCGCGACATCACGAGGCCCTGGCGATCGAGCATGTCCCGCCAGCGCTCGACCATCCGCGCGCGCTCGCCGAGCAGCGTGGCGATCCGGGTCGCGCGCGCAGCGTCGGCGCCGAGGGCCACGAGCAGATCGCGCCGCACCGCCTCGCCCGCGATCGTCGCGACGCGTTTGCCCTCCGGGCTCGCGAGGTACTCGGTGTCGACGAACGGGAATGGCGCGTCGGGCTCGAGTACCGGCAGCACGCGGGTCGCGACGTGCTCGTCGATCTGATCGAGCAGCAGCACTGGATCGCCGAGCTCCGCCGACTGCATGCCGAGCAGCGTCTTGACGAGGTTCAGGCGATCGAGCCGCCGCAGGCTGAGCACGCGATGCGGCGCGTTTCCGACTGTCACGAACACGACCTCCTCGACGCGATAAGAATAGATCACCGCGGCCACTCCGCCGCCGGAGTTGATCACGTCGCCTTCGAGGTAGTAGCCGATGCCAGCGGCCGCGAGCTGGTCGGACACGGTGCGAACCTTGGTGCGGAGCGCGCGGTTCACGGTCTCGAACTCGGGGCTCGAGAGCGGCTCGTGCACCCAGCGATCGAGCGCGGCGAGCATGTCGCGCCACGCCGCGGTCAGCATCGGCCCGCGCGCGATGATCGCGGGGGCGTCGGCGAGCCGGGCCGCACGCGCCTTGCGCTCGGGATTGTCGAACGACGACCGTCGATCCTCGCCGCTCTCGACGACGAGCTGCGTGAAATCGTCGACGAGGAGCTTCTCGATCGCAGGATCGCTCAGCGGGACGCCGCCGTCCTTGTAGGCGCCGGCCGCGGGTGGTGGCAGCGGGCGGGCGTAGGCGCGCCTGGCCTTGCCGGGCAGCGAGTCGACGTAGAGGTACGTCCCGCCGGCGACGAGCAACGTGCTCAGTGCGAGCACGATCGTCGCGATCGGTGCGCGCATCGGTCGCGGCGCCGGCAGGTTCGCGTACGCGGCGTGCACCTGCGCGCGATCGGTCGGTGCAACCCTGGTGCTCGCACGTGCGACGTCGAGCGCGGCGACCCGGAGGACGTGACGCGCGGCCTCCTTGTCGTGGAAGCCGCCGTACTCGTTGGTGGCGAGCGCGGCGTCGATCAGGCTGCGCTCGAGGCGGCGGCGCGCCGGCCGACGCAGCACCGGATCGATCTTCGCGAGCGCGGCGCGGGCGGCATCGTCCTCACCGGCGGCGACTCCGGCAGCGATGGCAGCGAGGACATGGCGGCGGATCACGGCAGGGGTGAGACAACCGCGGCACCGTCCTCGTTGCAACGGTTATGTCGCGTCCCTGGGGTGCCCGGCGGCCTCACTCGCCGAGCGTGCGGTACTGGCTCGGGCGGCGATCGCGGAAGAACCCCATGCTCGCGCGCGTGCGACGGATCTGCGCGAGATCGAGCGTGGCCTGCGCGATCCCCGGCTCGTTGCGGCCGAGCTCGGCGAGCTTGTCGCCACGTGCGTCGCAGATGAACGAGCTGCCGTAGAACGTGATCGCGCCAGCGTCGTCGCCCTCCTTGCCGACGCGGTTCGCGGCGACGACGCCGACGGCGTTCGCGACCGCGTGGCCGATCATCACGCGCTGCCACGAGTCGCGACTGTCGAGCTCGGGCTCCTCGGGCTCCGTGCCGATCGCGGTCGGATAGAACAGCACGTCGGCGCCGGCGAGCGTCATCGCGCGCGCTGCCTCCGGGAACCACTGGTCCCAGCAGATCGCGACGCCGATCATCCCGAATCGCGTCGCGAACGCGCGGAACCCGGTGTTGCCGGGCTTGAAGAAGAACTTCTCCTGATAGCCGGGGCCATCGGGGATGTGCGTCTTGCGATAGACGCCGAGGTTCGTGCCGTCGGCGTCGATCACCGCGCACGAGTTGTAGTGCTCGGGTCCGGCCTGCTCGAAGAACGACACCGGGATGACGACGCCGAGCTCGGACGCGAGCGCCTGGAAGTGGCGGATCGTCGGGTGCGCCTCGGCAGCCTGCGCGCGCGCGAAGTCCTCCTCGTGCTGGGTGCGGCAGAAGTAGTGACCCTCGAACAGCTCGCTCGGCAGGATGATCTGCGCGCCGTTCCCGGCCGCCTCGCGCACGAGCTCGGTCACCCGCGCGACGTTCTCGGCGACGTCATCGGTGAACGCGGTCTGCAGCGCGGCGACGGTGACCTTCGACATGTCGCCACCTTAGCAAATGCCGCAGCATGTCGAAGCCCGGACATCTCTGACGGACCGGCGGCAGGATCTGACACCTCCCCGGACGTCGCGACCGCTAACACCGCGAAGCCAGGCCATTTGCGCCATGGCCCCGGCGGTGCACGACGAGCTGCCGCATGTCTCGATGGCTCTCCCCGCTCTCCCTCCTCGTTGTCACCGCCTGTGACAGCACGTTCGACCCGCCGCCGCCGCACGAGGTCGCCTCTCAGGCGCGCGCGATCTCGGTCGCCAACACGCATACCGGTCTCGTCACCGAGCTCGCGCCGAACACGGTCGAGAACGTGACGGTCAGCGGCATCCCGCAGCCGACCGACGCCGAGGGCAATCCGCTCGCGCTCATGCTGCCTGCGGGCCGCGACGTCGCGGTCGGCCGCATCCACGCGTGCATGCTGTCGACGACCGGCAGCGTGCATTGCTGGGGCGATCACAGCCGCGAGGCGCTCGGGGCACACCGCGCGTGCCTCCCGCCGCCTGCCGATCAACCCAAGGCCGAGCCGAACTGCGTGCTCGGCCCGCTGATCCTTCCGGCGTTGCCGCCCGCGCGCGAGCTCGCTGCCGGCGACGACGTCACGTGCGCGATCCTCGAGGACGCCGACCGCGTGGTGTGCTGGGGCGAGCGCGGCGACAAGCTCGGCGGCTCGGTGCTGCCGTCGCTCGATCCGCCGACGCCGGTGAAGCTGCCCGACGGCACCTCGCTCGCGGCCGATCGGCTGACGATCGCGCACGGCTCGGTCTGCGCGATCACGCACGACCGCAAGCTGTGGTGCTGGGGCGAGCGCTTCGGCGCCACGCCGCAGCTCCAGCCGCAGACGGGTGTCATCGACGTCGCGCTCGGTCGCCGCCACAGCTGCATCATCGACGACCGCGGGCTCGCATGCTGGGGCGACAACCGCAACGGCCAGGTCGGCAACATCACCGCCGCTCGCAAATGCCGCGGCGATAGCCCGTGCGTGATCGCCAACCCGCACCCGATCGATCTCGATGCCACCCGCGTCGTCGTCGGCGAGCGTCACACCTGCGCGCTGCGCCGCGACGGCCTGGTCGCGTGCTGGGGCTCGAACGAGGTCGGCCAGCTCGGCCGCGACGACGCGTTCCTCGTCGGTGATCTCGGCTATGCGATCGATGGTGTCGTCGATCTCGCGAGCGGCTACGCGCACGTCTGCGCGCTGCGTGGCGATGGTGGCGCGTGGTGCTGGGGTTCGGAGTCCGTGATCGATCCGTCCGTGTCCAAGGAGAACCAGTGATGCTCCGGTTTATTTCGCTATCCACCTCGCTCGCGCTCCTCGTGCTCTGCAGCACCGCGCACGCCGAATCGCCGTTTGCCGGCGACGACAGCAACCACTCGATCGCGCCGCACGCGAACATCGGCTTCGAGCTGCTCGGCGGCGCCGACGCATTCAGCGCCGGGGTTCGCGGCCACGTCGGCGTCGACAAGGCGTTCGGCAGCGGCCGTGTCCAGCCGAGCATCGGCATCGGCGGCACGTTCGGGCTCGCCTCGCTGTCGGTGTCGGATCCGCGGGCGCTCGACGGCAGGGTCACGATCGGCCACGCCGACTGGGGACCCGAGGTGCAGCTCGGCGCGCGCTGGGTCGACGGCGGCATCGTCGACACCCGCGTGTTCGCGAGCTTCGCGTACCTCTACACCGACCTCGACGATCGGCTGATGCTCGACGCGATCGAGGGCGTCGGCGGCACCCGCGGCATGCGCGCCTCGATCGGCGGCAACTGGGCCGACCGGCAGGGCCGCGCCGCGGTCAGCGATCTGAGCAACGAGGAGGACGCAGCCGACTGGCTGATCATGCTCGCCCCGCAACAGGTCGAGATCACGTTCGAGCGCAGCGGCGGCTCGGATCGCTACGGCGTCACGATCAGCTACGGGCTCTGACGCGACGGCTGCTGCTGCGTCGAGCAGTGGAACGCGCCTCCACCGACGACGACCGCCTTGCCATCGATCGCGACAGTGCGCCGCTGCGGAAACAGCGCGGCGATCGCGGCGACCGCGGCATCGTCGGCGGGCACGCCGTAGGTCGGCACGATCACCGTGGTGTTCGAGATGTAGAAGTTCATGTAGCTCGCGGGCATGACCATACCGGCGGCATCGAGCACGGCGCCCGGCGACGGCACGGTGACCACGTCGAGCAGGCGATCATCTGCGCCACGCGCGGCGCGCAGATCCGCGAGGATGCCGGCGAGCGCGTCGCGGTTCGGATCGTCGGCCGCCGGCTCCATACACGCGACGACGCCCGGTGCGACGAACCGCGCGAGCGTGTCGATGTGACCGTCGGTGTGATCGTTCTGGAGGCCGCGATCGAGCCAGATCACGGTCTCGATACCGAGCGCCCAGCGCAGCCGCGCATCGAGCCCGGCCTGATCGAGCCCGGGGTTGCGCCCGCCGCCGAGCATGCACTGGCGGGTCGTCAGCAGCGTGCCCTCGCCGTCGACCTCGATCGCGCCGCCCTCGAGCACGAAGTCGAACGACGCGCCGCGGACGTCGGCCCACTCCATCACCCGGCGCGCGACGTCGGTGTCGCCCGGCATCACGTACTTGCCGCCCCAGCCGTCGAACCGGAACCGCGCGGCGCTGACCTCACCGGCGCGCCCGAGGAAGATCGGCCCGGTGTCACGGAGCCAGACATCGCCGTACAAACAGTGCCGGAACTGGACGCCCTTCGCGGCCGGCCCGAGGAGCGCACGCGCGGCGTGCTCGTCGGTCTCGTCTCGCACGAGGAGGTTCACGGTCTCGCCCCACGGCTGACCGTTGGCGTCGAGGTCGACGATCGCCGCGACCATCTGCATCAGCGCCCGCTGCGGTGCGTCGAGGCCTTCGAGCCACTGCTCGGGGTCATGAGGCCACGCGGTCCACACCGCATCGTGACGGGCCCACTCGGCGGGCATGCGAAACATCTCGGGCACGCCGCGTCTTAGCACTTATGACCTTCGCGGTCGCTCGGCCAGACGGCCTCGCTCCCCTACGGTCAAGTCCGCCCACGGCGCCACGGAGGCGCTACCATGAAGCGATGGTTCGCCTCGCGCCCGTGCTCGCCGCTGCTCTCGCGGCCTGCTCGTTCAGTGCGAGGCCCCCGGGCGAGGGAGACGGCGACGGTGGCGTCGACGCGATCACCGACAGTCCGCCGCTCGAGATCGACGCGCCCGGCACGACCTGCGCGGCCGGCTTCCTCGATCTGTGCGGTGAGCCGCCGGCGACCGAGGCGTTCGTCATCGCGGTGGATCGCGACTTCAACACCGATACCGATCCGCGATGCCGGACGTTCGCGCAGGCCGGTGGTCCCGACGTCTGCCTCGTGATGGCGACGTCGGTACAGATCGCCGGTGGCACCGCGCTGTTCGTCGCGGGCTCGCGGCCACTCGCGATCGCGTCCGCCGGCTCGATCGACATCATGGGCATTCTCGACGTGTCGAGCCGCCGCGGTGGCGCGCCGGGACCCAATGCGCAGGCCTGCCCGTTCGCGCGGATCCCCGAGGATGATCCCGGCGGCGCTGGCGGCGCGGCGGGCGGTACCTTCGTCGCGACCGGCGGCATCGGCGGTCTCGGTGACTCCGATACCAGCCTCGGCGCCGACGGCAACGCACCCGGCGGACTGCCTGGCTCGGCGGTCGCGATCTCGAAGCTGCGCGGCGGCTGCGCGGGCGGCAAGGGCGGCAACCAGGTCGCGGCCGGCAACCAGGGTGGTGCCGGCGGTGCCGGTGGTGGTGGTCTCTATCTCGTCGCGCGCGGCACGATCGGCGTCGTCGGCAACGGCAAGATCCGGGCGACCGGCGGGGGCGGCACCGGCGGCTCGGCGCAGGCCGGCGGCGGTGGCGGCGGATCGGGTGGCTACATCATCCTCGAAGCGCCGACGGTCTTCATCGACGGCGAGCTGTCGGCAAATGGCGGCGGCGGCGGCGAGGGCGGCGCGAACATCGCGAGTGTACCGACGGCCGGCGTCTCGGGCGCCGACGGCACCTACGGCATGACCGCGGCTGCAGGTGGCGTCGGTCCGGACGATCGCCTCGGCTACGGCGGCGATGGCGGCGCGTGGATGACGAGCGGCGGCGCGGCGGGCAGGGACTCGATCGTGTCCGGTGGTGGCGGCGGCGGTGCGGTCGGCGTGATCCGGATCCTCGGCACGCGCACGGGTGCCGGCCTCGTCACGCCACCGGCAATTTGACCGCGCTCACGTCCACGCGTTCGGCGGCGGATCGATCGACACCGGCCGACCGCGACGCGCGGTGACGAATGCCTGTGCGAACGCGAGTGCCGACGGAAATCGCCGGCGCGGATCCTTGGCCATCGCGAGCGCGAGCACGTCCTCGACGTTCGTCGGCACGCGGCCGAGCAAGCTCGGGCGCATCGGCGGCGTGTGGACGACCTGGTAGACGAGCTCGTTGAGGTCCTTGCCCTTGAACGGCGTGCGGCCGGTGAGGCAGCGATACGCGATCGCGCCGAGCGCGTAGACATCAGCGAGGTGCGTGACCTGCCCGCCCGACGCCTGCTCGGGCGCCATGTACTGCGGGGTGCCGACGATGCCTTCGCCGGTCAGCGTGCCCTCGCTGTCCATCAGCTTCGACACGCCGAAGTCGAGGATCTTCCAGATGCTGCCCTCGTGCAGGAAGATGTTGTGCGGCTTGAGATCGCGATGCACCACGCCGGCGAGCCGCGCGACCTCGAGGCCGCGCGCGACCTGGTCGATCATGAGGACGATCTCGTCGGAGGGCAGCCGGTTCTCGGTCCGCAGGCGAGTCGCGAGATCGGTGCCGTGAAGCCGCTCCATCGCGATGTACGGCACCGGCGCCTCGACCGGCGAGATCTCGTAGACCTTGACGATGTGTGGTGACTCGAGGCGTCCGGCGACCGCCATCTCGCGATGGAAGCGTTCGACGAGCGACGTCGAGCCGGTCGACCGTGCGTTGAGCAGCTTGACCGCTGCCGAGCGGCCGTCGGGGCTCGCGGCCTCGTAGACCTCGCCCATCGCGCCGCGCCCGAGCACGAGGCCGAGCCGGTAGCTGCCCATCGCCTGACCCGTCCACCGCCCCTCGTTGACCCGGTTCTGGCGCGCGACGTCGTCCTTGTGCTCGGACAGCGCCTGCTGCTGATCGCCGATCACGCGCATCGCGCTCTGCAGCTCGGCGAGCGCGGTCGCGCTGGTGTGACGCGCCCAGCGCCCGAGCGCGTATCCCGACAGCAGGAAGCCGACGATCAACATCTCCGCGAGCACGAGCTGATCGCGACCGGCGACGATGCTCGTCAGCACGCCGACGTCGTCGATCCAGCCGGCGATGATCGGCACGGCGAGCGCGACGTGCCCGCCGATGCAGATGCCGGCGACCGAGCGTGCGGTCCACTGGCTTCGACCGAGCGCGATGAACACGATGCCGAGCATCTGCACCATGACGACCGCCGAGAACGGACCGAAGTAATACAGCGCCGACGTCGCGCCGATCGTCGCGATGATCCACAGCACGCCGACCGGCACGGTCTTCCAGCGCTCGGGCTTGCTGGCGAGCCAGACCAGACCGACGTTGCAGAGCACGAGCAGGCCGATGCCCGCCCAGAACAGCATGCGCGCGAGCCGGTCGCCGCCGATCAGCAGCGACAGCGCGATCGCGCCAAGCGGGGCGGTCGCACCGAAGAGGTGGAACATCCGCATCCGCGGCAGATCGCTGCGATCGAGCGCCTCGCCCGCGGTCGGGACGGGACGCACCGACGCGGTCGCCCACGCCGACGGTTTGGGCTCGAGGATATCCGTCGATGCAGTCGTACGCCCCGCCGCCGGAGCCTCGGCGAGTGCGTGCGGGGACGCCGCCTGGGTCCCGACCTCGGTGTCATCGACCGACGCAAGCCGCTCGGGATCACCCTCGCGCTGACGCTCGGGCAGCACCTCTGTTGGCTCAGCTTCCTGCACGAGGCAGGAAGGATAGCGCAGCGGCTAGCCTTCGAGGCTCGTGTAGATGTGCTGGACGTCGTCGTCCTCGTCGATCTCGTGGAGAAAAGCCTCGACCTCGCTGCGCGCCGCTGGATCCTCGATTTTCATCGGCGTCTTCGGCCGCCAACCGATGCGCATGCCTGCGACCGTCCAGCCAAGCGCCGTGAGCGCCTTGCTGACGGCATCGAGGTCCGTCGGCTCGGTGTAGAAGCGAAAACCACCCTCGCCATCCGCCTCGACATCCTGCGCGCCCGCCTCGATCGCGGCGTCCTCGGCGTCCGCACCCTCGGGTGGCGACGCGTCGACGAGCCCGACGTGCGAGAAATCCCACGACACCGTGCCGCTCGTCCCGAGCTGCCCCTTGCGGAACGCGGTGCGGATGTTCGGACCGGTACGGTTCTTGTTGTCGGTGAGGCACTCGACGATCACCGGCACGCGGTGCGGACCGAAGCCCTCGTAGGTCACGATCTCGTAGTTCACGGGCTCGTCGAGGAGTCCCGCGCCCTTCTTGATCGCGCGCTCGAGTGTCTCGCGCGGCATCGACTGCTTCTTCGCAGCCTCGACGGCGGCGCGCAGCCGCGGGTTCATCGACGGGTCAGGCCCGCCACGCGCGGCGATCGCGATCTCCTTCGCGAGCTTGCTGAAGATCCTGCCCTTCGCCGTCGCGTTGGCCGATTTGCCCTTGGCCTTCCACTGTGCGCCCATCGGCTGCTTCTATCGTCGAGCCCTCATCGGGGCAACCCGAAACCCTTCAGATCGCCAGCGACGCTGATATGGTCGGCACGTGAACGGCAAGCACGTCGTGGTCACGGGTGGTCGCGGTGCCCTCGGCAAGGGTGTCGTCGCCGTCCTCGAAGCGCGCGGCGCGATCGTCCACGTCCCCGGTGATCCGCCCGCGACCGATCTCGCGGACGAGGCACAGGCCACCGCGTTCTTCGCGAGTCTGCCGTCACTGTGGGCGTCGATCCACCTCGTCGGCGGCTTCGCGACAAAGCCGATCACCGAGACCTCGCTCGCGGACTTCGAGCAACAGTGGCGGGTCAACACGGTGACCTGTTTCCTGGCGTGTCGCGAGGCGGTGCGCGCCATTCGCAAGACCGGCGGTGGCGGCCGGATCGTGAACGTCGCGGCGCGGCCGGTGCTGCAACCGGCCGGCAAGCTGACGAGCTACCTCGCCGCGAAAGCCGGCGTCGCCGCGATGACCCAGGGCCTCGCCGTCGAGCTGCTCGCCGAGGACATCCTCGTCAACGCGGTCTTGCCGGCGACGATCGATACGCCTGCGAATCGCGCGGCGATGCCGAAGGCCGATCACGCGAGCTGGAGCTCGCCCGCGGCGATCGCCGAGGCAATCGTGTTCCTGGCCTCGCCGGCAAATATCCTTACGAGCGGCGCGCTCCTCCCGGTTTACGGCCGCGGCTGAGCGTAGAATCGAGGCGGGTGGAGCGGAACTACTACATCGAGTATCAGGGCAACAGCGTCGAGCTACCGCTCGGCGAGACCGTGGTCGGTCGCGACGTCGGGTGCCGGATGCGGTTCAACGATCCGGCAGTCTCGCGGCGGCACCTCCTCTTCGTCCGGCGACAGGACGAGGTCTTCGTCGAGGATCTCAAGAGCAGCAACGGTACGAAGCTCAACGGCCGGCGCCTCACCACGCCGACCCCGCTCGTTGATGGCGACCAGCTCGAGGTCGGCAGTCGCACGCTCGTGATCAGGATCGACGACAGCGAAGCGGTGTCGTCGAGCACGCTCGTCCTGCGCGAGGCCGCGTTTCGCGAGTCGCTCGTGAGCAGGGTCGCGGCCGGGCGGCCGACCGGCCCGATGCCGGCGGTGCAGCTGCCCACGGTCAGCAAGCAGAGGTGCCCGCAGTGCGGCGCGAGCGTCAGCGAGATCGACGACGCGTGTCCGGACTGCGGATACGAGTGGGGCGGGTTTCGGGCGACGAGCCGGACCGACGTCCGCGACAGCGTCAGCCGCCGCCGCCACGACCGCATGCCGGTCGAGCTGCCGATCGTCTACGTCAGCTCGGAGCTCGAGATCGAGGCGTCGACCCGCGACCTCTCGCCGAGCGGCGTGTTCGTGTGCACGCAGGTTCTCGATCCGGTCGGCACGCGGTGCAAGCTCACGATCCTGGTCGATGGCGGTCCCGCGGTCGTGGTCAGCGGCATCGTCCGGCGCGTCGTCGAGCACGACGACTCGAAGAGGGACGAGATCGGCCTCGGTGTCGAGTTCACGTACGTCGGCGAGCGCGAAAAAGCCTGGCTGGACGCCGTGATCGCGAAGCTCGAGCCCGAGCTGACCACGGACGACGACTGAGCTAACCCCGCGAATGATCGGGTAGGGCGCCTCGCTCGTAACCACCGGGTGCGAGCCACGTATCCAGTCTCAGAGCGGCAGCTGGCCCGATGCAGGCTACGCTGCAAAGCTCGCCGAGGAGGCATGTCGTGAGCGATTCTCGTCGACCGGATTTCGATCGCTATCCCGAGCTGAAGGCAGCGTGGGACCGCCGGCAGTTCATCAAGTCCGCGGCCGTCGGCACCGCCTTCATGGCGCTCGGCGGATCGCTCGTGCGGATCGCCGCCGATGATCTGTCGAAGGAAGCGCGCGCCGAGCGGCGTCCCGACGGCCGGCCGCGGCTGCCGCCAGGTCAGCGGACGCTCGAGTACCTCCGGCCGATGGGAGGCGAGCAGGGTGATGGTGACGTCAAGACGTTCCGCCTCAAGGTCCATGGTCTCGTCAAGACGCCGTTCGAGATCGACTACGCGGGCCTGCTCAAGCTGCCGCAGGTCACCAAGGAAGCCGACGTCCACTGCGTGACCGGGTGGTCGATGCTCGCCGGTCAGTGGAAGGGCGTACAGATCGCGACGCTCGCCGAGAAGGCCGGCATCAAGGGCGAGGCGCGCCACGTGATCTTCGAGGCCGCGCATGGCTACACCGCGAATGCACCGCTGAAGGAAGCGACCGCCGACAACGCACTCATCACGTATCGCCTCAACAACAAGCCGTTCCAGCTGCAGCACGGTGCGCCGGTGCGCGGCCTCGTGCCGGACCTCTACTTCTGGAAGAGCGCGAAGTGGATCACCGGCGTGCGGTTCGTCAAGGATGATCGTCCCGGGTTCTGGGAAGTCCGCGGCTATCACAACCACGCCGATCCGTGGAAGGAGGAGCGCTATGGCTGAGCTCGCAGACGAGGCGCTTGCCGACAGATCTGGCGACAAGCAGCCGCGTAAGGCGCCCGAGCCCGCCGGGTTCGCCGCGGTCGCGAAGAAGCGGTGGCGCGCGTGGCTGCGCGCGGTGCACCGCGATGTCGGGTACCTCGCCGTCGGCTTCACCGTGATCTACGCGCTCTCCGGGATCGCGATGAATCACGTCGACGACTGGAACTACAACTACAACTCCTCCGAGCGCTCGCTGACCATCACGCCGGTCCCCGACGACATCACCGACGAGGCCGCGGGCAAGCTCGTCGCCGACGCCGCCGGCCTCGGTAAGCCCGACACGATCTTTCGCGCCGGTGACGAGGTTCGCCTCGAGTACGGCAACGGCACCAAGGTCACCGCGATCGGCGACGCCGTCACCGTGCAGGAGGTCAAGTCGCGCTTCTTCTTCCGCGCCGCCACCTGGCTGCACGCCGCAAAGGGCAAGACCGGCTGGAAGTACATCGCCGACGCCTACGCGATCCTGCTGCTCTATCTGGCGATCAGCGGCCTCTTCATGATCAAGGGCAAGCTCGGCCTGCGCTGGCGCGGCACGATCCTGGTCGCCGCCGGCTTCACGATCCCGATCACCTACCTGCTCGTCACCGGCGGCCCCGAGGCGCAGAAGCCCGACGCCAAGGTCGCCGAGACCAAGGCCGGCGACGACGGCATCCGCCTCCTGCCGCCTGACCCCGAGTAACAGGAGACAGCCGACGCACGAACGCCGCCGGGCATGGGGTGCCAAGCGGCGTTTAGTTCGAGCTACGAAGTCTAGCAGTGCTCGGGGCAGCCGCTCTCCTCGACGCAGTTCGACGAGCAGCCGTCACCATCGACGGTGTTGCCGTCGTCGCAGACCTCGTTGGCATCGACGTGGCCGTTGCCGCAGTACGGCTCGGTCATGCACACCGCCGAGCAACCGTCGCCCGAGATGGTGTTGCCGTCGTCGCAGGTCTCGCCCGCGTCGATGTGACCGTCGCCGCAGCACGGCGCCGGCGGGGGCGGCGGTGGCTCCACGGTGCAGGTCGCCGAGCAGCCATCGCCGCTCGTGGTGTTGCCATCGTCGCAGGCCTCGCCGGCGTCGAGGTGACCGTCGCCGCAGCACGGCGCGGGCTCGTGCGTGCAGCCTGCCGAGCAACCATCGCCGTTCATCGTGTTGCCGTCGTCGCACTGCTCGCCGGCATCGACGTCGCCGTCACCGCAGCTCGGCGGCGGCGGCGGCGGCGCGTCGGGGCCGACCTTGAAGTTGTCGGTCTTCGAGAACTTCGGCTCGAAGCCGTGCGCGACGCCCTTGGCCCAGTACTCGCCGTTGACCTGGTCGCTGGCGCTCGTCGGCACGAAGTCGTCGTCGCCCGCGTACTTGTCGACCGGGGTGACCCACACCTTGTAGACGCCGCCGTTGTTCGGGGTGTCGTCGTAGGGAAACAGCTGCACGGTGATCGCGCCGAGCGCGGCGTGATCGGCATCGACGCCGGTCGCGTGGCTGCACGCACTCGCGGTCCAGGTGTTGCCCGTGCGGATATACGTCGTGCCCGCGTAGGCCTCGACGATCACGCCGTCGGCGCTGACCCGGATGCGACGACACGAGATGTGGTCGCTCGACAGCAGATCCTTGCCGCTCGGATCGGTGACCTGGAAGTAGTAGTCACCTGCGGCAAGCGCGGCCGCATGCGACGGCGCGTTGTTGCCAGGCCCACCGTCGAGGTAGACGTCGGGCTTGGTCGCGAAATGGTTCTCGTTGACGACCGTGCCATCGACGGTCGTCGTGAAGATCGCACCCCGCACACCGCCCTTCCCGCTGCCGGCGGCGCCGCCGTTGACGTTGCTGGTGGTGTCGCTGGAGTCCGTGCCGAGACATGCGCCGGCAAATAATGAGAAGGAAGCGAGGGAAGCGAGGGAAGCGAGGCTATGGGTGCGCATCGGGATGGTTCTCCTAAGAGGGATGAGCTGGTGGCTTGCGTTACAGCAAGCTGCGTACCTGATAGCGAATGCGGACTTCCGTCGATCCGCCGCGTCATCAGCGCTCGCTGCTCGTCACCTGGCGTGCGTTATTTCCCGACGTTCGCCCGGCGGGATGCGCGTCTCACGCACCGAGCAGCGCCGGCAGCGCGCGGCCCGCGGGACCGATCACGATGTGATCGAAGCGCGCTGCGTTCGCGGGCGGCTCGGCATTGACCAGGAAGCTGCGGCCACCCGCTGCGCGCGCGACATCGACGAGTCCGGCGGCCGGATAGACCACGCCCGAGGTGCCAACCGCGAGGAACACCAGGTGGCTGCCCGCCGCGCGCACGAACGCGTCGATCGCGGCGAGCGTCGCCCGCGCGATCATCTCGCCGAACCACACGATGTCGGGGCGGAGTGGCGCCGAGCAGCGATCACAGAGCGGCACCACGCCATCGCCATACGCGGTGCGATCCTCGAACGGCGCGCGATCGCAGGCGCTGCACCGCGTGCGCATGATGTTGCCGTGCATCTCGAGCATGCGCCGGCTGCCCGCGAGCGGGTGCAGACCGTCGACGTTCTGGGTCACGAGCAGGAAGCGCTCGCCGAGCCTTGCCTCGGCCTCTACCAGCGCGTGGTGCGCGAGGTTCGGCGTGACCCCGGTCAGCCCGGCACGGCGCTGCGAGTAGAACCGCCACACGAGCGAAGGATCGATCGCAAAGCCATCCGGCGATGCGACCTGCTCGACTGCATGGCCTTCCCAGAGCCCGCCGGCGTCGCGGAACGTCGGCACGCCGCTCTCGGCGGAGATCCCGGCACCGGTGAGCACGAGGAGGTGCGCGGCGCCGTCGAGCGAGAGTGGGATCATCCGCCGATACCGACCTGAGGCGCCATTGCCGCGACTCTACGCTACGGCGGGCAGTTGACGCTCTGCGCCTCGAGCCCGGGCATGCCTGGCGACGCCGACGCGCCGCCCGCACCGCCGGTACCAGCCGTGAGCGTCGAGCCGTTGATGCTGACGTCGGTGGTGCTCGTGCCCATGCAGACGATGCCGATCGAGGGACCGCCACCGCCGCCGCCGCCATCGCCGCCGCGACCACCGTTACCACCGTTGCCGCCACGCGCGCCGTCGCCGCCGTCATCTTGCGTGTCCGAGCCGCTGTAGGCGCCACCCTGGCCGCCGGCACCCGCGAAGCCACCCGCGCCGCCTGTACCGCCGTTGCCGCCGTTGCCGCCGGTACCGCCCTTGAGGATCGACGCGGTGACCACGACCGTCGAGTCGATCGCGATCACACCGAACGATCCGCCACCGCCGGTGCCGCCGAGGCCGCGAACGCCGCCGCAGCCGCCGGCTCCGCCGCCGCCACCCGACGAGCCCGTCGAGTCGCAGTTGTTGGTGCCACCGCCGCCACCACCACCACCGCCGCCGCCGTTGCCCGCGGTGCCGCTGAGCCCACCCGCGCCGCTCGCGCCGAGGTACGACGTGCCGCTGAACGAACCGAAGCTGAGGCCACCGC
>JACCTC010000373.1 GCA_013812655.1 Deltaproteobacteria bacterium | reverse complement strand
GTCGAAGACCCATCGGCCGCGCGACGCAGGTCCCTCGCCGTCCGCACCCAAGCGCGCCACGCGACCGGCGGCCGCGAAGCCACCGAAGCCACCGAAGCCACCGAACGCATTGAAGCCGTCGCGATCGGCGACGTCAGCCAGGCCGACGCCCTCGTCGACGGCGGAGCTCGGGTGTCCGCGCTGCAAGGCGGGCGTGCTGATCGCCGGCAACCGCGGGTGGGGCTGCGACCGCTGGCGCAACGGGTGCCGGTTCGTGGTCTGGTTCGAGATCGCGGGTCGCAAGCTGACGACCAAGCAGCTTCGCGATCTGATCGCGACCGGCAAGACGCGCCAGGCGACGTTCTTCACCGAGCGCGGCGCCGAGGTCACCGGTCGGCTCGTGCTCGACGTCGCCGCGCGCGAAGCGTCGGTCCGCTTCGAGCCGGGGTGATCGCGCCACCGCGCCGCCGGTGGATCTCGGGAAGCTACGCGGTCGCGTCGAGGGCGTCGGCGAGGATCGATACCAGGCGATCGATCTCCGGCTTCTCCGAGATGAACGGCGGCGCGAGCTGGATCGTGTCGCCGCCGTAGCGGACGTAGAGACCCTTCTCGAGGCACTTCATCGCGACCTCGAACGGACGCTTCGCGGGCTCGCCCGGGATCCACTCGAGCGTGAGGCCCGCGGCGAGGCCGTAGTTGCGGATGTCCATGACGTGCTTGCGGCCCTTGAGCCCGTGCACGGCGCTCTCGAAGTACGGCGCGAGCTCGGCGACGCGCTCGACGGCACGTTCCTGGACGAGCAGATCGAGTGCCGCGACGCCGGCCGCACACGCGACGGGATGCGCCGAGTACGTGTAGCCGTGCGGGAACTCGAGGAGGTACTCGGGACCACCGACCGACATCAGCGTGTCGTAGATCGCCTTCTTCGCGACGACCGCGCCGAGCGGCTGCACGCCGTTCGTCACCTGCTTCGCGAGGTTCATGATGTCCGGCGTGACGCCGAACGCCGCGGCGCCGGTGTACGCGCCGGCGCGGCCGAAGCCGGTGATGACCTCGTCGAAGATCAGCAGGATGTCGTGCTTCGTGCAGATCTCGCGGAGCCGCTGCAGGTAGCCCGCCGGCGGGATGATCACGCCGGCCGAGCCCGCGAACGGCTCGACGATGACCGCCGCGATGTTGCTCGCATCGTGCAACGCGATCAGATCGAGGAGCTTGTCTGCGAGCTCCGCCCCGTGGGGCGGCATGCCGCGCGAGAACGCGTTCTGTGCGAGCAGCGTGTGTGGCAGGTGATCGGCCTCGATGCCCTGGCCGAACGTCTTGCGGTTGCCGACGATGCCGCCGACCGAGATGCCGCCGTAGTTGACGCCGTGATAGCCCTTCTCGCGGCCGATCAAGCGGGTCTTGGTGCCCTGGCCCTTCGCGCGCCAGTACGCGCGCGCCATCTTCAGCGAGGTATCGGCAGACTCCGAGCCCGAGCCCGTGAAGAACACGTAGTCGAGCCCGGCCGGCGTGAGCTCCTTGATCTTGTTCGCGAGTGCGAACGACTGCGGGTGGCCGTACTGGAACGCGGGGGCGTAGTCGAGCGTGGCGACCTGGCGGCTCACCGCCTCGACGATCTCGCGGCGGCCGTGGCCGAGCCCGCAGCACCACAGGCCGGACAGCCCGTCGAAGACCTGCTTGCCGGCAGCGTCGGTGTAGTACGCGCCCTGCGCGGCGACGAACATCCGGGGATGCGCCTTGAACTCGCGGTTCGCGGTGAAAGGCATCCAGTGGGCATCGAGCCAGGCCGCGTCGGTGCGGAGATCGGAATCTGAGTGGGTCACGGCCGCAGACCGTAACTGGCCGGGCCCCGGCGTCGCAACCGTCGAATTCGGGTCGTGCTCAGCAGACCAGGCTGAGGAGCGTCACCTTGCCGGCGGGCCCCTGCGGGGCGGGAGCGGGCGCGTCGCCATCTTCGAATGACTTCGCGACCGGCCCCGTCAGCTGCGAGCTCGAGCTACGCCACTCGAGGTCGGCTTCGGCGCCGGCGTCGGGCTCGTCGAGGACTTGCCGGACCTTCGCCGCGAACGCCTCGATGCGGAACGGTTTCTCGATGAAGTGAACCTCGGCGTGGGCGACGCTCTGGCGCAGGCTGGTGTCGTTGGTGTAGCCGCTCATGAACAGCACCCGAAGGCTGGGCATTCGCTCGAGTGCGAGCTCGGCGAGCTCGCGACCGTTCATGCCCGGCATCACGATGTCGGTCACCAGGATCCGAACATCACTCCGGTGATCACGCAGGAGCCGCAGCGCCTCGCGGCCCTCGCTCGCCTCGAGCACGGTGTAGCCACGCGCCCGCAGCGCTCGTGCGGCAGCCGCGCGGACGTAGCTGTCGTCCTCGGCGAGCACGATCGTCTCGCAACCACGTGACGTGCTGGTAACCCGGCCGAGCAGTGGATCCGCCGCGGTCTCGATGGCGGGCAGCGTCACCCGGAACGTCGTGCCGACACCGAGCTCACTCGTGATCTCGATGCGGCCACCTGCCTGCTGGACGATGCCATGTACGACCGAGAGTCCGAGGCCGGTACCCTTGCCGACCGACTTCGTGGTGAAGAACGGCTCGAAGGCGTGCTTCAGCACGTCGGCCGTCATGCCCGAGCCGGTGTCGCTGACCGCGAGCGCGATCTCGCGGCCGCTTCTGCGCGTCGCGATCGTCAAGCTGCCGCCGTCCGGCATCGCATCCCGCGCGTTGACGACGAGGTTCATCAGCACCTGGACGAGCGAGCTGGGATCGAACCGGATACGGCCGAGATCGGGCTCCAGCGACGTGTGGATCTCGATGTCGTCGCTGACGAGCCGGCGCAGCATCTTGTGAGCGTCGGCGACCGCGCGGTTGACGTCGAGGATGACCGGATCGGTCACCTGCTTGCGCGAGAACGCGAGCAGCTGGCGGGTCAGCGCGGCGGCGCGGACGACGGCGGCCTCGATCTCCTCGACGAGCTCGCGATCGGCATGCGCCTCGGGCATGCCCTCGGCGATCATGTTGGCGTTCGCGGTGATCGCGCCGAGGATGTTGTTGAAGTCGTGCGCGACGCCGCCCGCGAGCAGGCCGAGCGACTCGATCTTCTGGGTCTGCCGGAGCTGCTCCTCGAGATCGCGCCGCGACGTGATGTCCTCGGAGATCCCGCCGAGCGCGATCTGCTCGCCCTCGGCATTGCACACCGTGAAGGCGCGATCGCGGATCCAGCGCGTGCTGCCGTCGGGTCGCACGATCCTGAACTCCTGGTCATACGAGCCACCGGACGCGGCAGCCCACGCCTCGACCATCCGGTCGCGGTCGAGCGGGTGCACGGCATCGATCCACTCGTTCGCCGACGCCAGGAGCGACGCGCACGAGCGTCCCCAGATCGTCGCGTACGCGGGGCTGACGTAGAGCACCTCGCGCTTGTCGATCGAGGTCATCCAGAACACTTCCTGCGTCGCCTCGGCGAAGTGCGCGAACCGCTCGTGGGTCGCGCGCGCGGCAGCCTCGGCACGGCAGCGCTCGCTCTCGTCGCGAGCCGACTGGCGCAGCGCCTCGCTGGCACGGTCGCGCTCGCGGTTCGCATTCAGCGTCGCGGTGCGCAGGCGGTGAAAGAGGACGCTGATGATCGTTCCTGCGATCAGCCCCGTGGCGGCCGCGAGGATGCCGCCGACTGGGCTCTCACCAGGTGCCGCCGGCAGCGCGATCAAGAAATAGTACGCGAAGCCGCAGGCGATCACCGTGGCCGTCAACCCGGCGCGCAGCCCGCCAAGGTACGCACTCACGATGATGAACGGCCCGACGAGGATGGGCCGGAAGATCCCGATCGTCGAGAGCGCCACCACGATGACCGGAAGCACCACCAGTGCCAGCACGTACGCGAGGATGACGTGACGCTTGCCGGGGACGAAGGACATCGCTGGGTGAGTCGACCATGCCGGCGAAAACGGATGCCCCGCTACCCATGGCCTAACCACCTACACGTCGGCAGGCTCAGAACCGGCCGAACAGCGTCAGCCCGGGGGAGCCGCCGGCACTCGGGGACACGCGAACCTTGCGCGTCGAGATCGGCGTTCGCTGCACGCGGTGCTCGCTCGGCGACAGCAGGCCCGAGACCATCGCGACCACGCCACCGGCCTGGAAGACGCCGTCGGCGATCAGCAGCCCCTTCTTCAAATTCTCCATGTCGCAGTCGACTTCGCAGTCCGGCCGGTCACGGAGCGCGAGCCACGGTCCGGCGACCGGGATGTAGAGCCGATCGTTGCCGCGATCGATGGTGTCGTCCTCGCTCATCGCTGCGACGGCGACCGACGCGCCATAGCTCGCGAGGAACAGCACCGCGCCCGACGCGAACACCTGGGCGTTCCAGGTGTCGGTGTAGGTCTCGTACTGCGGCTCGGTCTCGGTGATGACCATGGCGCGCGGCGGCGGATTCACGATGACCACCGGTGGCTGGGCGGGCGGGGGATCCACCGTCATCGGCTGCGGCGCGGGTTGCGGCGACTCCTGCGGCATCGGCTGAGGCGCCGGTGGCGGCGCGTTCGGATCGAGGTCAGGCGCCTGCGCGACGGCGAGCGCGGGCGCCAGCAGGGTCGCAAGTCCGAGCACTGAGACGAGATGGGAATCCTCGCTAGGCAAAATGGTTATGCCCACGGGATCTGCAAGACACTCGCCCTCGACGGATCCCCATCGGTGCCCGGAGTGCCCGGATCTCGTGCGCGCCTGGCACGCTGTCGACGTACCGTCGCGCTCCGAAGCACTCGAAAAAATCCGGACGGTCCGGACGAGCTGGATCACCTGATCTTCTTCGGCCACGTGAAGCGGACGGTCGTGCCGGCGACGTCGGGATCGATCCACGCGAGGCCGCTGTTTGCCTCGACCTGCTTCTTCACGATGGCGAGGCCGATGCCGGTCGACTCGACGATGTCGCGCGCCTGCAAGGTCTGGAAGATCTGCCAGACGCGATCGTGGTGCTCGGGAGGGATGCCGACGCCGTTGTCGGACACCGCGAACTCGTACTCGTCGTCGCGCTCGATCGCGGTGATCCTGACGAGGACGTCCTTGCGCCCCGCGTGCTGGACCGCGTTGCCGATCAGGTTCAGGAAGACCTGCTGGAGCGCGAACCGCTCGGCGACCATCATCGGCATTGCCCCGACGATCAGGATGCGCGAGGCCGCAGGCGCACTCAGCAGATCGATCGTGTCGTGCAAGAGCTCGGTGACGTCGACGCGCTCGGACTTCTGCCGCGTCCGACCGACGCGCGCGAGCTCGAGCAGGCCATTGATCAGCCTGTCCATCCTGCTCGCCCGGCCCTTGAGCAGCGCGATGTGCTCGCGGACCTTCTTCGGCGTCGAGGTCCCGAGATCTTCCTCGATCCAGCTCGCGAGGTTCGAGATGCCGCGGAGCGGGGCGCGCAGGTCGTGCGAGGCCGCGTACGCGAACTGATCGAGCTCGGCGTTCGTCTTCTCGAGCTCCTTGATCAGGCGCTGCTGATCGGCGAACAGCCGCGCGTTGTCCATCGCCGTGGCGGCGTGCGCGGCAAGGCTGACCGCGAGCCGCTGCGCGCGCTCGGTGAAGATGCCGGGCTTCTCGTGCCCGAAGAACAGGCTGCCGATCACCTCTCCGGCGCGCGAGACGACCGGGACCGCGAGGTAGCTCTTCACCGGCAGGTGGCCGTCGGGAATCCCGCGGTGCGGCGCGTTCTTGCCGTAGCGTGGATCCTTGGTGACGTCGTCGAGGCGGACGATCGTCTTGCCGCTGAAGGTCGGCGCGATGAGCTGGGTGTTGCGCGGCAGCGCGAACTTCGCGAACGCTTCGCGCGGCACCCCCGACACCGCGTACAGCATGGTGCTGTCGCCCTGGTCGTTGGTGACGGTGTAGAAGAACGCGCCGAACTGGGCCTTCGTGATCTGCGTCGCGACGTCGGTGACGCCCTGCACGAGCACCTGCTGATCGAGCTCGGCGGAGATCGTGCGGCCCGCGTCGTTGAGCCTCGCGAGGGTCTCGCGCTCGCCATCGAGCTCGCGCGTGGTTGTCTTCGCTGCCTGGTACAGCCGGGCGTTGACGACCGCCGCCGCCGTCCGCTTCGCGAGCTCCTCGACGAGCTCGACGTCCGCGTTCGCGAGCCGCCGTGCGCCGGTCGTCGCGACCGCGAACACACCGACCAGCTCGCCGCGCGCGATGATGGGCACCGCGATGTACGACGCCAGCTCGAGCGAGCGCAGCAGCTCGACATGCGCAGGATCGGTCGCGAGCTTCGCGATGTGATCGGGCGTGACGACGGCAACGAACTGGGTCGCACGTTCGGTCGCGGCGGCGAGCACGGGGGTGGATCGTTCGGGCGAGTGCCCGGGCGAGTGAAAGACCGTGCGCTCGAGCTCGAACACCCTGGCGAGCGTCGCCGGGTCACCGTGTTGCATCGCAGCGGCGACGAGCGTGGCATCGGGCTGCGCGGCGTACACGGCCGACCAGTCCCCGAGCCACGGCACCGTGACCTTCACGAGCTCGGCGAAGATCGTGTCGACATCGAGGCTCTCGGAGACCTGCTCGGTCGCGCGCGCGATGTGATGCCGCTGCTCGACCTCTTCCTCGAGCCGCTTGCGCGCATCGCGATGCTGGACGAACTGGCCGAGGTGACCGCCGATCGCGCGCAGCACCTCGACGAGCTGGTCGTCGGGCACCTCGTGCTGCGGCGCGAACAGATCGATGACACCGCACACCTCACCGCCGGCGCTGACCGGGAACCCGAAGGCGGAGCGGATCTTCGCGGCGATCAGCAGGTCGCGGCGCGGCAGCGAACCGTCGTAGGTCTCGATGTTCTCGATCCAGATCGGACCGCGGCTCTTCCACACGGTACCGGGCAGCCCTTCGCCCGGCTTGAAGCGGAGTTGCTGCGAGCGTTCGGCGAATGCGTTCGCCTCGCCCTGTGACCAGGTCGCGCGAACCACGAGCTCGCCGTTCTCGGGGATCCAGAAGTCGGCGAGCGTGCAGCCGAGCGCGTGACCGAGTGCGCCGAGGATCTTCGGCATCGCCTCGTCGAGCGAGGTCGCGTCCGAGAGCACCCGTGCCACCGCGTGGGCGGCGCGCAACCGGCGTTCCGTGCCATCCGTCGAATCTCGCAAGCGCGCGACTTCAGCTCGTAGTGCCTCGAGCTCGGCGGATGCGTCGGTCACGACGCGAGGACTCTAGATCGCGATGGCTTCTTGACGCGTGAGTTTTGCGTTAGTTCCCGAGGTGTGCGCGAGGGCGCGCGCCTCGTACGACCGCAGGTCGATCTGCCGCGTCCGTCGCCAGTAATCGAACGTGAAGCCCGGCCACAGCAGGACGTCGCCATCCGGAGCCATGTACCAGCTGCTGCAGCCGGACGTCCATACGGTCTTCTCGAGCTTGCGCGCCATCTCGGCGCGGAACGCCTGCTCGACATCGGGGCGGACGTCGACGGACGCCAGCGCGTTGCGATGCATCGTCCGGATCGCATCGACCGTGTAGCGGACCTGCGCCTCGATCATGAAGATCATCGAGTTGTGACCCAGGCCAGTGTTCGGGCCCGTCAGCAGGAACAAGTTCGGAAACCCCGAGACGTTGATGCCGAGGTAATTGCGGACCGACTGCTGCCAGGCAGCGTTGAGATCGAGCCCGTGCCTGCCGATGATCTGCATCGACGACACGTAGTCGACGACACGGAAGCCCGTACCGAACACGATCGCGTCGACCTCGCGGAGCTTGCCGTTTCGCGTGCGGATGCCGGTCGGCTCCACGCGCTCGATGTTATCCGTCACCAGCTCGACGTTGTCGCGCGCCAGCGCGGGGTAGTAGTCGTTCGAGATCAGGACGCGCTTGCAGCCCATGCGGTAGCTCGGCGTCAGCTTCGCGCGCAGTGCCGGATCGGGCACCGACTTCGCGAGGTGCCGGAGCACGAGCCGCTCGGCGAGCTGGTTCAACTTCGGTGCGAACGCGAAGCCGAGCACGCGGCTCTCGAGGAACCAGTACAGACCGGTGCGGCGCAGCCAGTGCGCGCCGGGCAGGTGCTCGAAGGCCCAGCGCTCGCGCTCGCCGATCGCACGATCGGGCTTCGGCACGATCCACGGCGGCGTCCGCTGGTAGACATCGAGCTGCTTCACCACCGGCGCGATCTGCGGCACGAACTGGATCGAGCTCGCGCCGGTGCCCACGACGGCGACCCGCTTGCCCGTCACGTCGAAGTCGTGGTCCCAGCGCGCGGAATGAAATGTCTTGCCAGTGAACGACGCGAGGCCCGGCAACTCGGGGATCTGAGGAAGATGGAGTGCGCCGTTGCCGAGGATCAGCGAACGCGCCGTGTAGACCTGATCGTCGGCGGTCGCGACGGTCCACGTCGCCGAGGCATCGTCGTAGGTCGCGCGCGTGACCTTGGCGCCGAACCGGATGTGCTGGCGCATGCCGTACTTGGTCGCGCAGTGCTCGAGGTACGCGAGGATCTCGGGCTGGCCGCCGTACGCGCGGCTCCACGTCGGGTTCGGCTCGAACGAGTACGAGTAGAGGTGCGACGGGACATCGCACGCGGCACCGGGATACGTGTTGTCCCGCCAGGTCCCGCCGACGCCATGCGCCTTCTCGAGGATCACGAAGTTGTCGATGCCGGCCTTGCGGAGCTGGATGCCCGCGCACAGCCCGGAGAAGCCGGCTCCGACGATCACCGCGGCAAGCTCTGCCATGAACCGGAAGCTAGCCCGCTATTAAACTTCGGTCAATAGTGTTTCTACCTACGCCGACAGCTGCTGCAGCGCCGCGTCGACCTCGTCGAGCTCCCACAGCCGGCGCTCGATCTCGCGCTCGAGATCGGGGTCGAGAGCGGGGCAGGCGACCCGCTGCGCGACCAGCCGCACGAGCTCGTCGATCGCCTCGAGCTCGTCGGCGAGCTGCTCGACGCGGCGCAGGCACTCCTCGCGATGGCGCAGGCGGCGCGCCATGATGTCGCGACGGCGCTTCGAGCGCGTGCCGTCGGTCAGCGCGATCGTGTGCGGCAGGTCATGGCTGCCCGCGAGTCGGAGCGCCTCGAGGCAACGCTGGTGGCTGGTCGCCAGCCGCACGAAGTGATCGAGGAGATCCTGCATGTCGAAGCGCTTCGCTTCGTTCGGGTCGCTTCGCTCGATCTCCTCGACCAGCTCGCGCAGCTCGATGTACTGCTGCTGGCGCACCGGCCCGGTCGGCCGGAGCAGCTTGAGGCGCGCGGACTCGCGGCGGCAGCGGTCGCGGACCTCGGCTTGCCGGTCGAGGTGGCGCCGCACGAACGCGTAACGCGTCGAGCTCACGCCCATCACGATGACCGCGACCATCGAGAGCAACGCGCCGACGAGCCCCGCGTAACCGAGGCCGACGCACGCGGCAAACACCGCGACCGCGACACAGATCGGACTCCCGACAGCGCCCCGTACGTAGGTGAGACTCGTGTTCCTCGCCGTGAGGGCAGGCGGCGGGGCGAGAACGAGGCCGGGCGGCGAGGCGACCGTGGGCTGCATATCGGCGAACGCTACAACCCGCGTGCCACCTCCGGGGCATTTCGCGACGGTGCGTTCTGTCTCGCTCGAGTGGTCGCCAGCGACACACCGTGGCGTCGGCGGCGCGGTATGTCCACAAACTGCATCGATCCTTTACGCGCACGAGACGGTCATCACGTGCAGACGCGATCGAGGGATCGATCGTGGGGGGCGGCCCCGCTCCAGGCTCATCGCACGCTGTGCCGCGCGCGCTCGGACGCTGTCCGACGACGACATGTGGGCACGCCGATGATCACGAAGCACCTCGTCGTCGACGATCCCGCGCGCGATCGAGCACGCGCGATCGAGCGTGCGCCCCACCACGATCGCTCGCCCCTTGCGACGCGAGCGCGCGCGAGTCTCGCTGCGCCAGCGATCTCGACGGTGTCAGAATTCTGATGCGCCGAAGACCGGCGATGGCGTGACGACGCGAGTCCAGACGGCCAACCTCCGTGCAGTAACAAGCAGTTGTCTCGTGGCTTGGCCGTTGCAGCGCCCGCGACACGATGCGACTCCACCCGCGTGCGTTGGTTCCCACTCGCCAGCGTTCGCTGGCTCGCTCCATTTTGGGCCCCGCGATCGTGCTCGCGGCCATCCCTTTCGCGTCGGGCTGTCTCGACGCCAAGGGGAGCAGTGACTGCCTCGAGCACGTCCAGCGAACCCTCCACGTCAGCACCCCGGCCGATCCGCCGATGCAGTTCCGGATCGATCGCTGCCTCGTCGACGTCGACGCCTGCCGCGACGTCTGCGCCCTCGCGCTGCAACGCGCGGAGATCTTCGCCACGCCGCTCGACTGTCGCACGCAGTTCTCGAGTGACGACGTCCAGCTTCGGGTCACCTACGAGATCCGCAAGGACGGCTTCAACTGCCCCGTCGACGTCCCGTCCCCGCAAGAAGGAGGAGTCAAGTGATCCGCACCCACGCCACGCTCTCGGTGTTGCTGTTCTCGGTCGCCGTCGCCGGATGTAGCAGCGAGGTCGATCAGCCATCGCCGAACCCGCCGCCGTCGTGGGGCGTCCCGATCACTGGCGGCACGATGCTCGTCACCCGCGACGGCAAGCACGCCGTCATCGCCGACCCCGATCGCGACCGGATCGTCAGCGTCGATCTCGCGAACGATGCCGTGATCGGTGAGCTCGCACTGCAACCCGGTGACGAGCCCGGTCGCCTCGTCGAGGACGGTGCCGGCCGCATTCACGTCGCGCTCCGGCGTGGCGCGAGCCTGCTGACCCTCGCCGACGCGACGGCCGCCGCTCCCGTTCGCCGGCCCGCTTGCGCCGAACCGCGCGGCCTCGCCTGGGACGCCACCACGGACGCCGTGCACGTCGCGTGCGCCGGCGGCGAGCTCGTCACGTTTCCGGCCGCGGGTGGTGACGCCACCCGACGGATCCGCGTCGACCGCGATCTGCGCGACGTCATCGTCGCCGGTGACAAGCTCGTGATCACGCGGTTCCGCTCGGCGGAGCTCGTCACCCTCGATGCGACGGGCACCGTGCTCGCCCGTGCGCTGCCGCCGACGGTCAAGCGGTTCTCGTTCGGCGGCTTCCCCGGCGGCGGCGGTGCCGCCCCCGACATCAGCGGCAACGGCGAAGGCCTGGTCGACGCGATCCCCGCGATCGCGTGGCGCGCGACCGCGCTCGCCGATGGCCGGATCGTCACGCTCCACCAGCGCCAGATCAAGGCGAAGCTCCAGACCACGACCGGCGGTTACGGCCAGGGTTGCGGCGGCGGTCCGGTCGAGACCTCGGTCACCGTGATGCGACCCGGCGAGGCACCGATCGCGGTGACCCAGCTCATCAACGGTACGCTGCCCGTCGACCTCGCGATCTCGCCGCTCGGCGAACGGATGGCGATCGCGACGGCCGGGACCGGCGCGGTTCACATCGTGCGGACCTCGAACCTGTTGCTCCCCGACGAGAACGATGGCGGCGGGTGCGGCGGCGGTCACGACGAGGTGCAGCCGATCCAGGACGGCCTCGGCGCCCCGACCTCGGTCGCGTACACGCCGGCCGGCGCGCTCGTGATCCTCTACCCCGAGCGGCCCGCGATCGCCGTCCACCACAACGGCGGCACCCGGATCATCACGCTGCCCGGCGACCTCGGCTACGACTCCGGCCGCACGCTGTTCCACCAGCAGACCGCGAGTGGCCTGTCGTGCGCGTCGTGTCACCCCGAGGGTCGTGACGACGGCCTGGTCTGGGACTTCGCGGACATCGGCATCCGCCGCACGCAGACGCTCGCCGGAGGCATCCTGCGCCGCGGCCCCTACCACTGGGACGGCGACATGACAGACCTCACCGTCCTCATGGAGGACGTGTTCGCCGAGCGCATGCTCGGTGGCGAGGTCACCCGCAGCCAGAAGCTGTCGCTCGGGCCTTGGCTCGACCGGATCCCCGCGCCGGCACCGTCGCCGACCGCGGACATCGCGACGATCGAGCGCGGCCGCGCGCTGTTCGAGTCGGTCGAGCAGGCGTGCACGACCTGCCACTCCGGCGAGCTCTTGACCAACAACCGACTGTTCGACGTCGGCACCGGCGGCCCGAAGAAGGTGCCGAGCCTCGTCGGTGTCGCGGCGCGCGCGCCGTTCATGCATACCGGCTGCGCGGCGACCCTCACCGATCGATTCGGCGCGTGTGGTGGCGGTGATCTTCACGGCAAGACCTCGACGCTGCCGCCCGCCGATATCGCCGCGCTCGTCGCGTACCTCGAGACGCTGTAGCTAGCCGGCGTCGCGCTGCGGCTGCCGCCCGAGGTCCCAGCCCTCGACGCGGCCACGCACCGCGAGGACTTCCTCGGTGATGCTCGACCACACGATCTCGGTGACGCGCTCGCCGGTGTGGTCGCGCTCGAGGACGCGCACGCAGGCGCCGAGGTTGCCCGAGACCACGAAGCCGATGCGATCGGCGGCGCGCTCGGTGGTCACCATCCAGTCGAGCGCAGCGCGCAGTGGCTGGACGCCGCGCTCGCGGATCCGTGCGCCGAGCGCGAGGGTCTGGTCGAGCTCGACCGGATGCAGCGAGGTGGTGAGCCACTTCGCGGAGTGGCTGGTCGCGTCTTCCTTGCGCGTCGTCGCGAGCTCGATGATCTGCGCGAGCTCGCTCGGTCGCGGACACAGCAGGCGCGCGATCCGATCGTTGCGCAGGTCGGCGAGCTGGCGCGCGATCACGAACGCGAGCTCGGCATCCTCGATCTGGCCGTCGAGGGCAGGGCGGCCCATCACGAGCACCGGGACGAGCACGCCGTTGCGGGCGCGCATCGTGACCATGCACGGCACGACCTGCTCGCGGTCGAGGTAGACCGGCGGCGACGGGATCCCGAACACCTTGACGACCTGCGCGAGGACTCGCGCGATCGCCGGCGGGACGTCGTGCTCGCGGGCGGGCAGGCCCTGCGGCGGCCGCATCCGGGCGCGCTCGGCGGCGAACGCCGGGGCGACGAGCCCGAACAGCGCCGAGAGCTGGAGGTCGACGTCGATCCGCGACAGCGCGAGCCAGTCCTCGTTCGTCAGCGCACGCACCGGCTTCGTGGTCTCGACGACCGGGCTCGTGTGAAACAGCGCGAGGATGCGGTCCTTGATCGGGTGCTCGCCGAACGCCGTCAGTGCGTCCGCACACGCGAGCGCCTTCTCGGCCTGGCGGGTCCGCGAGTACAGGACGCGCAGCGCCTCGTAGGACGCGATCCGCTTCTTGTCGAGGCGGAGGATGCCCTGGTGCTGGACGATCGCCTTGTCGAGGTGCTCGGGCGACGCCATGTAGAGCTCGGCCAGCCGGAGCCGGCGGCCGATGTCGTCGGGCTGTAGCGACAGGCCGACCTCGTAGGCGGCGAGCGCGTCGTCGGTGCGGTCGAGGGCGACGCACAGGCTCGCGAGGCGGTCCCACAGCCGCAGCCGCTCGCCGGGGCGGCCTTCCTGGACGCGGACGTGCTCGAGCCGTCGCGAGTAAAAGTGCACGAGCTCGTCGAAGTCCGACAGGTTGCCGAGCAACGTCTCGAGCTCGTCGGCGGCGGTGAACGCCAGCGGGTCGTCATCGATCGCGCGGTCGAGCAGCGAGATCGCGAGATCGTTGTCGGTGAGCTCGTCGCGCGCGATCATCGCCGCGGTGTGGCGATAGCGGGCACGGACCTTCGGGTCGGCCTCGGTGTCGACGAGGCGTTGCACGAGATCGAGGCTGTAGCTCCAGTCCCCCTCCTCGGCGACGAGGTGCAGGAACTTGGTGAGCAGCAGGTGATCGCCGGGCCGGTGTGCGAGCGCCTCGCGGTACATCTCGCGCGCGGTCGCCGGATCGCCGAGCTCGGTGTAGCGATCGCCGAGTGCCGCGAACCGCGTGGCCTTCTCCTCGGGCGGCGCGATGTTCGCGAGCGCGAGCTGGTTCGCGGCGAGCGCGAACGGGTCGGCGGCGTCGAGGTCGGTACGGAGCAGCAGCGCCTGGCGATGGTCGGGCACCAGCGCGAGCACGATGCCCGCGTGCTTGTCGGCCGCCGCCTTGTCGCCGAGCTCGAGGGCCGAGCGCGCGAGCCGGTAATGCAGCTCGACCGCCTCGTCGGGCGGCAGCACGTCCTCGTCCTCGAGCAGCCCTTCGAGCAGCGGCCGCGCCTTCGCGAACTGCTGCGCCTCGAACAGCATGTGCGCGAGCTCGCGGCGGGGCTCGAAGTCGATCGGATCGAGATCGACGGCGCGGGTCAACGCGACGCGCGCGCCGGTGCGATCGCCGAGGTCGGCCGCGACCTTGCTGCGCTGGAGCAGGTAGCCGCGAAGCCGGCTCGGATCCTCGGTGCTGCGGCACAGCTCGTCGAGGATCGGCGCGAGCTCGACGAGCGAGCCGGTGTCCCAGCACAGCTCGACGAGCGCGGTGCCGGCCTTGTGGTTCGTGGGGTCAGCAGCGCGCGCCGCGCGATACAACCCCTTCGCGCGCTCGGTATCGCCCAGCGCGACGCAGTAGTCGGCCGCATCGGCGAGCCAGCGCGACCGTTCGTCGACCAGCGTGTCGCGGGCGGCGGCTCGCTCGAGCAGCGAGATCGCCTCGGGGAGCTGGCCGCGATCGCGGAGCAGCACGACGAGACCATCGACTGCCGCGATCAGATCAGGATCGTCGGCGCGTGCGCGCTCGAACAGCTGCTGCGCGACGTTCCAGTCCTGCAGCTTCGCGATCTCCGCGGCCTGGCACAGCACGCGTGCCCGCTCGATCGGATCGACGGTCGCGGCGGCGAGCCGCTGCAGCGCCTCGAGCGCCTCCTCCTCGGGCACGCCGACCTTGGCGCCGAGCCGCGCGAGTGCCTCGAGCACTTCGGGCCGATCGGGCTCGAGTCGATCGGCCTCGCGGTAGGCGTCGAGCGCGCCGCTGTCGTCGCCGAGCTCGCGGTCATAGATCAACCCGACCTCGCGGAGCAGCTCCGCACGCTCGGCGTCATCCTCGACGTGGACGGCGCGCCGGCTCAGCAATTCGATCAGCGTCGGCCACTCGCCCGTGCTGCGGTAGAACAGCTCGAGCGCCTCGTGGGCGTGGGCATCGTTCGGCGACAGTGCGAGCACGCGCTCGAGGCAATCGGCCGCGTAGTAGCCGCGTCCGAGGTGCTGCCACGCGGTCGCGATCTCGGTGAGCCGGCGCGGGCTCGCATCGTCGTTGATGTCGATCAGCGCGGTCATCGTCTCGAGGGGCAGCTCGCTCCACCGCTCGGTCACCTTCGCCATGCGGAGCAGCGGATCGAGATCCTCGGCGGACGCCGCTTCCGAGAACGCCGCGAGTCGCACGGCCAGGCCGCGCTCGGCATCGCGCCGCTCCTCGAGGCTCTCGGCCAGCTCGCGCAGGATGCGCGCGCGCTCGGTGCTCTCCTCGGTCGCCTCGACGCGGGCGAGGTGGAGATCGATGATGCGGTGACCCTCGGTGTTGAGCGAAGCGCTCGCGGCCCGGGCCTGCCCACGCTCGACCGCGGCACGCAGACGTGCAGCGTCCAGCCCGGGAAATTCCTCGAGCACGGCGCGCATGATCATGTCGACAGCGCCGATCCCGGTCGCTTGCCCCCGCATCCGCCGATTGAACCACAGTGCTAGGCGACCGTCACGTCGACGAGCGTCTCCTCGTCACCACCGAGCATCGCGTCGAGCAACGGGCGATAGCGCGCGACGAGATAGCCGTGGATCCGCGGCACCAGCACCGCGGCGAGGGCGCTGCCTCCGTAACGTAGCTCGCGAAATCGATCGGCATCGATCACCGCGGCGATCGTCGTCTCGCGGGTCACGAACGAGAACGGCTGGCGGCCGCCATCGATCACGGCGAGCACGCCGGGCAGGTCGCCGGGGCCAGCCTCGACGAGCGGCGTGCCGTCCGCCGCGGTCACGTCGATCTGGCCCTGCGTCACGATCAGGAACCGATGGCTCGGCTCGCCCGCCTGGACGACGAGCGCGCCGGCGGGAAACTCCCAGAGCAACGCGCGCAGGCGGTGCGCCTCGGGCAGGCCCTGGCCTTCGAGGAAGCCGGCGGCCGGCCCGATCACGTGCGCTCCGGTCCACGCTGCGTGATCGGACGGGGTGATCTCGCCCCACCGCCGCTCGAGGAGCTCGCGCATCAGCCGCATCTCGGTCCGCGCGATCTGATCGAGCATCGCGAACGCGCCGGCGTGGGTGTCGCGGCGCAGCTGCTCGATCCCCGCGCGGTCGAAGAACCAGCCCGCGATCGGCGTGCGCGCGACGAACGTCAGCGGTGACGGTCCGCCGTCGAGGATCGACAGCTCGCCGATCAGCGACCCCGGTCCCGACCGGGTGACGTGGTGACCGTCGCGGGTGCCGATCGCCTCGCCCTCGATCACCAGGATCATGCCGGTGGATGGCTCGCCCTGGCGGGTCAACACCTCGCCGAGCCGCGCATCGAACGGTCGCGCGGTGACCCGCAGCTCCTCGAGCAGGCACGGGTCGAGCGACGCGAAGATCGGCGAGGCGTGCAGCGAGTCGAGGTAGCTCCGTCGCGGCTTCGGGCGCGAGTGTCCGGCGACGGTCGCGACCAGATCGTGGCCGACATCGAGGCCCGACGCGAGCGCCTGCTCGTGGACGTGCGGGACGCGGAGCCAGCCGCCGGCGAACCACGTGTTGGCCGTGCCCTGGAGCGCGGCGAACCGCCGGGTCGTGACGTCGTGGGGCCGCGACACCGCCGGGTGCACGAAGAACCGGTTCGCGATCACGTCACGCGGCGCGCGGTGCGGGTTGATCGTCACGAACACGTCGGGGCCGTGCGGCGACGTCCCGGCCAGCCGCTTGGGATAGAGCGTGACGGTCGGCCGGGTCTCGGGCAGCTCGCCGCTGCCGATGACATAGTTGTACGCGGCGATCAGCGTCGGATCCGAGCACACGTATTCGGCATCGGTGTGCACCGCGACCCGCGCGCGCTGCCACTGGAACGCGCCGAGCAGGGTGCCTTCCTCGACGCTCGGATCCTCGAGCATCGATCGGATCGCGTGCGGGCTCGTCGCGAGCACGACGTGATCGAACCACTGCGACTCGTGCGCGCCCTCCGCGGTCTCGACGCGGATCCGGACGCCGCGGGGGCGCCGCGCGATGCCGACGACGCGCGTGCTGGTGCGGAGCTTGCCGCCATGCTGCTCGAACCAGATGTGAAACGCGGCCGGCCACGCGTGCATGCCGTGCTCGACGACCATGCGCTCGGCGGTGCCGCCGCCGACCAGGCCGTCCATCTGCCAGTAGGCGACGAGCGGGCGGATGAAGTAGTCCTCGGGATCGCGATCCGGCATCGGAAACGACCCGCCGGCGCGCGGGTTGAAGAAGCAGCGCCGGAACTCGGGACCGTAGTCGTATTCGTCGAGGTAGCGCCGCGCCGTCCACTCCGCGAACCGCGCCTCGGCGGTGACCTCGACGCAGGTCGCGCCGAAGCCGTCGATCTCGGAAAGAACCGCGCCTCGTCGTGGATGCCGTCGATCACGCGCCGCGTGCCCTTGGTGGTCCAGACGGGGTGGCCATCGATCGTCGTGCAGGTCGAGTCCTGCTGGACCGGGGTGACCGCGAGGCCGAGCTCGTCCATGAACCGCCGGACCTCGTGCGAGGTCACGCGGTTGAAGTCACTGACGCCAGCGTCGACCAGGATCGTCTGCTTGCCGTGCGCGACCGGCACCGCGAAGCAGTGGCCGCCCAGGCGTGGCAGCTCCTCGAACAGCGTGACCTCGAGCCCGGCCTCGAGGAGCACCTTCGCGGCGCCCATGCCCGCAGCACCACCGCCCACGATCGCGATCCGCCCCATCGCGGCAGGATACCGCCGAGGTCGTCGCGCGGATCAGCGGTGGTCGCGAATCACCGCGCCACCCGATGCGTTCACGCGGCCACGCGTGCGGTAGCGCGCGTACTCGACGCGGCCATCGTCGCGCTCCCACCGGCCTTGCGACCACGTGCGCCGGTTGTTGGTCATCGTCCACGACCCTCCGACGTAGACGTGGCCGGGGCGATCGATGTCCCACCGGCCCGGCATCCAGACGTAGCCGGTATCGCGGTAGTCCCAGTAGCCGTCGATGTAGACGTGACCCTGGCGCGGCGCGGCCCAGTAGCCATCGACCCACACGTACTGGTTACCCTGCTGCTGCCAGGCACCCTGCACCCAGTAATGACCGCCGCGCTCGGGCTGCCAGTAGCCGGCCTGCCAGACCCAGTTGTTGTTGACGTAGGTGTACCGGCCGTTGACCCAGATGTGACCGGGGTGGTGGCCGTAGTCGTAATACTCGACATGGGTCACGACCGGCGGCGCGACCGACACCGCGTTGACGACCGCCGCGACGGTGAGCGCGGTGGCGACGACCGCGAACGGGTTCGGGCCGCGGACACGCATGCTGCCGTGCGCGTAACAGCCGGACAGCGTTGCCGTCGCGATCAAGACACCCACGAGCTTGCGCATCGAACGATGATCCCGAGAACCGACGGGCCGGGCAAGCGAGCCGGGCGGTAATGCCCGCTCGATGCGCCCGGCCGCACGCCGAAGGCGCTCGCGCACGTTCGCCCACATGACCGATGTTCTTGATGTATCAGGACTGAATCGCGTGCGCCGGCGGCACATCGCGTGCAGAGGTCCGGCGCATGGCAAGAGCATCCACCGTCCAGCGCAACACCTTGGAGATGCCGGCCAGCGAGCTCGACGTGCTCGTCGAGGCGAGCAACCCGCTTCGCGAGCGCCCGACCATGCAGATGGAAAAGCACGAGCTGGGCTTGCTGCTCCGCCAGAACGACGGCGACGACCTTCGCCCGACCTTCGCCGAAGGCTCGAGCGCGGACCTCGGCAGCACGACTGGCGTGCTGGCAAGCGCCCCGCGCAAGAAGCTGACCACGCCGCGGCTCGTCCCACGGAAGCCGGCCGCGCAGCAGCTCGCGACGACGCTGCGCCTCGACATCATGGAGCCGGAGAGCTGGCCGATCGGCTCGGGTACGACCATGGACGTGCCGTCCGCGCGAGTCGGTGCGCTCGTCGGGTACACGCTGATGGTGTGGCTGGTCGCGGCGCTCATGATATTCGGTCGCTGAGCAATACGTTCTATGCTGCGGCTCGATGGCCGCGGACTGTCAGATGTGCGGCGCGGTTCACCCGAAGTGGGCGACGGCGTGTCCCGAGAGCCGCACCGGCGAGACGGTCCTCGGCAAGTACACGCTCGGTCCCGTGCTCGGACTCGGCGGCATCGCCGCGGTCTATGCGGCGCGCCACGTGCTGCTGCGCCGTGACATCGCGCTCAAGATCCTGCACAAGCGGTTCGCGATCGACACCGAGCTCGGCGCGCGCTTCATCCGCGAGGCGCGCGAGACGGCGGCGACCGGGCATCCGGCGTTCGTCGGCGTGCACGATGCGGGCATCACCGAGGACGGTTGCGCGTTCATCGAGATGGATCGGCTCGCCGGCCGCGACCTCTACACGATCCGCAAGGCCGACGGGCCGCTCGCTCCCGAGCGCGCCGTCCAGATCGCGATCGGCGTGCTCGATGCGCTCGAGGTGTTGCACGGCCGCGGCGTGATCCATCGCGATCTCAAGAGCGCGAACATCTACGTGGAGAGTGGCGACGGCGGGGAGCGCGTGAAGGTGCTCGACCTCGGGTTCGCGAAGGTCGATGACGAGCTCAACCTGACCGCGCCGAACGCGCTGCTCGGGACGCCGTTCTACATCAGCCCCGAGCAGTACGTCGATCCGACGATGGTCGATGCGCGGGCCGATCTGTTCTCGCTCGGCATCGTCTTGTTCGAGGTGCTGACCGGCGAGTGGCCGTACACCTACGAGTCAAAGCGCGATCTGCTGACCAAGGTGATGTTCGGAGATCTCGAGCGTCACCCCGCGAAGCGCCGCGATGACATCCCGCGATGGCTCGACTTCGTGGTCGCGCGCGCGCTCGCTCTCGAACGCGAGAAGCGCTACGAGTCTGCGGCGGCGATGCGAGCGGCGCTGATCGCGGGCACGCGGCCGGGCTCAGGGAAAACCACCGCGAAGCCAGGGTTCTTCCGTCGCATCCTCGGGCGCTCGTAGCGCTGCCACGATTCGCGCACGCGCGCCAGCGTCCTCATGTTCGACGGGGCATGGTCCTTGAAGTCTCGAGGAGGATGCTTCGCATCGCAGGAATCGCAGGAATCGGCGCCCTCGCGCTCGTCGGTGGTGTGGCGGATGCGCACGCGGACGTGCGCGGCGTCGTACGGTTCGGCGTGTTACCGCTCGATCTGGAATCCTCCGATGACACGCCGGTGTTCGGCGACGACGTCGATCGCGCGGTCACCGCGTACAACACCGCCGCGGCCGCATACGATCGACGTCACGGCGGGACGACGACGATGATCGACGCGGGCGATCTCGGCGTCAGCGACACGCTGGTGACGTTCGCGCCCGGGCTCGAGACCGGCGGCGATCTATTGTTTTTTCGCGTCGAGGCGCTCGTCGGCATCGGGGATGAGCTGCGCACGGCCGGCGTCGGCATATACCCGCTCAACGTGCAGACGCCGCTTGGCCGCGATCTCGCCGCATACCTCTCGGTAGGCGGCTCGGCGAGCTGGCTCGATCGCGAAGGCTCGGGCGATGTCGGCGGGCTCGTCTCGCTGCGCGCTGCCGGCGGCGTGCGGATCGCCGAGCGCGTCGTGATCGAGGCCGGCTACGGCGCGTTCGTGCTCGGCGGCGTGGTCGATCGAAGCGAGCTCGATGGCATCGAACCGACGGCCGACACGCCGCTGCCCGAGCCAAACGCCGTGGTCGCTGCCGGCGAGGCCCGCGGGATCGTCGATCTGTCGGTCGGCGTCGTGTTCTGACAGGTGTCAGCGTGCAAAGCGCGCGGCGTAGCGCAACGAGCGTACCGAGCCGGCGTTGCGCTGCACGGTAACCCGCGCACTGCCACCGCCGGGCACCGCACTCTTCGCGATCACGTTGACGTAGATCGCATCGCCGATCCGACGGTCGACGCGGAACACCGCGACCTTGCGGGTCACGCACGCGCCGCCCGGCGTGCAGTTCACGCCGTTGTGCTCGTTGATCGCAGCCGGCGTGATCGCCTCGACGCCATTGCCATCGATCGCGTTCGGATTCCGGGTCAGGAACATCTCGGTCGAGAATCGTGCGCGCGTGCTGACGGTCGTCACGATGCGTGCCTCGACGAGGAACTGCTCGTTCGCCTGGAGGTCCTCACCGGCCGGCTTGAGGCGATGCGAGTAGATCAGTACGGGGTTCGCGCTGGTGTTGACCGTGATGTCACCGCCGCCCGAGGTCTCGCGAGACGCGCGGTCGCCGCCGGTGATGCGGCGCTCGCGGATGACCATCAGCCGGCCCTGATCGCCATCGACCCTGCCGTTGTCGAGGTAGTTGCCGTCGTTGCCGCCGACCAGGACCTTGTCGGCATCGCCGGAGCGCGCATCGGGATGCCACGCCCACATCACGAGGTTGACGTGGCAGCTCCCATTGGCGAGGCACGGCATGTCGGGGACGTCGATACTCGCGTCGCCCGGGCGGAACACGAACATGCAGTGATGCTCGGCCTGCGTGCAGGTCTCGGTCTGCGTCGCTATCACGACCGAGTTGCCCGCGGCCGAGGTGTCACCGGGGTTACCGGTCAAGATCAGCTGCGCGCGGACGTTCGGGTTGTAGCCGCACCCTGGCGCGGTCTGGCCGATGTCACAGCGGGTCGTCACCTGCACCTCGGCCGGCACCATCAGGCGGTCGCCCTTCGCGAGCTTGGGGACCTGGGCGGGTGCGAGCTGCATGACGACGCGGCGGGTGGCCCCGCCTTCGCTGCGCGACACCGGCAAGGTCTCGACGCGCTCGGCATTCGTCGTCGTGCCTGGGTCGATAGCGACGCTGCCCGCGAGGGCGAGCGCCACGGTGTCATCACGGCCATCGTCGTCGCGGGTGTCGTCCCACAGCTCGTCGGCAGCATCGGTGGCGCCGACGCCACAGCCAGCGAGCAGGGCGAGCGCGATCACGACGTGCGGGCGAGGTTGCATCGCCGTTGCCCGAGCAACCGGCGTGCCGCCGCCGCCGCGCGTGTTGTCCGCGAGTTGCAGCGTGACGAGGTCACGGCCCGTCCCCAGGTGTCGCCAACAACCGACAGCACAGCGTTACCGAACCGCCCTCGGTTCAGGTGACCATCGATCGCATACGATGCCGGGCGTGGCACCGGTTACGACTGCGTGATCGTCGGTGGGCGCTGCGCCGGTGCGCCGCTCGCGCGGTTCCTCGCCCGCGCCGGCAAGCGGGTCATGCTCGTCGATGCGGCTGCGCTGCCGAAGGACCAGCCGCTGTCGACGCACTTCATCCATCCCTACGGCATGCGGATCCTCGAGGAGCTCGGGCTCGCGGAACGCATCCGTGCGATCGTGCCGCCGATCGACACGTTCCGTATCGGCATCGGCGATGCCATGCTCGCGCTGCGTTCGGGGCGGGGCAGGGCGGCTCGTGCCCGCGCCGGCTCGACCTCGACTCGTTCGACGACGACCAGCTGCGCTTCGTGTTCCCCGCGAAGATGCCCTCCGCGATGCGCGTGCTCTCGCCTTGCGGTGGACGCTCGGTGCCGTCGCGCGCGGCCGGTTCGGCGTGCTCGGGCCGTTCCTCGAGGCGAGCAAGGTCGGTGCGCTGGTCGCGCAGGAGCTCGCGTATCGGCAGCGGCTGGTCCGCCGCTGATCGCGATGTTGCGGTCCCTCACGACCTGACTGCCCACGACTCCTCGACCGGATGTTCGTAGGCGCGCGCAGCCCGGCGCCTGCTAGGGTGCACGACCTTGAAGACGATCCTCACTCATCCAGGCGGCTCGCATAAAGACGACCTGCTCGCAGTCTGCGTCCTCGCGGCGATCCATGGCTGCCCGGTCGTCAGGCGCGAGCCGACCGCCGAGGAGCTCGCCGATCCGGACGTTGCGGTCGTCGATATTGGCGGCGTTCACGATCCGGCGCGGTCGAACTTCGACCACCACCACTTTCCGCGCGAGCACGCGCCGACCTGCGCGCTCAGCCTGGTGCTCGATCACCTGGGCCTCTACCAGGACGCGCTGCAGTTCTGCGACTGGCTCGAGACAGCGGAGTGGTTCGACTCGCGAGGACCCAAGAAGACCGGCGAGTGGCTTGGCGTACCGCGGCGCGCGATCTCGCAGCTCAATTCGCCGATCGACATGACCCTGCTGCGTCGGTTTGCGCAGACGACGCGCCTCGAGCCCACCGATCCGCTCTACGCCTTCATGAAGATGGTCGGCGATGACCTGCTCGAGTATCTACGCGAGGCTCGCGAGCGCCTCGACTACATCGATCAGCGCGTGCAGCGGTGGACCATCCCGTGCGGCGACGACCGCATCGAGGCCCTGTTCTTGCCGCGCAGCGACCCCGCCGCCGACGAGCCCAGCTCGATGCTCGGCAGCTACATCCGCGCGCGCAAGCTCGAGGGCGTGATCGCCGCCATCGTCTATCCAGACCGCCGAGGCGACGGCTTCGGCATCGGCCGGTACGAGGACCATCCGGCACTCGACTTCTCGCGGGTCGAGAGCGAGCCGGACGTCCACTTCGCGCACAAGAGCGGGTTCATGTGCAAGACGACCGCGAGCGAACCGGTACGCCTCCAGGAGCTCGTGACGCTCGCCTGGCGTCGTTGACGCGTGCAGAAACGAGTGGGCAGCGCGAAGGGAGCACGACATCATCGAGCCGTGGGGCGCGCGCCGAAGGAGCCACTGTACCGTCCGCGCAACACGACCGCGCACGGGGCCGGTCGCAACGCTGGTGGCGATTATCGCCACCAGCGTCACACGAAGCTCGAGCTCGCCTCGGACGCGAAGAGCGGCAGCATGCGGGCGGTCCGAGGATGCACGCCGCATCACGATTACACGCCGCTGTTCCGGTTCTTGCTGTCGAAGGTCGGCAAGCCGTGGGCCGAGGTCTACAGCGAGGCCACCGCGCGGCTCGATCGCGAGGAGCCGATCTACTGGATGGTCGCGCGGCAAGCGTCGGAGCGAACGGCGGTGGTTCGCGTTGGCGAATCTTCCTACTACAGCGGCCTGTATGTCACCGACGCAGGCACGCTGCAGCTCGTCGATCCGACGCAGAACGTCGCGACGATGGTGCCGACCTGCTGGTGCTGTACGCACACCTTCAACGGAGTGCGGTTCGTGCGGCCGTGGCCCGGCGCGCGCTGATCGTCAGCAAGCTTTAGCCGATCTCGACGGTCGCCCAGTGCTCGCGCGCGTCGTCGTGGAGCGGGATCGTGCGGTCGTCCTGCTCGACGCCGTCGCACTCCACGCGCGTGACCGCCGCGCCCGTGCCGACGCGCTTGACCGCGACGTGGTGCACGGTCTCGCGATGGCGGTAGTGGACCTCGAAGCCTTGCCAGTCGGCCGGCATCACGGGCGCCAGGTGCAGGCGATCGACGACGAGCCTGATGCCGAGCAGTGACTCGATGATCAGCCGGTACATCCAGCCTGCAGAGCCGGTGTACCAGGTCCAGCCGCCGCGGCCGGCGTGCTGCGGGTTCGTGTAGACGTCGGCAGCGAGGACGTAGGGCTCGACCTTGTAGGTCGCGATCGCCTTGGCGTCGCCGCCATGGTGGACCGGGTTGATCATCCGGAACAGCTCCCAGGCCCGCTCGATGTCGCCGGCGACGGCGAACGCCATCACGGTCCACACCGCGGCGTGGGTGTACTGGCCACCGTTCTCGCGGACACCCGGGACATAGCCCTTGATGTAGCCGGGCTCGAGCGCGGACCGATCGAACGGCGGATCGAAGAGCTTGATCACGCCGAGCTCGCGATCGACGAGCCGGGCATCGACCGCCGCGAGGCCCTGTCGCGCGCGCTCGGGATCGACCGCCCCGGACAGGATCGCCCAGCTCTGTGGCAGCGAGTCGATCTGGCACTCCGGGCTCGTTGCCGAACCGATCGGTGCGCCATCGTCGAAGTACGCGCGGCGGTACCACGCGCCATCCCACGCGTGCTCCTCGATGCTCGCCGCGAGCTCGCGCGCGTTCGCGAGGCACTGGTCCGCGTAGGCAGCGTCGCCGCGGACACGCGCGAGAGGCGCGAACTGGACGAGCACGTCGTGCAGGAAGAACGCGAGCCAGACGCTCTCGCCCTGACCGTGCTCGCCGACGAGGTTCATGCCGTCGTTCCAGTCACCGGTGCCCATCAGCGGGAGCCCACGGACGCCGAGCCGCAGACCATGCTGGATCGCGCGGACGCAGTGATCGTAGAGCGAGGCGCTCTCGCCCGATCGCGTCGGCAGATCGTAGTAGCTGTCCTCGTCGGCGTTGACGGCGCGGCCCTCGATGAAGTCGATCTTCTCGTCGAGCACGCCGGTGTCACCGATCGCGGCGACGTAGCGGCACACCGCATATGGCAGCCACAGATAGTCATCGGAGATCCGCGTGCGCACGCCGCGGCCGAGCGGCGGATGCCACCAGTGCTGGACGTCGCCCTGCGGGAACTGGTGGGCCGCGGCGCGCACGAGCTGCTCGCGGAGCAGCGCGGGCTCGGCATGCAGCAGCGCGGTTGCGTCCTGGAGCTGATCGCGGAAGCCGAACGCACCGCCGGACTGGTAGAACCCGCTGCGCGCCCACATCCTGCACGCGAGCACCTGATAGAGCAGCCAGCCGTTGGCGAGGAAGTTCAGCGTCGGGTCCGGGGTCTGGACATGGACGGCGCCGAGCGTGCGGTTCCAGTACGCCCACACCTTCTCGAGCGCGGTCTGCGCGGCGCCGGTGCCGCGCGATCGACCGACGATGTGACGGGCATCCGCGAGGTCACGCCCCGAGCCGAACAGGAACACGATCTCGCGCTCCTGGTTGGGCTCGAGGTCGATCGACACCTGCATGGCGAGACATGGATCGAGCCCGGCGCCCACGCGACCGGAGAGCCGGGCACGCCGCATCGCCGCGGGCTTCCCGAGGTGGCCGTTGCGGCCGAGAAACTCGAGCCGATCGCCGGTGACGACCCGGACATCCTCGCTGCACTCGAGGAACGCGATCCGCGGGGCGAACTCGTTGCTGTACGGGTTGCGAGCGAACAGCGCACCGGTCTTGACGTCGATCTCGGTGACGACGTGCGGGGCGTTCGCCGGTCGCTGCGAGCCGAGCACGAGCTCGAAGTAGCCGGTCAACGAGAGCCGGCGTGGCTTGTTCGAGCGATTGCCGAGCCGCACGACGATGAACTTCGCGGGGGCATCCGTGGCGACGTAGGTCCGCAGCTGCGACGTGATCCCCGAGTGCGACGTCTCGAAGATGCTGTAGCCGAAACCGTGACGCGTCGTGTACGGCATCGCCCCGGCGACCGGCTGCGGCGTCGGTGACCAGTAGCGGCCATCATCCTCGTCGCGGATGTACATGGCCTCGCCACCGACGTCGCTGACCGGATCGTTGTGCCACGGCGTCAGCCGGTAGCCGTGCGCGTTCTCGCACCACGTGTACGCGCCGCCGCTCTCGCTGACCACCGTCCCGAAGTACGAGTTCGCGAGGACGTTGACCCACGGCGCCGGCGTCCGCGACGCGTGACTGGTCACGATCACGTACTCGCGACCGTCCGACGTGAAGCCGCCATGGCCGTTGAACGCGACGAGGTCCGGGCGTTCGATCGCACCGATCGCGACGGGCGTATGCGTAGGGGCGGCGCGGGGCTCGCTGCTGACCACGAGCGCGAGCGGGAGCTCGGCGCGCGGGCGGCGATCGAGCTGCTCGGCGAGTGTGCCCGTGCGATCGTCGAGGATCACGCGGGCGAGCGTCTGCATCAGCACGCAGTCGGCGTCGGACATCTGCTCGCTGCGCCGCACGTAGATCCCACCCGGGCGATCGACGAGCGCGGCGTCGCCTGCGGTCGCGATGAGGGCGGTGATCTGTTCGTGCAGATCCTGGCGATATCCGGACGGGTCCTCGTTCCAGATCACGAGGTCGACGGCGAGTCCCTTGAGCCGCCAGTACGCGTGCGCACGCAACACCTGCCGCACGAGCGCGATGTTCTCGCTCGACGAGATCCGCACGAGCACGATCGGCAGATCGCCCGAGATCCCGTAGGCCCAGAGGCCGGACTGCCCGAGCCGGTTGCGCTCGATCACGCTCTTCGGCGCACGCAGCGCGGGGTTCTGGAAGATCACGTGGCCGGCAAGCCGCTGCCAGAGCTGGGTGTCGGCGACGGTGGCCTCGAGCTGGCGCTGCACGACCTGGCTCTGCGTCCACGACAGCTCGAGCACGCGCTCCGCGACGTGCCGATCGCGATACTTGTCGACGAGGTTGAGCGCGCTCTCGCGTGACTCGGCGACGCCGGTGACGACGTGGAGCTGGATCGTCTCGTCGGGCGCGAGCTCGATCGTGTTCCGGATCGCGACGATCGGATCGAGCACGGAGCCCTCGCCGTTGGCGAGCTTGGCGCGATGCATCGCGGCGGGAGCGATCGGCGTGCGGCCGCGGCCGACGAAGGCGGCGCGATCGGTCTCGTAGGAGGGCGGCGCGGCGGTCGTGCCGTGCACGGTCATCAGGTGGATCAGCCACGGCGGCTTCTCGATCGCGGAGCGCGGACGGCGCGTGCACAGGATGGCGCCGAGCTCGTCGAGGATCTCGGTCTGCACGAACAGGTTGGAGAACGTGCGGTGCGCGGCATCGGCGGCGGGTGCCGTCAGCACGACCTCCGCGAAGCTCGTGATGTCGATCGTGCGCTTTGTCCGGCCGATGTTCGAGAGCGTGATCCGCCGCAGCTCGATGTCGTCCTCGGGGCTCACGCTGACCTCGAGGTGGGTATCGATGTCCTCGTCACGCCGGCGGAGCTCCGCGCGGCCTTGCGAGAAGATCGCCTCGTAGCTCGTGGCCACGCGCAGCGTCGGTTGATGCCCGACGGACCAGTACGAACCCGACGTGACGTCGCGCAGGTAGCAGAACGTGCCCCAGCTGTCGCGCGTGGTGTCCTCCTGCCACCGCGTGACGCCGAGCTCGCGCCACCGGCTGTAGCCACCACCCGCGTTCGTGAACGCGACGTGGTAACGCCCGTTCGATAACAGATGCACCTCGGGTGCCGGCGTGCTCGGCGTCGTGAAGATCCGCAGCTGATCCTCGACGTCGCTCGAGGCTGTGCGTACCGCGGAGACCTCGGCCGGGTGCGGATAGACCGTGGCCGTCCGCGGGACCCGCTCCTGGAGCAGCAGATCGGTCGCGCGCAGCGCGGGATCGGCGGCAAACCGCCGCTGCATCGGGCGGTCGGCGAGGACATAGGCAAGCGAGAGCAGGGACATTCCCTGGTGATGCGCCATGTACGAGCACACGGTGACGCTCGTCTTGCCGGGCGGCAGCCGTACCGCGGTGTAGTCGATCGCCTCGTAGAGGCCATGCCGGCCGAGGCGTTCCTCGGCGACGAGCCGCTGCAAGTTCGCGCAGGCCTCCTCGGGCATCACCATCAGGCCCATCACGCACGCGTACGGCGCGATCACGAGATCGTCGGCGAGCCCGCGCTTGAAGCCGAGGCCGGGCACGCCGACCGCGCGGTACTGGTAGTTGAGGTGCGTGTCGGTCTTGAAGTAGCCAGATTCCGAGACACCCCACGGCACGTTGCGCTCGCCGCCGTACTCGATCTGGCGAGCGACCGCGACCTGGTACGTCTCGTCGAGCAGCGTGCCGGGGTACGTCGGCATCACGAGCAGCGGCATCAGGTACTCGAACATCGAGCCGCTCCACGACAGCAGCGCGGTGTGGCCGCCGGCGGTGGTCAGCAAGCGCCCGAGCCGGAACCAGTGCTCCTGTGGCAGCTTGCCCTGGGCGATCGCGACGTAGCTCGCGAGCCGCGCCTCGGAGGCGAGCAGATCGTAGAAGCTCGCATCGAGGCGGCGGTCGGTGACGTTGAAGCCGATCGCGAGCAGGTGGCGCCCGCGATCGTAGAGCAGGTCGTAGTCGTGATCCGCGAGCTCGCCGCAGTGGGCCGCGAGCCGGTGCAGCTCGACGATGCGAGTCGTCGCGCGCTCGGCGCCGAGCATGACCGCCGTGCGCAGCGCGTCCGGACCCCGATCGCCAGCGTTCGCTGGCTCGCTCCATCTCGGGCCCTCGAGCTGCGCCGCGAGCGCGACGTCGAGGCGCGCCAGCTCGGCGAGCGTCGGGATCGTGTCCAGCCTGGCGCGGAGCAACTCGTCGGTGGGCAGCGTGTCGAGCGCGAGCCACGGTGCGACGTGATCGAGCTCGCGAGCAGCCTGCTCCGCTTGCGCGACCAGCGCGACCGTCCAGGCCTCGACCTCGGAATCGGGCTCGCCCGCGAGCTTCGTGGCCTCCGCGGTGAACCGCTGCAGGAGCGTGCGGGTCGCGGACAGCGTGGCCGGTGCGTGGAGCAGTTCGCGCAGCCCGCGCAGGCGCGCCGGTTCGACGCCGACCTCGTCGAGGATGTCGAGGGTGTCCGCGAGGCCAGCGCAGAGCTCGGGACGCACGATGCGATGACCGGCGAGCTCCTCGAGGCCGCTCGCGAGCGTCAGCAGGTGCCCGGCGAGGTTGCCACTGTCGACGGTCGACACGTACATCGGCCGCAGCGGCTCGAGGCTCCGGGTGTCGTACCAGTTGTAGAAGTGGCCGCGATAGCGCTGCAGCTTGTCGAGGGTGGCGAGCGTCTGCGCGGTGCGCGTCACCACCGCATCGGCCGCGACGTAGCCGAAGTCGTAGGCGGCGAGGTTCGCGAGCAGGCTGAGGCCGATGTTCGTCGGCGACGTCCGGTGCGCGACGCCGACCGGCGGATCCTCCTGCACGTTGTCGGGCGGCAGGTGGTTGTCGTCGGCGGTGACGAAGTCCTCGAAGAACCGCCAGGTCCGGCGCGCGAGCTTGCGCAGGAACGTGTGGTCGGTCTGCGAGAGCCGCGAGCGCGGTGCGGGGATCGGGCGGCCGATCCACCAGACGAGGCTCGGCGCGGCGATCCACAGCGCGAGCACCGGGCCGGCGAGCCACAGCGCGTCCATCCGCTGCGAGCCCAGCGCGATCCCACCGGAAATCGCGGCGACTGGCAGGATCCACATCGACCCGTAGGTGCCCGCAAAGCTCGTCCGCGCCGCACGTTGCGCGTCCGCGGCGGTGCGCCACTCGAGCAGCTTCCTCCGCGTGATCACGAGGCGCGTCGTGGCGCGCACGATCGACGAGAGGCTCAGGGCGGCCTCGTAGGGCAGGCACGCGAGCGTGAAGGCCTCGCGGATCACCTGGCGGCCGGCGTTGCCGACGACCTCACCGACGTGCGCACGCACCGGCACCTCGGTCGGACGCCTGACCAGCGACGCCGCGGCAACGAGCAGGCCCGGCACGAACAGCGTGGCGGCGACGAGCACGAGTGCTGGCCACGCGGCCTCGGGCACGACCCACGCGACCACGAGCAGCGTCACCATCGCGATCGGCACGAGGCTGCGTCGCAGGTTGTCGACGATCTTCCATTGCGACAACAGCGAGATCGGGTTGCGGGCGCGGCGGCGGTCACTGCTCGGCACGCGACGCAGCAGCCAGCGCGCGATCTGCCAGTCGCCGCGGATCCAGCGCGCTCGCCGGCTCGCGTCGGCGGCGTACGCGACCGGATAGTCCTCGAACAGGATCACATCGCTGACGAGGCCGGCCCGCCCGTAGGCACCCTCGAGCAGATCGTGGCTGAGGATGCGGTTCTCCGGCAGCTTGCCGCCGAGCGCAGCCTGCACGGCATCGATGTCGTAGATGCCCTTGCCGATGAACGACCCCTCGCCGAAGACATCCTGGTAGACGTCGGAGACGGCGCGCGTGTACGGATCGATGCCGCAATCGCCGGCGAACAGCCGGGCGAACCGTGAGCCGCTCGCGCTCGCGAGCGTGATGCCGACGCGCGGCTGCAGGATGGCGTAGCCCTCGGTGACCCGACCGACGACCGGATCTATCACCGGGCGGTTGAGCGGATGCGCGAGCGTGGCGGCGAGCTCGCGTGCGGCGTCGCGCGGCAAGTCGGTATCGCTGTCGAGCGCGATCACGTACCGGACGTCGCGTAACCGCTCGACAGGGCCGACGACCGTCGAGAAGCGGTCGAGCTCGCCGCGCAACGTGGCGTTGAGCTCCTCGAGCTTGCCGCGCTTGCGCTCCCAGCCCATCCACGCGCGCTCGCGCGGGTTCCAGCGGCGGTCGCGGTGAAACAGGAAGAACCCACCGCCGCGCGCGGGATCTGGATACTTGACGTTCAGCGCCTCGATCGCCGCCTTTGCCCGCGCGACCAGAGCCGCGTCGCCGTCGCCGTGTTGCTCGGTCGCATCGCGGAGATCACCGACGAGCGCGAACGACAGATTCGGGTCGCGGTTCGCGAGAAACCTGACCTCGAGCGCGTCGACCAGCTCGTCGATCGTGCCGGCGCTGGTCAGCATCGTCGGGATCGCCACCATCGTGCGGTGCTCGTCGGGGATCGCACGCGAGAAGTCGAGGCGGGGCAGGACGCGCGGCTGGACGACCAGCGTCGCCGCCCAGTGGACGATCGCGATCGCGAGCTGGCTCGCGCACACCGCAGTCGCGATGCCACACGCGACGAGCGCGGCAGCCCCGAGCATCGAGGTGCGGGTCGCGAGCACGACCGCGAGGACGAGGGCGCCGGTGACGCCGGCGATCGCGCCGACATAGGCCAGGAGCCGGAGCGGGGCGCCCGGTGGCCGAGCGAGCGCGCGTGCGTGCGTGCGCTGGCATGCGGCCAGCTCGAGCGTGCGGCGGCCGCGATCGATCAGGAAGTAGCCGACGTGGCGGGCACGCGGAGAGGGTCCCTCGGCGGCAAGCGCGATCGCACGCTCCGCGATCGCGAGCTCGGTGACCTTGCCGCGCCGGGCGATCTGCTCGACGACGTGGCGGTACCGATCGCGGGTCGCGAAGTCCATCGCGGGGTAGACCGTGTCCGCGCGCAGTGCGCGCTCGACGACGCTCATCGCCTCGACGAAGTCGCGCCAGTCGGTCGCACCGAGGAAGCGCAGGCTGCCGATGCTGTTGCCGATCGACACCTGATCCGCGGCCTGGCTCTGGCTTGCGAGCTGGAACACGCGATCGATGGTCTCGCCGCGCTCGGCGAGCCGCTGCTCGAGCCAGGTCAGCGCGAACGTCGCGCCTGCGCCGTGGCCCTGGAGCCGGCTCGCGAGCTCCGACACGAACGCGTTCGACAGCACGGGATCCGCGGCGACCATCTCGGCAAGCACGAGGACGACGCGCGATGAATCCGTCGTCGCGACCTCGAGCAGCTTCTCGGCCCACATCCCGGCATGCTCGCGATCGCGGCGCCCCGCGGTGACGCTGGCGATCACGCGCCGTAGATTTTCGAGCAGCGCGATCCGCAGCATGATCGGGATCGCCCATAGCTCGCCGAGGCGCAGCGACTGGCCCGTCTGGTACGCCGCGATGAAGGCACGCACCGACTCGAGATCGACGCGCCCGTGCGCGTGCGAGATCAGCTCGATCGCGAGATCGTAGACGCGCGGCGTGCGGCTGGACCCGCTCTGGAGGCGAGGTAGCTGGCGGCTGTAGCCGCGGGGGAGGTGCTGGCGCGCAGTCCTGAACTGCTCCTCGATCAGGTGGTAGTTGTCGAGGAACCATTCAGCCGCGGGCGTGATCTGACGGCCGCGGGTCACCGCCTCGCTGACGAGCGCGTAGGCCTCCGCGAGCACGCGCTCGTTCTCGGCGAGCCGGGCCAGCAAGCGGTCATCGGCCTTGCTCGTGGTGACGACGTGGGTGGCCGCGAGGGCCTGCGCGTGACGCTCGAGCTGCGAGATGCTGAACAGCTCCGCGCGGAGCGGCGCCTCCTCGGAGGACTCGGCCACATCGAGGGCGGACGAGCGCTGAGGCCCCAGGCCAAACATCACGCCTGCTCGCGATCGTTCGCGCGTCGGGTTGGTCAGTGCGCCGGTATACCCGATCCGCTCGCGGCTGACCGCGAGCCCTCGGTGAGGCTCCCGAGTTACTGCGGGGCCGGCAGCGTGCCCAGGCTCGCCCGGGGCGACTCGAGGGACGGCGTCCCGACGAGCATCCCGTTGAGCCGGATCCGGCCGAGCCCACCACCGCCACCGCCGCCGCCGCGCACCTCGGTCGCCCCGACGGCCATCGAACCGATGAAGCCAGGCTCCGAGGCCGAGGGCTCCGTCGCACCGCCGCCGCCAGTGCTCTTCGACGAGGTCGGATCGCCTCCCGCCTGGCCGGGAAAGATCGGGACGTCACACAGGCCGGAGGTCGACAGATTCGGGTGCATGCCACCAGCGCCACCACCGCCACCGTTCGCGCACAGCAGCGCGCCACCGACGAACGTGATCGTCGGTGCCTCGAGCAGGATGGCACCGCCCGAACCGCCGCCGCCGCCACCCGAAAGCCGGTCGAACGCGTTCCCGCCGCCAAGCCCAGGTGCGTTGATGATGCCCTTGATCGACAGGCTCGTCTTCGCCGAGAGCTGGAACGCGCCCCCGGCGCGGCCTGCCTCGCCAGCCGTGCCGCTCTCGTGCCTGCCGCCCTTGCCACCAGGACAGCCCCCACGCAGGGGTACGAGCGTCTCGGTGCCCGGCTCGAGCAGGCCTGGCGTGCTGCCCATCGGAACGAAACCGCCCTCGAACGCACCGAAGCCGCCTGCAGCACCGCTCGCATTGCTCTGCACGCGCGGTCCGAACCCACCACCGCCACCGCCACCACCACCAACTTCAGCCGTCTGGTCGAAGCCATTGCCACCGCGCCCGTTGAGGCAACCGGGGCCGTCCAGCGCGCTCGATACGGTGGTGATCGAACCGTCGTCGATCTCCACGATGCCGTTGGCCAGCAGGATCAGCGGTCGACTTCCATTGACGAACAGCGAGCCGTTGTCGCCACCGGTCACGCGCAGGTTCTGGACCGCGATCACGAGGACCTCGCTGCCGTCGCCCTGGGTGACGATCGCGCGGACGAGCCCACCTGGGACCATGTCGAGCATCTGGTTCTGCATGCCCTGATCGCCGGTGTTGACGCTCACGTGCGTGCTGATCGTCCAGTCCGTGGTGACCTTGTCCGCGGCGATGTTCGCGGCGCACGGATCGACGTTCGAGATGCCGGGCCAGCCGCAACCGGTCAGCGGCGTACACCGCGTCGTCGCGGTCGCCGCGCACATCTTCTGCTCGTTGCAGGCGAGGCCGTCGGGGCACTCACCGTCGGGGCAGCTGTACTGGCACGCCGCGATCTCCGGCGCGTAACAGCCACCGACCAGCGCAACCACGAGGCAACCGAGGATCAGAGCTCGCATGACCACACCACGGTCGCACCGCTCGCGCGGGGAACGATCGATAGGCGCGCCGGCTCGGCGCTGCGTCGCCCGAGGAAGTAGAGGACCCCGCCGCCGAGGATCGCGGCGCCGCCGGCGCTCCATAAAATGATCGCGTTGCGCTCGGCGTTCTTGCCCTGCTGATCGAGTCCGGGATCCCAGCTCTCGCTCCCCTCGACATCACTCGCCGTGGACTTCGCGCGGAGCCCGAAGTACACGCCGGCGGCGACCGCTGCGATGCCGACACCGCCGATCACGAGGCCGGCGACACGCTTGCCGCGTCCTGGCGACGACGTCTCGACGACAGGTTCTGGCTCGGTCGCTGGCGGCTGCGTGATCGGCGGCGCGACGACGGGCTGCCTGACCGGCTCGCGCGGCTTCACCTCGGGTTGCGTGACGTCGGGCTTCGGCGTCACCGACACGCCGGGGTCGGGCTTCGGCGGCGTCGTGACCGTCGCGTTCGGATCGGGTTTCGGATCGGACTTTGGATCCGGCTTCGGAGGCTCGGTCACGGGCACCGGGGTTACCGGGGTCACCGGCGTCACCGCCGGCCGGTTCGCGGCCTGCTGCTTCGCGCATGGCTCGAGCTCGACGATGAACTTGTCGACCTTCTCGGTCTGCTCGGCTGGATAGTTCCGCTTGAACGTCCGGTAGAAGCTCACGGCCTCGACGCAATCACCCTTGAGGCGATAGGCCTGCGCGATGTTGAACAGCGAGCGTGCCTCGGGCTTGAGCCGGTACGACTCCTTGAACTTCACGATCGCCTGATCCCACTCCTTGATGTCGTAGAGCCGGCGCGCCTCGATGTACGCGGCGGCTGCCGGATCGGGGGCCGGTTGCGCGTGCGCTCCAGCACCCAGCGCGACGATCAGCACGAACCACCATCTACTCATCGCGTCTCCTCAGTCCATCGGGGCGTCGGGATCATCGGTCTTGACCGGCGGCTTCTTCACCGTCGTCGGGGTGGGCTTCTTCACCGTCGTCGTCGTCGGCTTCTTCGGCGTCGGTCGCTTCACGATCGGCTCGGTGGCCGGCGGCGGGACGATGGGAACGGGCGGTGCGTCGGTCGCCACCGGGGCCCCCGCGTCGATCGCCGGTGCCGCCACGACTGGAGGTGTCGTGACCGCGGCCGGGCTTGGCGTCGTCGGCGGCGTCACTGCCTCGGTGGGTGGGGTCGGTGCAGCGGTGGTTTCGGTGGCGCTGGCGGACTTGTTGTTGACGACGACGGCGACCGCGACGATGCCGCCGACGACGAGTACCGCGAGCATCACGAACAGCGGCGCGCGCGATCGCCGCGGTGCAGCGCTCGTCATCGTCGGCGCCGGGCCTCGCGTCGGCGGTGCGGTCTGCCCGGCGTAAGGCGTGGTCATCGCGGGAGCCGGCGTGATCTGCGGCGACGGCGTCAGCATGCCGGCTGCGCCGACGGGACCGGTCGGTTGTACGCCGGAGCGATCAGCGTTCGCCGCATGCATCGCCGCGAACGCGCCGTGCGCTCGCAACGCGCGGATGTGATCGCCGACCACCGCGAGCGAGGGCCGGTGCGCGACGTCCTTCGCCATCATCGCCATCACGAGCTGATCGAGCTCGGCCGGCACGCCGGGGTTCTTGAGCCGAGCCGACGGCACGGGCGCGAACAGGTGCTTCGCGATCATGTCGGCCGCGTTGTCGGCAGGGAAGGGGAGCCACCCGGTCAACAGCTCGTAGGCGACCGCGCCGAGCGCGTAGACATCGGTGCGGTGATCGACGTCCTGACCGCGTGCTTGCTCGGGCGACATGTACCCGGGCGTGCCCATCAGGTTGCCGGTACGCGTTCGCTGCACGCGGCCGTCGTCGCCGAGCAGCTTCGCGATGCCGAAGTCGAGCAGCTTGACCTGCGGCAGGTTGCCCTTCACCTCGACGAGGAACACGTTGTCGGGCTTGAGGTCGCGATGGACGATGCCCTTCTCGTGCGCGGCCTCGAGCGTGCTCGTCACGGTCTCGAGGATCGCGAGCGCCTCCATCGGCGCGAGCCGGCGCTTCGTGATGCAGTCGCGCAGGCTCTGGCCGCGCAGACACTCCATGACGAAGTAGAACCGGCCGTCGGGGAGCGCGCCGAACGCGAAGATGTCGACGATGTTCGGGTGGCCGATCTGGTTGACCGAGCGCGCCTCCTGGATGAAGCGCTGGACCATCTCGGCGTTCGCCGAGAACTCGGGGTGCAGCACCTTGATCGCGGCGCGCTTGGCGATCACGGGATGGATCGCCGAGAACACGCGGCCCATGCCGCCCTCGCCGAGCTGCTTGTCGATCTGGTACTCGCCAACCATCGTGCCGGGTGCGAGACCCTGCGACGTCGTCGAGCCCGAGAGGCCGGTGCCACCCGTGCTGATCGTCTCCTCCGTCCCCGACGGCTTCGGCCCGCCCATTCGGACTAGCGTACACCCTCGTGCACCCGACGTGCTACGCAGCGCCGATGGCCGGCTTCACCGTGACGAGCGCGACACCGTCGCGCCTGGTGGACCACGCGAAGGCGCACCTCGTCGTCGTGCCGGTCGACCGGATCGGTGGATTGGTCGAGGCGGGTGCGATCCGGATCGGCGGGCCGAGCGAGAACCGGGTCGGCCGGATCACCGAGCTCGTGCGTCGCGGCGACGTGCTCACGGCCGATCTCGTGGCGATCTCCGCCATCGCGCTGCGCCCGCAACCGCTCGCGCTCGCGATCCATCACGAGGATGACGAGCTGCTGATCTGCGAGAAGCCGTCGCGCATGCATGTCCATCCGCTAGGCCCGCATCGCGAGGGCACGCTGCTCAACGGCCTGCTCTGGCACTGCGGCGCACGCACCGATCAGCCGTGGAGCGCGTGGCGGCCGGGCCCCATGCACCGCCTCGACCGCGCCGCGAGCGGCCTCATCGCGATCGCGAAGACCGCGTCGGTGCACGACGAGATCCGCCGGCAGTCCGCCGCAGGCGGCCTCACCCGGCGCTATCACGCGCTCGTCCACGGCGTCGTGCACGTCGCCACGGGCACGATCGATGCGCCGCTCGGCCGCGATCCGGCGCGCGACTACCGCCGCGCGATTCTCCCGCTCGAGCAGGGCGGTCAGCGTGCTGTCACGCACTGGACCGTGATCGCCCGCCACGCCGATCGCACGCTCCTCGAGCTCGCGCTCGACACCGGTCGCACGCACCAGATCCGCGTGCACCTCGCGAGCATCGGTCACCCGATCGTCGGCGACACGCTGTACGACGTGTCGCTCGTTACCGGCGGCGCTCCCTCGGCGACGATCGCCCTGCACGCGGTCGAGCTCCGGCTCGTTCATCCGCGCACCGGTGCCGAGATCGTGTGCCGCTCGCCGGTCCCGGCCGGCTTCGGCGCTGTGGTTACCGACGGTACGCCAGGCCCATCGTGATCGACGCGTAACCCACGTCGGACTTCACATCGGTGTCGAGGCGCGCGTAGGCCCCCAGGCGCTGGAGCCGCGACCGCAACACGTCGAAGCCGCCTTCGAGACCGACCACGAAGCTGCCAGACGACGCTGCCATACCGTCGTCGGTGACCTGTTCGAGGCGCGCGCCGACGAGGAGGCCGCCCCACAGTCGATCATCAGACGCGTGCAAGAAACCCGCGAGCGCGAAGGAGGTCACCTCGACCGGGCGCAGATCCTCGTCGCGCCCTCCCACGTCGTAGGTGCCGCGCAGCCGGCCCATCGAGGCGTGCAACCCGACCGAGAGCTTGCGGGACAGGAGATATCCGAGCTCACCGCCGAGCGTGAAGCCGCTGACGTCGTGCGTGATGACGCGTCCAAGCGCATAGCCGGCGGTGATCGCCAGCGTCCATCGGGTAACAGGACCCTGAAGGGTGAGCGGGTCTTCGAGACTGGACAGCGAATAGTAGTCGTCGGGGTGTGGCGCCGTCGCCGCGGTCGTCGACGGCTCGTTCGCGTCGGCATCGGTCGCGGCCATATGAAGGGGTGTGCGGCCGAGGACCGCAAACGCACGAGCGGCATCCGCCGCCGGGCCGCGCATCAAGATCGCGGCGCGCGATAACTCGAGCGCGGTGATGGCCGCGGTCATGTGCGATCTGGCCGAGGTCTCACCTATGCGGGAGACGAGCCGAGGTTCGTGTAGACGTTCTGCACGTCGTCGTCGTCCTCGAGCGCGGCGACCAGCTTCATCACCTCGTCGGCCTTGTCGTCGGGCAGCTCGGAGAGCGTCTGCGCGACGTACTCGAACTCGGAGGAGATCTGGGTGACTCCGCGCTTGTCGAGCGCGGTCTGCATCGCGCCGAAGTCGGTGAACGCGCAGCGCACGAGCAGCTGCTTCTCGCCCTTGTCGCTCTCGCCGTCCTCGAGGCCGATCAGGCCGTGATCGATCAGCTCGAGCTCGAGCGCGTCGCGGTCGACGCCGTCGGGCCCCAGCCGGAACACGCCCTGGTGCTGGAACATGAACGAGACGCTGCCGGTCGTGCCCATGTTGCCGCCGGCCGCCTTGAAGTAGTGGCGGACGTTCGCGACGGTGCGCGTGACGTTGTCGGTGGCGGTCTCGACCATCACCGCGATACCGTGCGGGCCGTAGCCCTCGTAGATCACGATGTCGTAGTCGGTCGCGCCCTGGCCGCTGGCCTTCTTGATCGCGGCCTCGACCTTCTCCTTCGGCATGTTGAGCGCGCGGGCGTTCTGGAGCGCGCGACGCAGCGACGGGTTGCCATCGGGACTGGTCCCGCCCGACTTGACCGCGATCGCGATGTCCTTGCCGATCTTGCTGAACTGCTTCGCGACGCGATCCATGCGCCGGAAGATCGTGCTCTTGCGTTTCTCGAATGCGCGGCCCATGGCGGGCCTACGCTACCTCACGGCGCCGGGCGCGAACACGAGCAACAAGCTCGGACCGCTGATCTTCTTCCACTGGTTGTCGGTCACCGCCACGACGTTGCCGTCCTCGGTCCATGCGATGCCCTCCAGGTTGAGCCGGCTCTTCAGGATCGGCCCGAGGTCGAGCGCCTCGATCGGCGTGATGTCGCCGGGGCCGGCAGGCAGCGTGAACCGCAGGATTTTGGTGTGCTCGAAGTGCCGCTCGATCGCGAGGACCTCGATCGTGCCATCGCGCGCGCGCCGGCAGTCCAGGGCCGACAGCTTGCCGGTGGCCGTCATCAGCCACAGGCGGTGGACGCGCGCGACCTTGCCGTCCTCGATCACGGCGAGAGGCGCCCAGCGGCGTCCGGCGTCCTCGCCGGTCGCCTCGATCCCGACGAGGAGCTTGTCGCCAACGCCACACATGCCCTCGGCGCCGGCGTTCATGGGGAGCTTGAGGCCGAGTACCTGCTCCGACAACGCGATCACGCCGGTGATGATGATCGCGGCGCCGCGGCGCTCCGCCAGCAGCACGTTCGCGGCGCCGTCGATGCGGCCCTCGGTTCCCAGCGCGAACTTGCCGTCGCCGATCACGGCAATGCCCTCGAGATCGATCTTCTCGGCGAGCTGCTCGATGGGAAACGCCTGGATCGTCGGGCGGAGCTTGCGATCGAGCACGATGCGATAGATGAGCCCGGCACGCTCGGAGACCGACCACAGCGCACCGTCGTTGTCCCTCGCGAGACCGGACAGTCCCGCCGCGGTCGCGAGCTCGATCTCGCGGAAGACGGGAGGCCGCGCGCGCTCGCGCTCACCCGCACCGGCGGGTTGCCCGCACGCAACGGTCAGCACGAGGAGTGCGCGGAGCCAGCTCACGGTGGGGCGAGGAGCGTTCGCAGGTCGTCATCCATCGTCGCGTTGATGTACGCGATGGTCTTGCCGCGGAGCCGGGTCTTGGTCGCGCGGAACGCGTTGCGCGAGAACGCGCCAAGTCGCGCGGCCTCCTCCTTCGCGCGCGCGACGGTCTGCTCCGGCGCGACGACCGCGTCGAGGTAGCCGGCGGCGAGCGCCGTGGCCGGGTCGTAGATCTTCGCGAGGAGCGTCGCGTGGGGCAGCTCGCCGGGCACGAGCCGGTCGCGCGCGAGCTCCATCGCGAGGACGGGCACCGGCAAGCCGATCGCGACCTCGTTGAGGCCGATCTTGTACGCGCCTGCGGAGCCGACGCGGTAGTCACCGGTCAGGACGACGAGCGCGCCGCCGGCGAGTGCATGGCCCGTGCAAGCGATCACGAGGGGCACCGTCGCGGCGTAGAGCTTGAGGAGGAGCTCGGAGCCGGCGCGGAGGAGCTCGGTCGCGGCCGCCGGGCTGCTCATCATCACGCGCAGATCGAAGCCCGCGCAGAACCGCTCGGGGCGTCCCGCGAGCACGATCGCGCTCGCCTCGCCTTCTGCCCGCGCGATCGCCGCGAGCAGCCCGTCGATCATCGCCTTCGATAGTGCGTTCGCCTTGCCATCATCCATCTGGATGATCGCGACCTTGTTCTCCAGCACGTAGGTGAGGGGTTCGGACACGCAGCGACGCTAGCAGCCTGCCGCGCCACGCGCGACCGCGCGAGGGATTTCAATCGGTGTGCGGCTACGCCCCGGCCCCCGCCGACGGTGGTACGACAGGTCATCCTGCAGCTCGATCTCCACCGCCACCTCGAGGGCTCGCACAGCCCGACCGCGCTGATCGACGTCGCGCGCACGTTCGACGTCCGTCATCCCGCCTTCTACGACGCGGCTGCCGGGCGCTTTCGCACTCCCGCCGAGCTCGTTGCCGAGGTCACGATGGCCGGGCCCACCGACGACGCGATGGTGTTCTACCGCTGCATCATCAAGGCGCGCGCGGCGTACGTCAGCGTGCCCGCGATCGGCGCGCTGGCTCGCGCGGCGTTCCGCGAGGGTGTCGATGATGCCGATGGCTTCGAGATGCGGCTCAGCCTGTTCTCGATGGCGCGGACGCTGATCGAGAACCAGCGCCTCGACTGGCGCGCCGTCACGCCGACGGAGTTTGCGGATCGCTACGCGCAGCAGATTTTGATCGAGGTGATCGCCGCTCGCGACGAGGTGCAGGCCGCGACCGGGACGCCGATGCTGCTGCGGCTCGGGCTGTCGCGCACGTTCGAGAGCGAGCCGCACTATCGCGCGCTCGCCGCGATGGTCATCGAGCACGCCCGCGCGCTGGTCGGCCTCGACGTGCTCGGCATCCTGCCGCCGCCGGATACCGAACCGATGCCTGCGCCGCTCGTGACGATCCTCGACGAGCTGCGGCCGCACCTGCCGGATCTGACGATCCATGCCGGCGAGTTCGCGGGACATGCCTCGATCGATCGCACGCTCGCACTGTCGCCGCGCGGCATCGGCCACGGCATCCACGCGCTCGAGAGCCCGGCCACGCTCGAGCGGCTCGCGCGCGATGGCATCACGCTCGAGGTGTGCCCGACGAGCAATCGCCTGCTGATCCCGACCCGGCTCGCCGCACTGCAGGCGGCCCATGGTGGCCAGGCGCCGCTGCGTGCACTGCAACAGGCCGCGGTCCACTGCGTGCTCGGCAGCGACGATCCGACGCCGATGGGCACGTCATTCCGTTCCGAGCTCGAGGTCGCGCGCGCGGCAGGCGTCGATCTCGTGCGGCTCGAAGCCGATGCGGTGCGGCGATGGACCGAGATCACGGGCGCGGCGCCGGCCGCACCGACGGTCCGGTGAAGGGACGACCGATGGCGGGCGATGATGACGCCGATGCCGACGCGCCTGGCGACGCGTTGCTGCCGGTCGCGCTGACGTGGGCCGAGTACATCGGGCGGTGGGCCACGGACTGCGGCGGCTGGATGCAGCTCGCGGGAGCTTTGATCGATCGTGTCGGTGACGCGGTCGCGATCTCGCAGGACGCACAGACCGTCGAGCGCGGGTTGCGGCGGCTCGCGCGGCGCGGCCACAAGCCGGGCGGTCAGTACGGTCGCTGGATGCTCCGCTACTTCGGCTTCACGTCGCCGATCGAGGAGCTCGTCAAGTGGATGGGCCAGTACCACACGCGGTTCGCTGACCTGCCGTGGGGCTTCCGGCTCGAGCACCTGATGCTGTGGAACCGCCCGCCGATCGCGGAGTCGCGCTTCGCGAGCTGGATCCAGGTCGGCATCGCGCACGCCCACCTCGGCCATGCCGATCTGGCGGCGTGCAAGCACGCGCTCGCGCAGGCCGAACGCCAGGCACCGAAGGCCGGGCTCGCCGCCGAGATCGAGTGCGCGCTGCTGCGTGGCCGGATCGAGACGGACGCGGGCGACCACGTGGCTGCGGACCGCCACTATCGCTCGATCATCGTGCAGCTCGACAGCGGTCGACTTCCACACGCCGACGAACGCGCCTACCGCGCGCGCCTCCAGGATCAACGCGCGCATCACCTCACGCGGCCACTCGAGGGCGAACCGCCACGGCTCGTCGAGGCCCGCGCGCTCTATGCCGCGATCGAAGAGGAGCCGTACATCCCGTTCGTGGCGTTCCGCAAGGCGGTCGGGCTCGCGTACTGCGCCTGGCAGCTCGGCGAGGTCGACGCGGCGATCGAGCTCGCGACGCGCGCGGCCGAGCATGCCGGCGATGGTGGGCTCCTGCGCATGCGCGTGATGGCGCTCAACATGCTGAGCCGCGTGCTCACCGGAGATGCGGCACGCTCGGCGAACCAGCGAGCCAGCCGGATGGCGGTGCTCCTCGAGGACGAAGATCTCGCGAACCGGGTGGCGCAGTGCGTCCCGCCGCGGGCGAGCTGACCTTCGTCATCGCGTCGTCAAGGATCGCCTTGGCCTCGGCGGCGTCGCCCCAGCCGACGACCTCGGTCGCGCCTTTGCCCCAGTAGTGGGAGAACCACAGCACGAGGATGTGGCGGGTCTCGGGATAGTCCTCGTCGAGCTCGCCGAGGTCGCGCAGCCGCGAGAACCCGTTGTGCAGCGCGGCCTCGAGCGGCACCGCGATCAACTTGTCATCGCGGGTGTCGTCGTGCGCCATCTTGAGCACGCCGATGATCCGGGTCGGGGTGACATGCGCGCGCTCGATGCCGCGGCCGAGCACGATGATGTCGAGTGGGTCGCCGTCGGCGGCGAGGGTGCGCGGAACCATCCCGTAGTTGACGGGGTAGGCGAGGTAGTCGATCTCGCGACGGGTGTTGTCCTCGCGCTTGCGTGCCCACCGCAGCGTGCCAGCGTCCTCGTCGACGTCGAACTTGGCCGTCGTCCCGCTCGGGATCTCGACGACGGCATTGACGGAACCATCGGGATTTACGGCGGGATATCCGCGAGACAGGTGTCGCGAGGCGAGGATGGTGTCGCCGTCGAGGGCCAGCGCATCGGGGGTGACAGGGGCGCCGCCGACGATGGCGCGGCTCGGGACGGCGCGTGAACATGGATAGGGTGCCAGACACAACACCAGGAACAGGGAAGCTCTCACAACCCACAAATAGGCCCGCGCCTCCGAGGTCACAAGGACACGATCTCGGACACGCTGTTACAATGGGCTGATGGATCCAGACGATCTCGATGACTCGACCGTCATCGGAGCCAGCGCCGAGGACTTCGGCGAGCTCAGCAAGGACCGTGCGTACCTGATCGTGATCGCGGGGACGCAGGTCGGCGAGATGATCGCGCTGAAGGAGAGCACCGTGCTCGGCCGCGGTGGTGACGCAGATGTCCGGCTCGTCGAGGAGAAGATGTCGCGGCGGCACTGCCGGCTGTTCATCGAGGGCGGCGAGGCGTTCATCGAGGATCTGGGCTCGAGCAACGGCACCTTCGTCAACGGCAAGCGCATCGAGAGCCAGAAGCTCAGCGACGGCGACAAGATCCAGGTCGGCGAGACGACGATCCTCAAGTTCACCTACAACGATCAGCTCGAGGAGAACTTCCAGCGCCAGATGTACGACTCGGCGCTGCGCGACGGGCTCACGAAGATCTTCAACAAGAAGTACTTCCACGATCGCCTGGGCGCCGAGTTCGCGTTCACGCAGCGTCATCGCACACCGCTCTCGCTGATCCTGTTCGACATCGATCACTTCAAGAAGGTCAACGACACGCGCGGCCACCTCGCCGGCGACCGCGTGCTGACCGCTCTCGCCGCCCACGTGCTGAAGCTCGTGCGTACCGAGGACGTGTTCGCCCGCTATGGCGGCGAGGAGTTCGCGGTGCTGTGCCGCCAGACCGAGGTCTCGAGAGCGCAGACGATCGCGGAGCGGATCCGGGCGTCCGTGCAGCAGCTCGAGATCGTGTTCGGCAACGAACGCATCCCGATCACGGTCAGCGTCGGCGTCGCGATGATTCCCGATCGCCACATCGGCAGCGTCGACGACTTCATCGGCGTGACCGACGCGGCGCTCTACGAGGCAAAGCGCGGTGGCCGTAATCGCGTGGTCGCGCGGCCGCTGACGTAGCTCCCGGCAGCTGCCGGCAGGCGATCGGATAGAATGGTGACGGTGGAAGCCCCCGAACGGTATGGCCCGTACCTCGTGTACGAGCAGATCGGCAAGGGCGGGATGGCCACGGTGCACCGCGCCGAGCTCACCACGAAGAAGGGCATCCAGCAGCTCGCATTGAAGCGGCTGTTTCCCACGTTGCAGCGAGAGCTCGTGGCGTTGTTTCTCGACGAGGCGCGGCTGCTCAAGTACCTCGACCATCCAAACATCGCCGCCACCTACGATTCGGGCCGGGTGTTCGGCACGTACTTCATCGCGATGGAGTACGTGCGCGGACCGACGCTCAAGGAGCTCGTCGAGCATTGCCGGGTCACGGTCGGCTCGGTCCCGCAGCCGGTCACCCTGCTGCTCGCCGCGCAGCTCTGCGACGCGCTCGATCACGCGCACAACCAGCGTGACGAGCACGGCAAGCCGCTCGACATCATCCATCGCGACGTCACGCCGGCGAACCTGATCGTCTCCGAGACGGGCCAGCTGAAGCTCATCGACTTCGGGCTCGCGAAGGCGAAGGTGACAACCGAGGAGACGGCGCAAGGCGTCATCAAGGGCAAGTACGGCTACATCGCGCCCGAATACATCGGCGGCAAGCTCGATCACCGTGCCGATCTCTGGGCAGTCGGCATCATCATGTACGAGCTGCTGACGAGCCGCCGGCTGTTCGACGGCCACGACGCGTTCGAGACCGTGAAGCGCGTGCGCGAGATGCCGATCCCGCGACCGTCGATCGGCAACCCCAAGGTGACGCCCGAGCTCGACGAGATCGTGATGACCGCGCTCGAGCGCGATCCGCGGCGTCGCTGGCAATCTGCCGGCGCGATGCGCGATCGCATCCGCGCGCTGAGCGCACAGCCAGGCAACGCGATGACCGAGCAGGGCATCAGCGCGTGGGTCGCGTGGGTCTTCGAGCAGAAGCGCGGCCGCGTCCCGCAGCTGACGCCGATGATGCCGATGCCGATCCGCACGCCGCAGGGCATCCCGGTGCAGTCCGGCGAGAGCCTCGTCGAGACCGCTCCGGTGCGCACCGCGTTTGCGTGGACTCCGCCGAACATCGCCTGGGTCGCCGGTGCGGCCCTGGTCCTCGTGTTGTTCGTCGTCGGCGTGATCGGCAAGCTCGCGGGTTGAGTCCGGTACGCGCAGCGTCGTCCACGTTCGGAGCTGCACGCCGACGGTGCCGGGCTTCGCACGCTGGGATTTCTTTGTCGCGCATCCGCGGACGCCCGCGCAGCCGTAGCGCTATCGTCGGGCGGTGCCAGACGACCCGGCGCGCACGCACCTCGATCTCCTCGCGAGCGTGGGCTCGTCGGTCGATCTCGGTCCGAAAGGTGTGGCCGCGTTCGTATCGCCGGCGCTCCACGCCTATCAGGCGCTGGCCGCCGATCGCGACGCCCTCGCGCGTCTCGAGCCGGAGCTGTCTCGCCTCGTTCGCGACGGCGAGCCGGGCGCAGTCATCTATGCCGCGCTGCTCCTGCGGACGCTCGGCCGCGATGCCCGCGCGATGCTCGCGATCCACGACGACGATCGCCGGCCATGCGTGATCTGGCCGGGTGGCTGTTCGCCGCGGATGATGTGGCTCGCCGAGGCCGTGCGCTGGATCCACGGCGAGGAGTGGCTGCATCCGGCACACGCCGCCCAGGAGCACGTACGCGAATGGACCGGGCGGCTCGCAGCACTCGGTGATGCGAGCTGGTTCGAGCTGCCGAGCGCGCAGGCACTCGAATTCAAGGAGAAGGGCATCCGGGTCCGCGACATCGACGGCGTCTGGACGCACCGGTTCCTCGAGCTCGTGACGGCACCGCGCGTCGAGCTCCGGGCGCTGCGGGTCGATATGGATGCGATGCTCGCGCACGCTTCAGTCCTGACCCGGATCTACGTCGCGCTCGTCGTGCGCGTCATCGATCGCGACGCCGGTGACCGCGCCCTCGCCCAGCTCGCGGCGGCCGGCGGTAAGGTGCCATGTCATCGCCGCCAGGGGCCGGCGGGCTTCGTCGCTCGTCTGCTCGGTGGCGACGGCTATCGCGTGGTCGAGGTACCGGTCGCCGACGTCGTCGCCGAGCTCGCGAGCTGGAACCGCTGACTCGCGCTTAGCGCCGGCGCGTCGGCTTGGTCTTCGGCTTCGTCTTGGCCTTCGGCTTCGGCTTGGTCTTCGGCTTCGTCTTGGCCTTGGCCTTGGTCTTGGTCTTGGCCTTCGTCGTCGCCTTGGCCTTGGCCTTCGCCTTCGTCGTCGCCTTCGTCGTCGCCTTCGCCTTGGCCTTGGCCTTGGCCTTGGCCTTCGCGGCAGCCTTCGAGGGCGCGGCCTTGGCCTTGGGCTTCGCCGGCGCCTCGAGCTCGCCACGGATGTACTCGGCGAACTGCCTCGACTCGTTCGGGTATCGATCCGCAGGCTCTGCTCTGGGCGTCACGCATTGCTTCGCCGCCGAGTACACCCAGTCCCCGGACTCGAGCGCGGTCAGGTAGCGCTCGACGGCGTCACGCAGGCTCGAGCCGACGCACTCGAGATCGCACTCGGTCACGAACGTCGTGATCTGCCCGGAGCTGCCGGTCGCGCTCGGGTGCAGATCGAGATACGTGTTGTCGCCATCCCACCACTGGTTCCCGGCGATCGGGATGCGCCGCGGATGCCACAGCACGGTGTGCCGCGGACCCTCGGTGCGGTTCTCGGGATCCGGGAACTCGCCGGCGAGATCCTGCTCCTCCGTCCAGCGCTCGAGCACCGCGGCGAGCGGCTTGAGCGGCGCGCAACCGGGGAGCCACTCGAACAGATTCTCCGCCTCGCCGTCCTGACCGTCATGCGCCAGCAAGGACGCGCGGTAATCCGTAGGGAGTGTCACCCCGAGTTGCTGTTCGGCGGCCGCGATGGCCGCCTCGTCGAGCCCGGGGCGCAGCCCCAGTGACTTGCTCGCGTTTGCTTGCGCCCATGCTTCGAGTCGTCCCCATAGCTCCTGCATCGCCGCATACTAACGCGAGGCCAGCACGCGGTAGCATGGGGCGATGCTGCAACGGCTCATGCATATCGCGCTCGTCGCCGGTGTCGTCTTCGCGGCCACGCCCGCCGCGGAAGCCTCGAAGGGCGTCGCGCGTACGCTCACCGGCTGCGTCGTCGACAACGCGTTCTACAGCGTCGACGGCCGTGCCTACCGGATCGGCGTTCCGGCGAGCCTCGATCTGCGCCCGTTCGAGGGCAAGGGCGTCCGCCTCCGAGGCATGTTGTATCCCGGCGATCGCTTCGTGCCCGCCGACGACGCGACGCTCGAGGTCACGCAGGCGGTCTGCCCGCGCACGTCGCTGCGCTTGATCAAGCGCGATGTCGTGATCGGCTTTCGTGTCGAGGCCACGAAGGCAGCGGAGGCGGGCGAACACGCTCTCGCCATCGAGCGGATCGGTCAGGCGATGGCGGTGCTCACGCCGCCGGATTGCGACACGTTCACCGATCGCGCGCAGGTGATGGCCCTCCACGGTGACGTCGCCGCCGCCGCGAAGGACATCGCCACGATCCAGGCGAAGAAGTGCGTCATCGACGGTCGGATGAACCCACTGCTGCTCCAGGATCTCGGCAACACGCTGCGCGCGAAAGGCGATCGGCGCTCCGCGATCGCCGCGCTCCAGCTCGCGCTTGTCGCTTGCGACGGCGACTGGTGCCGCCCGCAGCTCAAGCGCGACCTGGCGACTGCCAGGAAATAGTTACGCTGCGCGGCGCTGGACGAGGAACCGGTAGCCGGCGAGCAGGATCAGCGCACCGATGATGGACGCGATGAAGCCCGCGCCCTGACCGTGCGCGTACCAGCCCATCGAGCGACCGAGGAATCCCGCGATCAACGAGCCCGCGATGCCGATCAGCATCGTCACGATGATGCCGCCCGGATCCCTGCCCGGCATGATGAACTTGGCGAGCGCGCCGACGATGAGGCCGATGATGAGCATCCAGAGAATGTGCATGCTCGGACCTACTGCGTGGCGCGTGCCACCCGGCAGGAGGGGCCAGGGGCTTCGTGGAGCCCGCCTTGGCGTCAGGACGTGGCACCGTGGCGTGTGCGGGCTAGATCGCCCGTCGGTGACGCGCATTCGCTCATGCCCGATCGGCGTCGGCGCCGATGCGAACGGACGGACTCGAGCTGGGCCGCTGCGCCGCCAAGAACTGGTCGCGTCGTCCCGCTACGGCGCAGACGGCGGACGCTGACCGTTCGGTCCGGTGGTCTGCACGCCGTAGCGCGGTGCTGCTGGTGACGGCGACGATGGACGTCGCGGCACGCCTGACAGATCAGGGTGCGTTGCGGCTGAGCTGGGTCTCGGTGAACCGCTCGTCGGCGACGCCGGTGTCGTACTTGACGTTCTTCATCTCGAGCAGGGTCTTCGAGCCCGTCTTGAGGTTGTGCATCGTGCCCTGGTGCCAGGTCCAGATGCCCTGGATCTTCTTGATGCTCCGCAGCTCGCCCCGCCGGATCACCTTGCCCGCGGCGTCTTGATACTCCTGGCGCATCAACAGCGGATCATCCTTCCAGATCCACGAGCGGTACTTCACGAAATCGACCTTCTTCGCATCCTTGGGGACCGAGTCGACGACCCAGCAATCCCACTGGACGCCGCCGGGGCCAGGGACCTTCTGCGAGGCCACGAAGGTGTGGGTGTCGAGATCGGGATCGCGGTTGGTTAGATCCTCGTAGACGAAGTCGGATCCGAAAAAGCTCGTGCGGTCCTCGCTACTCGCGAGCCTGCGGACCTGGCCGATCGCCGGGAGGTAGAGCCATCGCCGGTCGGCCTTGTTGTGCTCGTCCCAGACGAGGAACGCGGCGTCGCGAACGTCGGCCGGCGAGATGAACTTGGTGACCAGCTTCGTCATCCCGGTGAACTCCTTGCGGAGCAGCGAGAACTGCCGGATCCGCTTCGAGCCGGTCTTCGGCTGGATCTCGAGAGTGACGTCGGCGGTCATGTCCTTGCCGTCGGGCCGATCCTCGACCGAGGTCATGAGCTTGGCCCCGTCGGGGGTGCCCGGCTTCGCAGGAGTGGGCTTTTGGGGCTGGGCTGCCGCTTCGGGCAGATGGCCACCCATCAGCACCAGACCGAGGGCCGTGGCCAGGAACATGCGCGGCATCTTGGATTCCAAGGTCATCATGTAGTTTACCGAGTATGCGCGGGTTTTATTCAGAACCACGCAGTCCCACGGAAGTACGCGTGGGAAACGTTCTCGAGGCCACCAAACAGCGTGTAGGTCTTGCCCTTATGCGCGTATCCCTCGAACCAGAAGCCCCCGACGGCGAGAGCCATGCCGTCGGCCACATGATATTCGAGGTCGAGGTTCACGAAGATGTCCTTGTCGGCGGGGGCCCAGTAGGCGAACAGCATCGGCCGGAAGTCGTTCTTCAGCCAGTTGCCCTGGAGCCGTAGGGTCGTGATCGGGTTGAGCTCGCGCTGCTGCTCGAACTGCTGGAACTGGAACCGGATGATCGGCGGCGTCTCGTCGATGTCACCCGCGGCCGTGCGCTCGGCGATCAGCTGGAGATGAGCGTCGAGGCCGGTGATGACCCTGCGCTCCAACCCGAGCGTGGCGCGAGCCATCGGTGTACGTCGCAAGTACGAGCAACCCGGAAGCCCGAACTCGTCGGGCTCGGCGCGGCGACCCTCGCAGGTGTCGTCGGGGTGGTGGTAGTACGCGGCCTCGGCCTTGACGATCGTATCGATGGCGTCGAGCGAGCCCTGCACCGAGGCGGCAGCAAGCGCGATGCGCTCGTTGAAGACCTCGATCGACGGCATCATGGTCGCCATGTTGCGTGCGAGCACGACCCCCGGCAGCGGATCGCGGCCGAGCAGGCCATACGCGGAGAGCGCCCAGTCCCCGAACTGCCGCTTGATCTGCATGCCGCCGCCGAGGTTGTCCTGGTTGACCTCGAACTCGGTCAGCGTGAGCGGGACGCCTGCGGGAATCGGCAGCGCGAATGGCAAGGTCTGCTCGAGCTGGTACGCGGACTCGCCGAGGAACGGGATCACGACGACCTCGACCGACAGCTGCCCGTAGCTCACCACCGTTCGCAGCATCGGCGCGGGCAGCTTCTCGTCGATCGGCCGCCAGTTCCGCAGGGTCGACAAGTCACGCGGGTTCACGATGTCGACGACCGGCCAGAAGTCGGTGATGCCCCACGCGAGGATCCGCTGGCCAAACGAGATCTCGAGGTGATCGAAGTTGGTGACCGCGTAGATCTCGCGAAACTTCACGTCGAGTTGCTTGGTCAACCAGTCGTACTCGAATTGCGGGCGGCCGATCAGCTTGTACGGGCCGACCTTCTTCTCGAAGTCGAGCTGCATGCGGTCGTCGAAGATCAGGAAGTCGTTCTTGAACCCGGCGATCCCGCCTTTGCCGACCATGCCGATCGCGATGTACTGCTGGAAATGACCGTGGAGCACCGCGCCGCGGCTCGCCTCGTCGACGGCCTCGGCGTCGATGAACGGCTGGCCGTCGTCGTCGGGGCCGATCGTGATCGGCTCGAGCACGGGGCCCGCGTCGGCGCCATCCGGCGGCGTGCCGTCGGGCGGCGTGCCATCCGGTGGCGTGCCATCCGGCGGCGTGCCATCCGGCGGCGTGATGTCCGGCTCGGTGCCATCCGATAGCGGCAGATCCCTGAGAAGCGAGACGAACGCGAACTCGAGCGACTTCCGCCAGCGATCCGGCGTGAGGAGGATGTTCCTTGCGACCCGGTAGTCGGTCGTCCTCACGAGCTTTCCCTCGACGAGGTTGATCACGCGGAGCCGCAGCTTGAAGCGGCCCTGGACGACCACGTAGTCGCCGTACACCGCGTACGTGAACTGGTCCTTGATGGGGGCGAGCAGCTTGACGACGCAGTCCTCCTTCGATGCGCACGCGATCAGCGCGTCGAGGTAGCCCGCACCGAGGAGCTTGATCATGTCCTCGTGGCCGAGGACCTTGCGACCCTTGGTCCCGATCGCGACCTCGATCGTCTTCCGGATCGTCTGCGCCTCGCCCATCATGCGCTGGTCGAACTTGCCGTCACGCAGCGGCACCACGCCGATCGAGACGACCGCATCGTCCCGGCTGGTCTGCGCGTCAGCGCGCTGCGGTGCGAGCACCAGCAGCAGGACGACGCTCAGGATCCAGCGGATCGGGGCGGCGATGGACGACGTGCCTGGCATGCAGAAGCCCTACTGTATCAGCAGAAGTTCTGCCGCCGCGCGAGGCGACGATCGATAAGCGCTCAGTTACAGAGGCAGGTGCCGTTAGCCTTGTACGTGCAGAACTTCGGGCCGGTCGACGGGAAGTAATACGTGAGGCCCATGCACATCTCGTCGACGACCGCGCTCTCGCCGGCTCTGACCACGCGGTTCGCGTTGTCACCGTCGTTGGTGTACGTGCACGCCCACGTCAGCTTGCTCGAGTTGAAGGTGTAGAAGGGCGCGTCGAACAGTCGCTCGCCCGGGTGGTCGTAGTCGGTGGTCTCGAACACCGTCGTATCGCCGTCCTTGATCAACGCGCGCTTCATCTGCTTGTGCGAGTGCGTCGACAGGTTCCAGAACTTGCCCTGCGGGACGTCGCACGAGGCGGTCTCGACGTCGTCGACCGCGTTGGGCGGTACCGAGATCGCTTCGTTGTAGGTGACGAACACGTCGGTCTGCGTGTACGGCGTACCGGGCGCCATGCCGAATGCCTTGAGACTCGACTTCACCTCGATCGGGTTATCGGTCGAGTTGATGTAGTGGGTCTGGAACACGCCGAGCGTGTTCGGCTGGATCAGCTACTCCCGCGTCTGGCCGCCCCCCCGGAATCCCCGACTCGGACGATAGACCAACTCACCGTGCTTCCGCCGATGCCTCACCTGACTCTTTCTTTCCTCGCAGCGAATTCGCAGGACACTACGAGCGCGCGACTGCATCGATGGATCGCTTGGAAGCACACCAAAGTCACGCCGCCGAACGCGCGCGCGCTATCATCGAGCGCTCGAGGAATATGCGACAACCGAGAAGGAGGGATGATGACGTGCAGCCAGTGCGGCACCACGCTGCAACCAAACAGTGGCTTCTGCGGCGCGTGTGGTCGGGCCGTCGCAAGTGGCCCGCCGCAAGGCTATCCGCCGCCGTCCCCGAGTTTCCCGCCGCCACAGCAGCACGGTTATCCGCCGCCAATACAGCAGTACGGTAATCCGCCGTCACCGCCGCAGGGTTATCCGTCGCCGCCGCAGCAGCACGGCTATCCACCGCCACCGCAGCAGCATGGCTATCCGCCTCCGCAGCAGCACGGCTATCCACCACCTGCGCAGCAGCACCACTATCCACCACCTGCGCAGCAGCACGGCTATCCGCCGCCTCCGCAGCAGCACGGCTATCCACCGCCGGGTCCGCAGGGCTATTCACCGCCGCAGGGCTATCCGCCGACGCAACAAGGTCCGCACGGCCAGCCGTATGCCGGCAGCGCGCCGCTCGGGCCGTTTCCGATCATCATGCAGCGCGGAATGACGCGGCTCACCGGTCAGCTATTCGTGTCGCAGACGCGGCTGTTCTTCATCTGCGAGAGTCAGAAGGGCGGGCTCGCGATGGCGATCGGCAAGGGTCTCGGCGGCTTGATCGGCGGGGCGATCGCCGCGTTCGGTACGCCGACGCCAGGCCAGGCTGCGCCGGTCTTCGACGAGCCCACGTTGTTTCGCGCCGTGCAGGAACGTGAAGGCAGCCTCGTGATGGAGCCGCAGCAGATCAAGCAGATCAAGCACACGATGTGGACGCGCGGGATCTGGTTCAACGGCAAGACGTACGCGCTGCCGGAAGGGCTCGAGAAGGAGCTCAAGCCCGAGCTCGGACGCTGGTGTCAGGCGAACAACGTGAAGTCCGCCGGACTGCTGTAGCGACATCACGAGGAGTCGTGGCTGTCGTGGTGCCCCAAACTCCGTGATCATCGGTCGCGCGACATCGTGCGACCGACTGCGACGGCTGCGACCACGCGCGAACATGTAGCGTTCGGTGATCCACGACGAAGCGGCGCGCGCTAGCTTCGCGACGATGTCGAGCTCTCGTCGTGATGTGAATCGTCGAGACCTGCTCCGCGGTGGTCTCGCTGCGGCTGCATTTGGTCTCCTGCCTGTCTCGTGCTCGCGCTCCGGCACCGCGCCGCAGCCGCGTCCGCGTCCGACCACGCCCGTGAAGAAGCGGATCTTGATCCTCGGCGGCACCGGCTTCCTCGGTCCCAAGACGATCGCGGCCGCGGTCGCACGCGGTCACGAGATCACGATCTTCAACCGCGGCAAGCGCGAGAAGAGCCTGCCGCTCGAGATCGAGGTCGAGCATCTCTACGGCAACCGCGATCCCGAGCTACCCGCCGACGACGACAAGGATCCCGAGGGCAAGCTCGTGCGTCCGGACGCGCGGCCGAAGGGTCTCGAGCAGCTCGTCGGGCGTAGCTGGGATGTCGTGATCGACAACTCGGGCTACTTTCCGCGCCACGTCGCCGCGTCGGCGCAGTTGCTCGCGAACCACGCCGAGCGCTACATCTTCATCTCGAGCATCTCGGCATATGCCGACCCGCCACCGCAAGGCGGCGACGAGACCGCGAAGCTCGCGGAGCTCGCCGATCCCAAGGTCGAGACGATGGGCGCCGAGGGCGAGCACTACGGCGGGCTCAAGGTGGCGTGCGAGCGAGCCGCGGAGGCCGCATTCCCCGGACGCACCGTGATCGTGCGGCCGGGCTTCATCGTCGGGCCGGGCGACCCCACCGATCGATTCTCGTACTGGCCCGTGCGGATCGAGCAGGGCGGCGAGGTGCTCGCGCCCGGCTCGCCCGACGATCCGGTGCAGTGGATCGACGTCCGCGATCTTGCGGAGTGGCTCGTCATGCTCGTCGAGGCTGGTACGACCGGAACGTTCAACGCCGTCGGCCCGCCGAAGCCCGGTCGCTGGGGCGACGTGCTCGGCGCCTGCGTGACCGCCTCGGCGAACGACGCGAAGCTCGAGTGGGTCCCCGCGACCTGGCTCTCCCAGCACGGCATGGGTGCCGAGAACGCGTTCCCGATCTGGATCGCGCCCGTCGACAAGTTCGCGGGCTTCCATCGCTGGAGTAACGATCGCGCGGAGGCTGCGGGCCTGAAGTTCCGGCCGATCAGCGACACCGTGACCGCGATCCGCGAGTGGCATCCGCGCGAGCTCGAGCGCCGGGTGCGTGTCACTCGCGAGCTGCAGGAAGCCGCGCAAGCCAAGGGCGCACCGCCGCCGAAGCTGGCCGATCCGACCGCGCTGCGCGCCGGCCCGACCCGCGAGCGCGAGCAGGAGCTGCTCGCCAAGTGGAAAGCCCGGTGATCTAGAGCGATCTACAGCACCGTGGCGACCGCGCGCAGCACGCTCGCGGGATCGCGATCGATCGTCTCGTGGTGCGAGACGATGATGCGGCGGAGGCCGGGCAGGGCGGCGAGCCGCTCGAGGTGGGTGCGAAACGCTGCGCGATCGCTGATCACGAACAAGGTCATGATGCGCGACACCCGCGGTCCGCCGGTCGAGCCGGTGAGGCGGCGCAGCACGAAGCCAGTGAGCCCCGTGACATGCGGCATGTTGAACACCGCGTCGTTGAAGACCAGGCTGACGTCAGTGCCGCCGGCGCGCACGATCATCGCGCCCTCGCGCTGCTTCGTGCCGTCGAGCGTCTGCAGCTCCATCACGCCGTCATCGGCGATCTCGTCGTAGGTCGCGCTGACCGGGACCACCTGCTCGACCTTCGCGCGCGCGCCGGCCGGGCACACCACGCGCGCATCCGGATAGCGATCGCGGAACACGCGGGCGTCGAGTCGATGAAAGCCGTTGGGCACGATCAGCATGCGCATTGGGCCCCAGCTCTCGAGCTCGGCCATCTCGGCGGCGCCGAGCGCGATCGCGTTGTGGATCGCGAGGCTACCGTCGGCACGCCGCACAACCGTCATCACGCGCTTCATCGCGATCCCCTCGAGGCTGCCCTCGATCCGCCACAGCCGATCGGAGAGCTTCTCGATCGGTCCGTGCGGCAGGACCTTCCACGTCGTGTGCGTCTTGGCCATCCGCGCGAATGATAACGGGTGACAGAAATCTGAGGGTCGCGCCGACGAGGAATGCGCACCGTGATCCTCTGGGCTTGTGAGATATTTCGGATCGTCGTGCCGGAATTCGATCGCTCGCGCTCCTCAACAGGCGAACCCGAACTGACCCGCCACGCTCGGATATCCCGCAGCCTGGTCCGCGGTCGCTAGCCTCCAGGAGCTCTCCCATGTCGCTCAAGATCGCGCTCGTCTCGTCCCTGTCGTTGCTCTCCGTCGCCGCGTGTGATTCGCAGGTCGATGGCGAGCACCAGGGCACCGTCCTCGCCACGCTCACCGGGTCGGTGCGCACGGCCCAGCCCGTCGCGACCGCGAGCGCCGAGGTCGCCGTCGTCTGGGTGGTCGAGAGCGGCGGTTATTCGCTGATCGGTGCCGACACCGTCGAGGTCGAGGGCAGCTTCCCCGCGCAGTTCCAGCTCTCGATCTTCACGCCGCCAAGCGATGACATGCTGATCGACTGGGAAGGTATGAAGTTCGGCGTCGCGTACATTGTCGCGGGTCCCGCCGGCAACCCGGACCACACCGTGACGGACAGCTGGCTCGGCGCCGAGCTCGGGCGCGTGCTGGTGTACCTGCCCGAGACACCGCCGCTCGGCAGCGCGGTTGCGGGCTTCCTGCGCGGGACGCCCGCGCCTGGCTTCCACCTCTACGACGTCCATCGCCTCACCGAGGCCGAGCGCCAGGATCGCTTCGACTGCATCAGCGATCTGTTCAACGCCGACAACAGCCACATGCCGACCCGCGAGGAGATGTACGCCGCGTGTGGTGGCACCGGCCGCGACGAGCTGTCGATGGCGGCGAGCGATCTGGCGACCCCGCTCGATATCGAGCTCGTCGATCGCGTCGACTTCAACGATCTCCCGCAGTGGTGAGCTGAGTGGCGGCGGCCGGGCTCGACGTCGACGCGCTGTACCGGACGTACGGTCACAGCGTGCTGCGTCGCGCCCGGCAGATCCTCGCGAGCGAGGAGGATGCGAGCGACGTGCTGCAGGAGATCTTCGCCGGCCTCGTCGCGCGCCCGTCGCAGTTCGATGGCCGGAGCTCGCCGACGACGTTTCTCTACGCGGTCACCACGCACGCGTGCCTCGCCAGGCTGCGCGATCGCAGGAACCGCCTGCGGTTGATCGACGAGCAGGTGCGGCCGTGGGCGAGCGATATCGATCCGCGAACCGCCGATGGACGCGCACAGGTTCGCGGCGTGCTCGCCCAGCTCACGGACGACGAGGCGCGCGCGGCTGTCTACTACCACCTCGACGGGATGAGCCACGCCGAGATCGCCGAAGTGATGGATTGCTCGCCTCGTCACATCAGAAATTTGTTGTCGCGGATCGCCGGCCGCCTCGGCGAGCACAAGGAGGCGTCGTGATCGACAACGAGCTGCACGTCTCCGATCTGCGCTGGGATCGCCTGCTCGCGGGTGAGCTCGCCGGTGACGCGAAGGCCGCGGTGCTCGCGCACGCGGACACCTGTGTCGCGTGCGGCTCGCGGCTCGCGCTATTGACCCGCGAGAGCGAGGCGTTCGCGATGCGGCCGGGGCTTGCACCTGCACGCTCGCGACGGTGGTGGTGGGCGGTGGCTCCGGCGCTACTCGCGGCCGCGGCGGTGGTCGTGCTCGTCGTGCCACGGGGGCCGAAGGACGAGGCCGGCGAGCGTGCGAAGGGCACGGGGCCGAGCCTGATCGTGATGGCCGGTCCGGCGGAGCGGCTCGCGCTCGTCGCGTCGGGCGATCGCGTTCATTTCGGAGATTCCGTGCAGGCCGGCTACACCGCCACGCGTGATGGCTTCGGCGCGGTCCTCGGGAGGGACGGCAGCGGCCGGGCGATGGCGCATGTCCCGTCGCGCGGTGACGTGATGGTCGCGCTGCCGGCCGGGACCTCGCGATCGTTCCCCGAGAGCACGGTGCTCGATGCGACTCCGGGCGCCGAGCAGCTCGTCGTCCTGTGGTGCGAGGCCGCGCATCCGTTGCACCCCTTGCTCGCGGCGCTCGCGGCAAACCGCCCGATCACCCCGCCGGCCGGCTGCACGGCGCATCACGTGAACCTCGTCAAGCAGGCGACACCGCGGTGACCTCGCCTCGCGTGCTCCTCGTGATGGCGGCCGCACTCGTGGTCGTGCTCGCGGCTGCGCGCTCGGCGCACGCCGACATCGAGCGGTTCGCGGTCGTGATCGGCCACAACGCGGGGGCCGCCGACGAGCAGCGCCTGCGGTTCGCCGAGACCGATGCCGAGCGAGTCGGCGAGCTCCTCGGCGAGGTCGGCGGCGTCCCCGACGAGAACCAGGTCGTGCTGCGGGGCAAGACCGCCGATCAGGTGCGTCGTGCGTTGATCGCGACGAACGAGCGCATCCGCACCGGCCAGCGCGCGGGACGTCAGGCCGTGCTCTTCGTCTACTACTCCGGTCACGGCGACGCGGACACGCTTCACCTCGGCGACACCCGGTTCGCCTTGCGCGAGCTCGAGGCGCTGGTGCGTGGCTCGTCTGCCCAGGTCCGGATCCTCGTGATCGACTCCTGTCGTTCGGGCTCGGTCACGCGCGTCAAGGGCGGCACCCCCGCACCCGCGATCGCGCTGACCACCGACGCGCTCGATGGCGAGGGCGTGATCGTGCTGACCGCGAGCACCGCCGGCGAGGACGCCCAGGAATCGGACGAGCTCGCCGGCTCGTTCTTCACGCACTACCTGCTCTCGGGCCTGCGGGGCGCCGCCGACGACGATGGCGATCAGCTCGTCACCGTCGCCGAGGCATTTCGCTACACGCGCGATCACACCATCCTCGCGTCCGCGCGGACCGTACGTGGCGTGCAGCACCCGACGTTCCACTACGATCTCCGCGGCCGCGCCGACCTCGCGCTCGCGGATCTCGGCAAGGATCGCAGCCGCGGTCGGCTCACCTTCCCGGCCGCCGCGACCTGGCTCGTCGTCCGCGAGGGCGCGCAGGGCCGGATCGTCGGCGAGATCGTCGCGAGCGCATCGCGGCGGACGTTGAGCCTGCGCCCGGGACGCTACGTCGTGCGCGGCCGCACCCGCGATGCGCTGCTCGAGGGCACCGTCTCCGTCGCGAGTGGCGGCGAGACCGTCGTCGCGACAGGCGCGCTGTCACGCACGACCTATGCGCGGCTCGTCCGCAAGGGTCACGGCGAGATCCTGCGCGGCGTGGCGGGCCCGTTCGGCGGCGCGGCGATCCGGAGCCCGATCATCGACGGCGCGAGCGCGTGCGTCGGCGCGGTCGCGGGCTGGGTCTGGGTCCGCGCGGACGTCACGTTCTCGCCGCGCGTTGTCGGCTGTCGCGGCGAATTCTCGAACCGTACGCTCGACGCCACGACCGATGCGCTCGCGCTAGATCTCCGCGTCGCGAAGGCGTGGGACCTGCGTGGCGTCACCATCGATCTCGGCGTCACCGCCGGTGGCGAGGTCCTCCAGCAGCGCTTCGTCACCCTCGGAGTCGCGCCGACGCGGACCTCGGCTGCCGCGCATGTCGACGCGGGCCTCGGTGCGGTGGTGCCATTATTCGGGCGGCTCTACCTGACGAGCGAGCTCGCCGTGCAGACTCACTTCTTGCCGATCGAGGACACCACCGGTGCCCGCGAGCTCACGGCACGCTTCGCGCTGTATGGGGTGCTCGCGATCGGCGCGTGGCTCTGATTAGCGGCGCGGCGCTGCGCTGCGCTTCGCCCGTCATCGGCACGAATCGCACCGGGAACAGCGTCTCCGACGTGGTCCCGTTGGCGTCCTTGACGATCACCTCGAGCGTCTGGTCGCCGAATTCGCCGACCGGGATCACGAGGCGGCCGCCGACGGCGAGCTGGTCGATCAGCGGGCGTGGCACCTCGCCGGGCGCGGCCGTCACGATGATCGCGTCGAACGGCGCGGCCTCGGGCCAGCCGCGATAGCCATCGCCGATCCGGAGGTGCAGCTTGTCGTAGCCGAGCTTCGCGAGCAGCTCGTGGGTTCGCCTCGCGAGCGGCTCGACGATCTCGATCGAGTAGATCTCGAGGCCGCCCATCTCGGCGAGCACGATCGCCTGGTAGCCGCTGCCGGTGCCGACCTCGAGCACCTTCTCGCCGGGCGCGAGCTGCGCGGCCTCGGTCATCGCCGCGACGATGTACGGCTGGCTGATCGTCTGGTCGTGTCCAATCGGCAGCGGATTGTCCTCGTGCGCGCGGTCTCGGAGCGCTGCAGGCACGAGCTCGTGGCGCGGCGCGCGACGCATCGCCTCGAGCACGCGTGGATCGCGGAGCCCGCGCGCCTCGATGGTCTCGGCGACCATGCGGTCGCGGGCGTCGGCGAACCGATCGGCCTGCGCCGGCTGATCCGCCGCGCGCGGGACGGCCACCCGCGGCCCCGCCTTGGATGCCGGTTGCGTCGGTTGCGACTCGGAACGGCACGCAGCGGCGGCCACGATGAGGCTCACGATGATCAACGCGCGGGGCGACATGATCGAGGTTACTCCGCGACCGCGCTCACGGCACCGGGGCGCCGAGCGGGCCGTCGTGGGCGCAATCCAGGTAGCAGAGCGAGCTGCCGGGCGGTACGCGGCAGCCTGCCCAGGTCACCTGGGACGGCGTGCGCGAGAACACTCATGTAAGAGCACTGCGCGGCGGTATCGTGGCGCGTGCCGAACGGGTCGCCGCCGCAGCTCGAGACCCTCCGCGAGAACCTGCTCGCTGCGTGGTACCTGCTGGCACGCGGGCTGTTCCTGTTCCTGCTCCTGCCGGTGACCCTCTCGATCGAGGTTTCCTGGGTCGCCGCGCAGATCATCCTGCTGCTGATCGCGTTGGCCGGCATGTTCGGCGGCGTCTGGTACACGATCGGAGGCGTCGTGTTCTACGTCGTGGCGCTCTCGGCGCTGCGTGCCGCCACCCGGCTCCCGACGGCGCGGGTCGTCACCGACGTCGACGAAGACGGCATCGCGGACTGACACGCCGACGCCTACGCCGGATCAACACAGCCGAGCTCAGCGCAACCGGGCACGGACGAGCGCGTCGCGGTCGAGCTCCGACCAGTACACGTGCTCGGCATCGATCGCGAGGCCGCCGATCGCGCCGCGCTCGGTCACGAGGCTGCGCGCGGCGCCACCGGCGAGCGCGACCGTGCGGATGCGGCCATCGCTCGTCCAGTACAGCGAGCTGCCATCCGCGACGAGCCCGGCTGGGTAGTACTCGTCCGACACGATATCGACGGGTGCCGCACCGTTGCGCGAGACCCGGATCGAGCCGCTGTCCGAGAGCGCATGACGGACGACCCAGTACACGTCGTCGCCGATCACGACTGCCGAGCCGGGCGAGTACTCGGCCGTCGACAGCGTCGTGCGATCGCCGCTGACGCGGTTCATCGACACGACGTCGGCCATGTCGCTGCTCGCGGTCCACACGATGCGCGTCGGCGTGACCGCGATCGAGGTCTTGTGCGTCGGTGAGTCGTCAAGCGTCATCGCGCCGGTGCCGCTCGTACCGATCTGGCGGACACGCTGGCCGTCGATCTCGACCCAGTAGACGGTGTCGCCGTCGACCGCGAGCGCGGCCGGGAAGTACGAGGTCGCTAGCTCGTTGTCGGCGCCGCCGGTCTTCGCCGACCACCGAACCGAGCCGTCACGGAAGTCCATCGAGTGCGTGCCGGTGTTGACCCAGTACAGCCGGTCGGTGGTCGCGTCGAGGCTGCTCGGCCCGCGCTGGCCAGTCGCGATCTGCACGATGCCGCCTCCGGTCTTCGCGACCCGTGAGATCTGCGAGGCGTCGTGCACGACGTACACGTGCGCCGCATCGAGGGAGATCGTCGACGGGTCGGTCAGCCCGGTCGCGACGTCCTCGACCGCCGCGGATGGCGGGCCATCCGGCGATGCCGCATCCGGTGCGGGCGACGTGCCCGGCGACGATCCACAACCCGCGAGGACGAGGACGAGGACGACGGCGAGGCGAGGACGCATGCAGAGGCGGTATCACTGGCGCCGTGGCCAACGCAACCAACATGATCTGAGACGGCCCGTGGTACGACCACGGCTCGGCGCGGGGTAAGGATCATGGAGCAGAGCGTCATCACGTCCGTGCTGTTACCGGTCGCGCTCGGCATCGTCATGCTCGGGCTCGGGCTCAGCCTGACGGTTGCCGACTTCAAGCGCGTCATCGTCTACCCGAAGGCAGTCGCGATCGGCCTCGCGTGCCAGATGCTGATACTGCCCGCGGCGTGTCTCGGCATCGCGCACCTGTTCGACCTCGGCCCCGCGCTCGCGGTCGGGCTCATGCTGCTCGCAGCCTCACCGGGCGGCGCGACCGCGAATCTGTTCTCGCACCTCGCGAAGGGCGATGTCGCGCTCAACATCACGCTGACCGCTGTGAACAGCGTGCTCTCGCTCGTGACGCTGCCGCTGATCGTCAACTTCTCGCTCGCGCACTTCATGGGCGAGGGCCGCTCGATCCCGCTGCAGTTCAGCAAGGTGCTGCAGGTCGTCGCGATCGTCCTCGTACCCGTGTTGATCGGCATGATCATCCGCTCGCGCAAGCCGATCATCGCCGACCGCATGGACAGACCCGTGCGCCTGATCTCGCTGGTCTTCCTGATCCTCCTCGTCGGCGCCGCGATCATGAAGGAGCGCGCGAACATCGGGACCTTTTTTGCCCAGGTCGGGTTCGCGGCGCTCGCGTTCAACCTGACAAGCCTGCTCGTCGGCTACGTGATCCCCCGGCTCGCGCGCGTCGAGCGCAAGCAAGCGATCGCGATCGGCATGGAGATCGGGATCCACAACGGTGCCCTCGCGATCGCGATCGCGTCGAGCCCGGCGCTGCTGAACAACCCGACGATGGCGATACCGCCGGCGATCTACAGCGTCATCATGTTCTTCACCGCTGGCGCCTTCGGCTACTTCGTCAGGCCCCGCTCGCCAGCGTTCGCTGGCTCGCTCCATCTCGGGC